>CAZXDS010000166.1:0-7481 GCA_964639525.1 uncultured Melioribacteraceae bacterium | reverse complement strand
TTCTTCAACCTATCTTGATCTTGACTTTTCACACAGTCTCTTTAATCGTGGGTTAGTAAGAATATTACTTTTTAGAATGGACTCATACTTAATTTAGACACATTTTCATAAAAAGACAATTGCATTAAATTTTTATTATTTTTATAAATTGAGTTCAAACTAAAATGTAAATTCTCTTTTTGGAATAAAATTGTCATTAGCTCTAACTAACAACAAAAAAGCATCACTTACAATAATATTTTTCACTGTATTCATTGATTTAATGGGCTTTGGAATATTAATTCCTATTCTACCCACATTTGCCAGTAAGAACCTCGGTGTTTCGGATTTTGGAATCGGTGTTCTTGTGGCAATTTATTCCCTGCTGCAATTTATTTTTAATCCCATACTCGGCAGACTTTCAGATAAAATTGGAAGACGTCCCGTAATTATTACTTCCCTTTCGTTTACAGCAATTTCATACCTTATTTTTAGTTTTTCAACTACATTTTGGATGCTCTTTCTATCTCGTTTAATTGCAGGAATCGGTGGAAGCAATATAGGCGTTGCTCAAGCATATATTGCCGATATAACTGATAAATCGGAGCGTTCAAAAGGTATGGGAATGATTGGTGCAGCATTCGGCTTGGGATTTGTTTTCGGACCTTTTATAGGTGGCTTGCTTTCAAGTTACAGCTATATGATTGCCGGATTCGGAGCTTCCGCATTTTCGTTTACCGCATTTTTATTTGCAATATTTATGCTGCCCGAATCATTAAAAAAGAGTTCTAAAAAGAAAATAACTGCCAAAATTTTTGAATTTTCTTTTGCCAAAAGAATTCTCACGCAGCCTCAGCTTGGTTTGTTAATTGGGATATTTTTTATAATAGTTTTTTCAATGGCAAATATATATGGAACTTTTGCTTTACTCGGCTACAAAATTTATCATTTCAGCGATCAGCAAAATGGCTATTTGTTCGGAATAATCGGACTTGTCAGTGCAGTAATGCAAGGTGGATTTATTCGTTTTCTTTCAAAAATATTTAAGGATAAAACTCTTGTTACTACGGGAATTCTGTTTATGATGACGGGTTTGGCATTGATACCTTATGGAGGAAATTTTACCGGATTAGCATTAATTGCCGTAATTTTGTCGCTCGGAACAGGTCTTTTGCAGCCTGTTATTCTCAGTATGATTTCCAAACATTCTTCAGATACCGAGCAAGGCGCGGTTCTCGGATTAAATTCCTCTTTCAGTTCATTCGCACGCGTTCTCGGTCCACTTTGGGGCGGATTTGCTTTCGAGTTTATCGGTTACCAATTCCCTTTTTTAACAGGTGCTTTTTTTGCTGTTATTACGCTATTAATTGTTTTGAAATATTTAAAAAATGAATGAATTCTTTGGGAAAAGAAATAAAAAATATACATATTTTGAAATGAATTTAGCTAAATAAGGAAAAACCAACATACTCTCTGAAAGAATGTTTAAAATAAACGACATAGAAATTAATAATGCTCTGCTTCTTGCACCGATGGAAGATGTAACCGGAATAGCCTTCAGAAAAATCTGTAAAGAATTCGGAGCGGATTTAGTTTACACGGAATTTGTAAACTCAGACGGTTTGATTCGAAAGAACAAGAAAACAGCAAATAAAATGAAAATTACTGATTCCGAACGACCGGTTGGAATTCAAATTTACGGCAGCGATATTCCGGCAATGGTTGAAGCTGCACAAATGGCAGAGGAAGAAAATCCGAATCTTATTGATATTAATGCAGGCTGTTGGGTTAAAAAAGTGGCAAAAAGAGGTGCCGGAGCCGGATTACTAAAAGATCCTGTTTACATGCAGGAAATGGTTAAGGCTGTTGTTGATTCAGTAAAATTACCGGTAACAGTAAAAACGCGACTTGGTTGGGATGAGGAAAATATTAAAATTCTCGAAGTAGCCAAACGAATGGAAGATGCCGGAGCAAAGGAACTGACTCTGCACTGCCGCACACGAATTCAGGCACACAGCGGTTCAGCCGATTGGGATTGGATTAGAAGAGTGAAGGAAGTTGTAGAAATTCCGGTAGTGCTAAACGGCGGTGTATTTTCAGCGAAAGATGCGAAAGATGCTTTTGAACAAACAGGCGCAGATGGTGTAATGATAGCAAGAGGTGCAATTGGTGTACCATGGATTTTTCTTCAAACCAAAGAATTGCTTGAAACAGGCGAAATTAAAACAGAAGCTGATGCACGATTTAGGATTACTACTGCTCTTAAGCATTTTAGATACGAACTCGCTGAAAAAGAACTTAGGAGTGTAATATTTCCGTTTCGGAAGTATTGGACAGGTTACTTAAAGGGACTTTACGGAGCATCAAAAATCAGACAAGAGTTAATGACATTGGAAGAATATGAACCGATTGAAGATTTATTAATGAATTATGTTGACGAGCTCGAAAAATATGAAAGAGATTAAGTAATAACATTTTTACATTATAAATCATAATAACTTTTCAACAAAGTGAAGCACAAATTGAACAATAAATTATCATCTTCAAAAATTGCGAGAATCATTTCTAACGCGTTTATTCCACCGGTAAATTTACTTTATCTTTTTTTGTACCTGGGTTATTATTTTGAAGGCGAAACTTCAAAAAGGATAATTGTAATCTTAATCGCAATAATATTTGGATTTGTGCTCCCTGTCTCATTATTTTTTTATTTGAGACACAAAAATAAAATAAGCAACGAAGACGCGACGAACAAAGAAGAGCGTCAAATTCCATATTTATTTTCAACTTTATTTGCTATCATTGCCATGTTAGTTTTATTATACTTTGATACGAGCACAATTAGTATTCTTGCTTGGTTAAGCTATGTGATTAACACAATCATTCTTATTACAATAAACAAATATTGGAAAATAAGTGCCCACGCAATCGGGATAGCTTCACCGTGGGCAATAATTTTATACACTAATTTTTCACTATTCCCAATTTTTGTAATAATTTTACTTTTAGTTGGGTGGTCAAGAATTAAGTTAAATGTTCATACTCTGCCACAAGTAATTTCCGGCAGTTTATTGGGATATTTCTTTACTCTTTCGGAAATTATAATCGGGTTAAATTTGGTGAAATAGATGTCATTAAAAAATGAAATAGCTGAAATATTTGAAGAAATTGCAGGCATTCTTGAATTTAAAGGTGAAAATAAATTCAAAGTCGGAGCATATAAAAACGGAGCAAATGCAATCAGAAGAATACAAACAGACATTGAAGCAATTATTGCCGACGGGAGCATTGCAGATACAAAAGGAATCGGCAAAGGTTTATTATCCGTTATTAATGATTATTATTCTCACCGAGAATCATCGGATTTAAATGAATTGAAAAAAAGTATTCCGTCCGGATTGAGAGATTTATTCATGATAAAAGGACTCGGTTCAAAAAAAATCAAAGTACTTTTTGATGAATTAAACATATCAGACTTAGATTCTCTGGAGCATGCTTGTAAAAATGATAAATTGAAAAAAATTGCCGGTTTTAGCTTAAAATCACAAAATAACATCCTTGCCGAAATTAAAAGAATAAAGGCTACTGCTTCAATGCTCCTGCTCCCGACTGCCTTAAAACGCGGAACATCCATAATTAAATCGCTAAATAAGCTAAAATTTGTTCAGAAAATTGAAATAACAGGTGAATTAAAACGCCAAAATGAAGTAATCTCAAAAATTGAACTTATTTTATTAACAAGTAATTATAATCAACTGTTATTAGAGCTACATAAGTTGTTTAATTTCAATAAGATAACTAATAATAGTTCATATCATTTATTACAAATTGATGAAACTGACAGTACAATAATCAATATTTTTATAATTGAAGACAAAAATGAATATCAAAAGCAATTATTTTTAACAACAGGAAGCAAAGAATTTTTATCAAAGCTCAATATTCCTGATAAAATCGGTTCTGAAACTGACGTATTTTCTAAACCGGATTTTCCATATGTTGCTCCCCCAATGAGAGAAAAGCAATATTTTGATGCTCCCATAAAATTACAAACGGAAAGTAATTTCACTTTTAATGATTTTAAGGGACTGCTCCACTTCCACACGGATTCATCTGATGGTATAAACACATTATCTGAAATGATAACGGAAGCACAACACCTGCAGTTTAAATATGCTGCTGTTTGTGATCATAGCAAATCTGCCTATTATGCAAACGGATTAACTGAAATTCGTGTTTTAGAGCAGAAAAAGGAAATTACAGAACTAAATTCCACTCAACCTCTGCAAATATTTCACGGAATTGAAAGTGATATTATTAAGGATGGTTCTTTGGACTACAGAGATGAATTTATGAAAACTTTCGACTTTGTGACCGCCTCAATTCATTCTAATTTTACAATGAATGAAGAAGAAATGACAAAAAGAATTGTTTGTGCAATCGAATCACCTTTTACAGATTTATTGGCACACCCGACAGGTAGGCTATTGTTACGCCGTAAAGGATACGCAATTAACATCAAAAAAGTGATTGATGCTTGCTCCGCAAATGATGTTGCAATTGAGATAAATTCTAGCCCTTTTCGTCTTGATTTGGACTGGCGAAATATTTATTATGCACGGGAAAAAGGCTGCAAATTTGCAATCAATCCCGATGCTCATTCAATCAAAGGAATTTCAAACATCCAATTTGGAATTATGATTGCACAAAAAGCAGGTCTTCAAAAGGAAGAATTAATTAATTCCTACTCAAAAAAGGAATTTATTTCATTTATTAATAGGAAAATTAAAAGAATATAGGAGCAAAAATGGAACTAAAAAAATTAATTCGTGATGTAAAGGATTTTCCAATCGAAGGAATTGTTTTCAAAGACATTACCACTTTGCTAAAGAACAAGTCCGGTTTTTCTGAAACATTAGAAGAACTGTACAAATTATCTCGGGGTAAAGGAATAACTAAAGTAGTCGGCATTGAATCACGGGGTTTTATTTTTGGAGGCGCCTTATCCGAAAAATTGGGAGCAGGCTTTGTCCCTATCAGAAAACCCGGAAAACTTCCTGCAGAAACAATTTCGGAAACATACCAATTAGAATACGGTACGGATACTATTGAAATTCATAAAGATGCACTAGTTCCAGGCGACAAAGTTTTGCTGCATGATGATTTACTTGCAACCGGTGGCACAATGGAAGCTGCTTGTAAATTAGTAGAACATTTGGGAGCGGAAGTAACCCAAATTTCATTTTTAATTGATCTGACATTTTTAAACGGAAAAGAGAAATTAAAAGGCTATGAAATTCATTCGCTAATTGAATATGATGCAGAATAATTAATTTGGAGTTTGTGGGAATGTTATTTCCAATTTGTTGGAGCAATTATTACTACAAACTCCCCTTTTGTGGTCTTAGAATCAAAGTCCGCTAAAATCTCACTTGGTAAACCACGCCAGGTTTCTTCAAATTTTTTGGTTAATTCTCTGCAAACAACAACAAATCTATCCGGTATATAATTCTCTAATTCATTTAACAATTTTTCTATTCTATATGTAGATTCATAAAGAACAATGGTTCTTGGCTCAATCGAAAGTTCTTTGAGCTTTTTTTGCCTCCCTTTTTTCTGAGGTAGAAATCCTTCAAAAACAAAAGAATTTGTCGGCAGCCCTGATATGCTTAAAGCCAAAATTGCAGCATTTGCTCCGGGAATTCCATTTACTCTAATTCCGCTTTTTATTGCTTCCGAAACAAGCCTGATTCCCGGATCGGAAATTGTCGGAGTTCCTGCATCAGATACCAATCCAATACTCAATCCTGATTGTAGTTTTTCAATAATCGAGGCAATTACTTTTTCTTCCATGCGAGCATTCATCGGTTTCAGTAATGTTTTAAACGAATAATGCTTACTTAACTTTGATGTTATACGTGTATCTTCACAATAGATAATATCGACATTTTTCATTGTCTCAATCGCTCTGAGTGAAATATCACCCATATTCCCGATTGGAGTTGCAATAATATAAAGTTCACCGTAATTAAGTTTTTTAATCAACTAAACTCCAAATTAAATTCAAATACTGTTATTAAAAATAATGAAGTTTCTTGTTATTAAAAATATTCATTTTCCCTTTTGGTGATTCAGACTAAAAGTTTTATTATATCCGGCTGAGTTCTAATTATGACGGCTTTCTATAATTATGTAGTTTTACACAGATTGACCGCTACGCTAATCAATTTGAGTTACAAATCGTAGTACAGATTCATTAGTCCGCTTTTGGGACGGTCACTCTGTGAATAAAAATAATAAATGCTGAGCTCAGCCTTATATCTTAAGTCGATTTAAACCGTTATCACAGATCCGTATCGGAAAACGGTTGATGAAACTAGTAAATTCTTACTAACCCACGACTGAAGTCGTGGGTTAGTAAAAATATTACTTTTTAGAATGGACTCATATATTTAATTAAATTATTTTTATTAATAGCCGATGATGTCTGTATAAAAAAATAATTTTATATTTTCATAGATTCTGATACTCGGAATAATAGGAGTTGCACTTGCAAAGTTTTTCAAATTCAATAGTAAAGAACCGTGGAGTACATCTTGAGAATGATAATTCTTCAAAATCTTCGCATTTATTTTTGGAAATACCGCCCCTTTCAATAATGAACATGCAGACTATTTATAACTTAAAAATAGATGGTAACCTATATTTCTTTAGTTTGACTCCACTTCCCGTTGCGAAGAGAATTATTCCGAATCAAACACTTATTATTACCAAAAAAAATATTGCAAATGAATCGGAAAAAACTGAAGTAGCATATTCGGAGATTGGTAATAATATAAAAAGTCATTTGGGTGAGTACTATTCAACTGTTGAAGGATTTTTGATTTATGAAAATAATTCATATCAAATTCTACCGGTATTCAAAGAGGCTTCTTTTTCATTGAATATTAGTAATGATGCAATGGAAGTAACCGGTAATTTTTTCCCACCGGCAAAGGGATACAAAAATATTTCTTACAGTGATATTTTAAAAGAATTTAGAAAACTTAAAATTACTTCCAATCCTGATGTTAAAATTATAAATAAATATATCAAGCTTTTGGAGGTTTCAAATGCCCCAATTTATAATGTTCTAATTGCTAAAGGCTCAAAACCAAAACCCGGGAAAGACGGTTGGGTAGAATATTTGATAGAAACGGAAAAAAGCAGCAAACCTTCATTAACTGAAAACGGCAGAGTAGATTTTTATAATTTAGGAACAATTCATTCAGCCGGCGAAAATCAAAAACTTGCGATTGTGCATCAACCTATTCCAGGTACTGCCGGTGTTGACGTTCTTGGAAGAGTTTCACCACCGGATTCTGTAAAAAAAGCAGATAACCCGCAAGGAACAAATACTTATTTCAGTGAAAATTCTCCGAATATTCTCCTTGCCAAAATTGGAGGCTATTTAACTAATGCGAATGGTAAACTATCAATTTCTGAAGATTACAATGTTCGCG
>CAZXDS010000165.1:0-7483 GCA_964639525.1 uncultured Melioribacteraceae bacterium | reverse complement strand
TTCTATATTGCTGTAAACTTAAGTTGACAGACAAAGTAAAGGTTGAACAATTTATATTGCCGTCAACTTTAGTTGACGGATTAAAGAGTTCTAAAGAATTAGGCTTTAGCCTCATTGGGAATTTAGCAATGCAATTAACAATAGTTAAATGCGGATAAATCCGGTTTCGTGTTGTTTGTTTTTAAACCGTTGGTTAAAACCAACGGAAATAGTTGACTCTGAATCGCTGTACAAATTTAGTTTGGTAGTATTTTAAGTAAAACGGTTTAAAAGAGGAAATTCATAGCAATTTGCATTAATAGTGAGGTAAAAATGGAAGAGAAAATTAAAATCAAAATAGGCGATGCTGAATATGCTATTATGGTTAAAGGTGAAGGTAAATCTTCAATGTTTTTTATTCACGGAATTACCACCAACTCTTTTATTTGGCAGAATATTATTCCATACTTTGAGCATGAGTTTAAGTGCTATGCCATTGATATACTTGGCTGCGGGGATTCATCAAAATCATTGGAGCTTGATTATTCACTTAACAGTCAAGCATACAACATATCGGAAATTATTAAAAAATTGAATCTCGGAAAAACCAATCTCGTTTGCCACGATGTAGGCGGAGGAATCGGGCAGATGCTTGCCGTTAAATATCCTGAATCGGTAAAAACACTCACATTAATTAATTCCGTAGCTTATGATTTTTGGCCGGTTCAGCCTATTATTGCAATGCGCACTCCAATTATACGCCAAATTGCAATATCGACTTTAGATATGGGGATGTTAAAGTTAATTGTTAAAAGGGGACTTTATCATAAGGAAAAACTAACACCGGAGTTGATGCAACTATTTGAAAACCAAATGAAAACATCAGCCGGACGAAAGGCTTTTCTGCATTTTGCAAGGGCATTGGATAAAAAAGAACTTTTGGATATTGCCGATGATTTAACAAAACTTGAAATTCCGGTGCAGATAATTCGCGGAGATGTGGATGTGTATTTGAGTAAAGAAATAAGCAATAGTTTGCACAAAAATATTCCTAACAGCAGATTAGAAACAATATTTACAGGCGGACATTATCTTATGATAGATGAACCGGAAACGGTTTCAAGTGCAATTTGGGAATTTTATAGAAGTTTGGATAAATAATTTTTATTTAACAAAGTTGAAATTCTAACGATAATAATGGTATGAAATTTTATTGTTTTTAAAATGAAATAAAAAGCAATTCACTATAATAGATAATGCTATGACAAAATCGGATGAATTAAAAGAAAAGATAAAATTACTAAATTTGGAAAATGATTCACTTGTTGAACGAGTTGAAGAAATTGAAATAGTTGCATTAATTTCAAAGCAATTTGAAGATGCTGAAAGTGCTGAGGAAGTATTTGGCATTGTTTTGGAAAAAATATCAATTATGAAAACTATTCCGTATTGCTCTGTTTTTAAAATTGAAGATAACAAAGCAATTTTGGATACTGATTATTCCTATCTTTCAAACGATTCTGAACTTGTTAAGAACTATTCTTTTTCCAAAAAAATTATTAAAAAGATTACTTCAGATAAACAACTTTACATTGACAGCAAAATGGAAAATTTTGATGATATTAAAATGAAATTTTTCGATAAATATTTTATTCCTGACTGTTATTTACTTATTTCTTTCGATTTGCTAAATAAACCTGCTTTCTTTTTATTTGCCAATCACTGCTACGAACACGATATTACTGTTTATAGTAATTTTCTTGAACAGGTTGTAAGCCTTACAAAAAGTAAGGTAACCAATATTAAACTACTTGAATACATTCTGAATCAAAACCAAAATTTAGAACAAATTGTAGAAGAAAAAAGCATGGAGCTTTATGAAAGCGAAGCCAAATACAGGGAACTGATTGAACAATTGCCGGATGCGATTTTAATTCATCATTTGGGAACTATTGAATTTATTAATCCTGCTGCAGCAAAACTTTTGGAAGCTAAAACAGCAAGCGAATTAATAGGTAAAAATATTTTTGATTTTGTTGTACCGGAATGGCAAAAGGCAATAAAGGAAAAAGTAGAAAAATTTATGGTGGGTAAAAAAGAAGCGAGAAGCCCGCTTTCCGAATTTGAAATGATTACTTTAAAAGGAAATAAAAAATTTTGCGAAGCATCGGGCACAAAATTTAATCAATTGGGCGAAGATAGAACCCAAATTATAATTCGTGACATATCAAATCGAAAACTTCACGAACAACAAATAAAAGAAAATGAGGAAAAATTTAGGCTTGCTTTTGAAACTAGCCCCGATGCAATTGCAATAACAAATTTAGAAGACGGTTCTTATGTTGCAATAAATAAAGGTTTTGAAAGTATTTCAGGTTATAAAAACGAGGAGATTAAAGGAGTCTCTTCGCTGAAATTAGATATTTGGGAAAATCCGCAGGACCGTGAAATGTTGGTTGAAGGATTAAAGAGAGATGGCTATGTAAATAATTTAAAAGCAAATTTTAAATTAAAAGACGGCGGAATAATAAAAGGGTCAATGTCTGCACGGATTATTGAGCTCAACGGTATTTCACATCTTTTGTCAACAACACGTGATATTACTGAACAAGAGGAATCAAAAGAAATTATTGAGACTCAAAACAAATTTTTGAGCACAGTAATCAATTCGTTAAGTAATCCTTTTGTGGTAATTGATACTGAAGATTACACTGTAATTTTGGCAAATCCCGCGGCTTCCGAAGGACGTAATGTAATTGGTGAAAAATGCTTTAACACGTATCATAAACATAACGATGATTGTAATATAAGTGAATTTTGTCCTTTAAATCAAATTAAAAAAACAAAAAAACCATATACAGTTGAACATGAGCACATTGATGCCGATGGAAATTTACATGCTTTTGAAGTTCACGGTCATCCCATACTTGATAAAGACGGTGAATTAATTCAAATGATTGAATATTCTATTGATGTTTCAGAGCAGAAAAGGAATCTATTGGAATTAAAAGCAAGCGAGGGAAAATTCAGATCTTTTTTTGAAAAATCTGTTATTGGTTTAGCCCTCGGTAATAGTAAAGGAATAATTACAGATGTAAATAAAGCATTTTTATCAATTTATGAATTGGATAAAAAAGATATAGTCGGGAAAGCAAACAATTCATTTTTCTCAGATGAAGAAAGAAAAAAAGTCCCTTCCCAAATAAAAAGGATAATGAAGACAGAAAGTGCAAAATTTGAAAGAGAATATTTAACTCCTAAAGGAAAACTTAAATATTTAGAATTTAATGCATCTAAGATTTCAAATGATTTAGTTTTTGTCTCGGTAAAAGATTTAACAGAATCCAAATTAGTATCTGAAAAATTAAAAGCAAGTGAAAGTAAGTTTAAATCCTTAATTGAACAATCACCTGTCGGTATTTTAATAATGCAGAAAAGTAAAATTATTTTTGCAAATAAAGTTCTTGCTAAAACACTCGGATTTAGGAAAGTAGAAGATTTAATGGGTGAAAATATAATTGATTTTGTTCATCCGGATTTTAAAGAAATAGCGAAATCGAGAATGAAGATGTTAATGACCAAAGGTAAAATGTTAAATTCGCTTGAAGAAAAATTTATTCGTAAAGATGGAAGTGTAATTGATGTTCTCGTTCTTGGGCAATCTATTTTATTTGAAGGTAAGCAGGCAGTACAAGGATACATTTATGATATAACCGAAGATAAAAAGCTGCGAGAAGAAAATCGTACACTCAAACTTGGAGTTGAGTGCGTTGAAGATACTGGCGTTATCGTTACGGATGTCGAAGGGAAAATAACTTATGTTAACTCCGGTTTTAAAAATATATACGGTTACACCGAAGACGAAATGATTTGTAAAAAAGTATCCATTATCAAATCGTTTATAATGGGAGAGGCGTTTTATGATGTTTTTGAAAAAAGAATCAAAGAACACAAATCTTTTAGCGGTGAACTTTTTAACAAAACAAAAGACGGTACAATAATAAATGCCGAAGTTTCGCTTACACCGATATTTTCGGCGGAAAATATATTTATGGGTTACATTGAAATTCATAAAGATGTAACCGAACGCCGCAAAGCTGAAGCCGAATTGGTAAAAGCAAAAGAAGCAGCAGAACAAGCGGACAAAATTAAAAGCGAATTTCTTGCTCAAATGTCCCACGAAATTAGAACACCAATAAATGCTATTGTTAGTTTTTCAGGTTTATTAAAAGAGGAATTACAGGATATTGTAAGCGAAGATATGAAAACGAGTTTTAGTTTAATTGATAGAGCGGGACACAGAATAATTCGTACTATTGATTTATTGCTTAATTTATCGGAAATACATACGGGAACTTATGAGTGTATATTAAAAGAATTGCATTTATATAATGACGTTTTGGCTCCGATAATTGTTAGTTATAAATACCTTGCCAAATCGAAAAATATTAATCTTGAAGTTAAAAAATTAACCGAGAATTTAATTGTTAAAGCTGATGCGTACGCACTTGAGCAAATATTTAAAAATCTTGTTGATAATGCACTAAAATATACGAAAGAAGGAAAAGTAGAGATTGAACTGACTGAAAAAGAAGAACAGCTCCAAGTTAAAATTGTTGATACGGGAATAGGAATATCTGCAGAATATCTTCCTAAATTATTTGAAGCGTTTTCGCAGGAAGAGAGTGGATATACACGCAGTTTTGAGGGCAATGGAATTGGACTTGCTCTTGTAAACGAATATTGCAGATTGAATAATATTAATATTGACGTAGAAAGTAAAAAGGGAATAGGTACAACGTTTACGCTTAAATTTGCGGGTTAAAAGGTTGGCAGAGTACCAGGTTGGCAAGTTTAAAATTGAAGGTTTATGGGATTTGGTATTTTGCAACGTTATTTTAACTCACCCCAAACCCCTCTCTTAAAAAGAGAGGGACTTTTAAAAGCCACCTCTCTCTCGTGAGAGAGGGGGTTTGGGGTGAGTCAGAAAGATAAGGAATCAAAATGAGTTTAAGTAATAATAGACAACTTCGTTTAATTGTAAAGAGACTTTGTCGTGATTTACGAAAACGTGCTACAAAAGCGGAAAAAATATTTTGGGAAAATGTACGCAACAGAAAATTTGAAGGGAAAAAATTCGATCGACAATTCCCAT
The DNA here is from genome assembly GCA_964639525.1 of uncultured Melioribacteraceae bacterium. Classification (GTDB taxonomy): domain Bacteria; phylum Bacteroidota; class Ignavibacteria; order Ignavibacteriales; family Melioribacteraceae; genus CAZXDS01. The sequence goes on along the minus strand of CAZXDS010000165.1, from coordinate 2,349 downwards.
TGTTTTTTGATTTATTTGGAAAAGAAACCTTTTTCATTGCAGATTTTTATTGCCATAAAATGAAAACTGTTGTTGAAATAGATGGGAAAATACATGATTACAGTAGAGAGCATGATGAATTAAGAACCGGAATAATAAATATGTTGGGAATAAATGTTGTTAGATTTAAGAATGAAGAGATAGAAAATAATATTGAGGAAGTATTAAAACAATTATGCAATACTTTTGACTCACCCCCAAACCCCCTCTCTTAAAAGAGAGGGGGCTTTTAAAAGCCTCTCTCGAGAGAGAGGGGTTTGGGGGTGAGTCAGTTTATTAATAATTTGAAGAGTCTAATTTTTAGGATAAAATAATGAAAAACAATTCGGAACAATGGTATAAGACTATTTTTAACAATAGTCGAGATGCAATATTTATTATTGAATTCTCAAAAAGGAAAATCGGGAAATTCATTGATATTAATAGAGAAGCATGCCGTAGTCTCGTGTACACAAAAAAGGAACTGATGCAATTATCTCCGGATGATATTGCTTTTAAGGTTGACACTAATCATGAGCCGAATTTTTCAAAAAAAGCTTTTAATGAGTTAATGAGAAACAAGGCGTACCTTTTTGAGTCTGTTCATGTTAAAAAGAACGGTAAAAAATTTCCCGTTCAAATAAATGCAATTATAATAAAAAAAGATGGACAATTTGTTATTGCAGCAACTGCAAGAGATATTTCTAAGTTCAAACAGAATGAGGATAATCTAAAAAAAGCAGAACAGCTTTATAAAAATTTTCTTGATAAAACTTTTGACGGAATTTATAAAACTAAGCTACTAAAACCAATCTCAACAAAACAATCCGTAGATAAACAAATAAATGCAATATACGGCAGTTCGATAATTATCGAATGCAACGATACTTATGCAGAAATGTACGGTTATGAATCTTATAAAAAAATAATAGGGAAATCACTTAAAAGTTTGTACGGCAACAAACTGAATACTACTAATTATAATGAACTCAAAACTTTTGTTAAAAACAAATATTCGTTAGAAAAAGCGGTAACCGAAGAAAAAGATGCTAATGGAAACTTAAAATATTTCTCTAATAATGCTGTCGGGATTGTTGAGAACGGAATGTTGGTTGGTACATGGGGAATGCAAAGCGATATTACAGAATCGGTACAGACAACCAATGAGTTAAGATTACGTGAGAAAAAATTCAGATCAATTTTCGAGCAATCACCTCTCGGACTGTCAATTTATAATAAAAACGGTGAAATTGTTGAGGTTAATGAACATTTTATAAAAATGATGGGTTCCACTCGGGAAAAATTAATGGGTTTTAACGCGTTCAACCATGCAGGTAATAAGAGCACAAGAGATGCTGTTAAAAATATGTTAATAAAAGGTTCGGGATTTTACAAAGGGGATTATATATCGGCTACAGGAAACAAACATACAGTTGTTAAAGCCTGGTTTAAAGGACTTAGAAACAAAAACGGAAAAATCATCGGCGGTACTTCTATTGTTGAGGACATATCAATTCAGGTTGCAAATGAAAGGAAATTACGTTTATCCGAAGAAAGATTCAGAACTATTTTCGAACAATCCCCGCTCGGGCTGCTGCATTTTAATGATAAAGGCGAAATTATTGAAGTTAATGATTATTTTGTAAATATGATGGGCTCTTCACGTGAAAAATTAATTGGTTTTAACAGTCTTAAACATGCCGGAGACAGGACAATGAGAAAAGCTGTTAAAGATATGCTTATAAAAGGCTCTGCTTTTTATAAAGGCGAATATAAATCAACGACCGGCAATAAAATTTCTCCGATGAAAGTCTGGTTTAAAGGTTTGCGAGATGAAACGGGTAAAATAATTGGCGGAACAGCAATACTTGAAGATATTTCAGTTCAAGTTGAAAATGAGAAAATGCAAAAGGAATCGGAAGAAAAGTACCGGACAATTTTTAATTCAATAGACCAAGGGCTTTTTATCTTTGACCTTAAAACCGGAACATTGCTTGATGTTAATCAAAAAGTGCTCGAATTATATGGTTATTCTTACGAGGAATTAATAAAACTTGATATCGGAAAAGTCAGTGAGAACAAAACTCCATATTCCACCAATGAAGCACTTGAATATTTGCAAAAAGCATTTCTTAAACCGCAAATTTTTGAATGGCATGCGCGCAAAAAAGACAACACACTTTTTTGGGCTGAGGTAAGTATTAAGATTAGTAAAATATCGGGAATAAAAAGAGGAATAGTTTCCATTAAGGATATTACCGATAGGAAATTAGCAGAGGAAAAACTTAAAAACAGTGAGGCTCGGTATCGTAGTTTGATAGAAACTTTGAG
>CAZXDS010000164.1:6398-7524 GCA_964639525.1 uncultured Melioribacteraceae bacterium | reverse complement strand
TTTGCTGATCATTAATTTTATTAGTCAGTTCTTCTAATTTTTCGGTTTTTTCCTCTAACATTTTCTGAACTTTTTTAAGTTTGTTTGTCCTGCGTATTAGTGTTTGAATTGCCACAAGATTTACGCTTTCCACTTCCTTTGTGCTTATAGTTGTATCATTACCGCAAACACCGTATTTATCTCTGCCGAAAGCGGCAAAATATTCCTGTGCCATTGGTCCGTAGTTTCTATATTCTGTACTATCCTGCCCTTTATAACTCCATGTTCTTAAGTAAAACTTGTTTATTTTTTCCAATACTTTTTCACCGTCTATAGGAAGAAATGCATATTTTTTTGTTGAATCCGACGCTGAGCTCCAACTAGTTGCGTTTGGACCCATAGAAACGCCTAATGTCATCACCTTGTTTGTACCGAAAAAGTAACCTCCGGCAAAACGCATACGCATCTCATTAACACTCAAAGTATTAGTCCCAGAATTTTCGTCTGCCGGTACATAAGAAGCATCTCCAATTATTACGCTTCCTTTAGTATTATGTGCGGTAACGTTGCTGCCGATAGCTATAGAATAGTCCCCACTCCCACTAAGCCCGGTTGTAGTAGCATAATTACCTATTGCAAAAGAATGTTCGCAATTATCAGTCTTGGCGTGGTATCCTATAGCTGTGGAATATTGTCCGTTAGCTGTTGAATTTTGTCCGAGTGCAGTACAATAATCAGAATTTGCAGTAGTTTGGCTCCCCAAAGCTGTTGAATATTGTCCGCTAGCTGTTGTATAATATCCCAACGCTACGGAATACATTCCACTTGCAGTTGGATGGTACCCTAAGGCAATAGCGCTGCTTCCGGTTGCGTTTGCGTTACTTCCCATTGCAACAGTCTGATAGGTTGTTGCCGACGATTGGTATCCAAAAGCAGTAGAATAAAATCCGCTTGCTTTTGTTTCCAAACCCATCGCAACCGAATAACGTCCTATATTATTATCATCCCATTCTGTGCTGCTTGCAGTTCCTGCTCTAAATGCGGCTTTCTTAGGATACCACATCATTCTTGTTCCGGCGCCTAAATTTAACGAGGTACCCAACGTGTTGGTTCCGGTTGCAATTATTCCGTCATTTCCGCCTATTGT
>CAZXDS010000164.1:0-6298 GCA_964639525.1 uncultured Melioribacteraceae bacterium | reverse complement strand
GTTCTAACTTCCTTTCCGAGTTCATTAAATACTTTCAATGATACAAATCCGTTTTCCGGTATTTCATAACTGATTTTTGTTGTGGGATTAAATGGATTGGGATAGTTTTGAGATAATTTATATTTGCCTGGAATCACACATACATTTACAATATCAGAATATTTGAAACTTCCATTGATATCAATTTGTTTTAATCTGTAAGCAAAATCACTTCCGCCAATTAATTTATTGTCCGTAAAAGAATATAATTTCGGAGAATTACTGTTCCCGTTTCCTTGAACAAATCCGATGGTTGTGTAACCTTCGAGGTCGCTATTCCCATTTTGCGTTCCCTGACCTCGAAGGTTACTTGCGTCCTGACCGTGCGTAGTAGAAGACGAAGCCTGTCGTTCTACTTCAAATCCGTAATTGTTCACTTCTGTTGCTGTTTGCCAACTTAACAGTACTTTTTTATTGTCAATCACATTAGCGGTAAAACTTGTTAATTCCACCGGAAGAGGCGATGTACTTGACCCCAAAGTCCATCTTGAAAATGAATTTATTCCGCCTAAAGTAACGATATGACTACTTGTATTTACAGTTCCGCCTTCTTGAGTCCAAGTAATTCCGTTATCAGTTGACCTGAACAAAACAAGCTCCGACTCAGTTAATCCGTTCAAATCCGCCGGATCGTAATGGAAAACAAAACTTGCGTTTAATCCGGTATTAGTAGTCGGTGTGATATCATAATAACGTTTGATACTGCTGTTGCTGTTGGCGGTTTGAATAGCACTGCCTCTTGTAATTGATGTGCTTCCGAGATTTGAACTACTCGTAATTTCGGCACCGAGTCCGCCGGAATTTACAGACGCCGGATTGTCCAATGTTTTAGATATTGATATTGTGCCGTCCATAACCTCCATTCCGGCTGCTTCACTTAACATTGCGTTTGTACCTAAGCTGCAACTATGATTGCTAAGATCAAGATTGCCGCTTGTACAAGTCAGCTGATTGTTAACGGTTATTGTGTTTGAGGCAACTACATTTCCGGAAGCTTTGTTTAATATTAAATTGTAAAACGGGTCGGTGTTAACAATACTTTGATTTCCCGTGGCTCCGTTAAATTCAACTGTACCGGTACCGCAATTGAAAGTTCCGTTGATTGTAAAATCACCGTAAAGCGTTAAGTTTGAACTATTTAATGATAATGTAATTCCACTGCCGACAGTTACATTTTGTCCGTTGGATTTTTGCGTAGATATTAATATTGCTGAGAACAAAAATAGAACAAATAAATTATTAAATATTTTTCCCATTGTTTTCTCCTTTTTTATTTTATTAAAAAAACTATTCCTATTTTCAGTGTTTTCAGGATAATGAATGTTTGTTTGTATTGGAGATTTCGTTTGTTGAGTATCAGTATTAATTAATATTAAATTTTCCAATTTGGGAAATTTATTTCCAAATTGAACAAGTGCGTTATATTCTATTAAAAATGAATTGAAATGCCGCACTTTGAAAATTGTTTTATTAAATAATTCGTTAAACGAATTAAATTTAATTTGCTTGATTGCTATTTTTACAATATTGTACTTTTCACTTATTAAATGAATAGTACTTCCATTGCTATCACCGGCGGAAAGTCTTACTATTTCTTCAAATAAATTTTCGTTCGGGATTCTAAGATTTCCAATTTGGCTGTTTTGGAAAAAATATTTTTTATTAAATTTCTCAAAATTCTTTTCATATTTTTCTTCCGTCATCAGAACCGAAATGAAAAGATAATCTTCCGCTTTTGATTCTATGATTTTAATCGCTTGTTTGGTGGTTATATGCGGCAAATAATTTTGTGAATAAAATAAATTGAGCGATGAAAAAACATAGATAATCTTACGTTTTTGCTTTGGGAATTTTTTAAAATATTCATCAATTACGTAAATACTTAAATTACCCACAAGATAGAAGATGATAATCGTATTTTCGGAAATACGGTTTTTAATGATTTTCATATTTCTTAAATCGGAGTAATGCTCATTTTCTTTTTCAGATGTGTGAATTATAAAATCGAATTCCTCAGGGAATTGATTTGTGAATTTGAACAACGCCGGATAAGTATTATTTACATTTGTCAGGAAAAGGAATTGATGTTTTTGCACGTTTGCTCCTGAAATTTACAGTCAAATTATAATCTTCTGTTTCGGGCAAGTCAAACGATTGTTGTTCATAATTCGGAATAACGAACAACTTGTGAAAATAAATTTAGTTTTCAGCTAAAAAACAAAAGTTTTGTAATTGTACAAAGTGTACGAAAAGATGTTTAATATTCGGAATTTCGAACTTGTTTTAAAACCATTATATTAAATATTATTTTGCAAATTAACTATTCGGCTGGCGGGTTCTTAATCAATCTGTGCTGTTATTATTGGGAAATGCTTTGCGATGTGTTGGCAAAAAAGGACGGAGTAACACCTACAAATTTTTTAAAATACGTATTAAAAGAAGATTTAGTGTGAAAACCTACCATTTCCGAAATACCTTCTATTGAAATGTGGCGATAAGATTTATCGCTTAACAATCTGGCGGCTTCTTTAATTCTAAGTTGGTTAATAAAATCGGAAAAACTCGCGTCGTAAAATTCATGCACAACTTGCGATAAATATTTTGAATTTACTTCCAGTTTCTGCGATAATTTACCAAGCGAAATATCGGATTGAAGAAATACTTTTTCTTCGTTAATTGCTTCGGTAAGTTTTTCGTTTAATTCATTTTTTTTGTCGTTACTTAACGACGAAGAAATATATTTGTTTTTATCACTAACAAATTTTTTTCTTTTTTCTCCAAGCGGTTTTTTTTCAAATTTGATTAGTTCAAGATTCTTTTTTACCAATTCTTTATATGCCGCATTTTTCATTCGATAAAGCACAAAAATAAAAATTGAAATAATAATAAATAAAATTACTCCTGAAACAGTAAGTGTAAGTATTAAATTTTTATGTTTGAGCAAAGCATTCTTTTTTTGAATTTCCCTGTCCTTTTTTTCTGTCTCATATTTAATTTGCAGTTCGTTAATTTTTGCTGTTGTCGATTCATTTAACAGCGAATCTCTTCTTTCGGCAAAATCTTTGTAATATTTGTATGCCGATTTGTAATCGCCGAGCGCCTCATAATTTAATGCAAGGTTCCCGATTGTATTGTTCATTTTGATTACGAATTTATTTTTTTTAGCAAGCAAATAAATCTCTTTCATTATTTTACCCGCTTTAACATTTTTTCCAAGTCCTTTCAAAGCATTGGAATAGTTAGTAAGACTTTCAACTCTGAACCTCATATCGGGAAATGTTTTTGAAAACTCAGCAACTACCTTGCCGTATTTTAAGGCTTTTTTATATTGTTCACTATGATTATAGATAAAACTTAAAGTATTAGCAGCAACTGCTTTGTAAAACTTGTTTTTCGGATTAGAATTGTAAAGTTCAATTAAAAGTTTTTCCGCTTCGTCAAAATTTCCATCCTCTCCATATACCATTGTTAAATTTAAAGAATACTTAAAAATCTCATGTTCATTCTTTGTTTGCTTATTATATTCAATAAGCTGCTTATAAATTGTTATTGCCTTTTTATAATTTTTGGTTCGTAAATTTAACAACCCCAAACCGTTTAAAAGTTTATTTTTTAATGTAATATCTCCAATCTTCTCGCATATTTTAATTCCTTCCAAAAAATATTCCGAAGCCTTAATATAGTCTCCTGTATAAATGAAATAGTATCCATAATTCATGTTTAACCTTGCTTGTTTAAGACTGTCCGGATTTTCATTCAGCATATCTTGAGCAATTTCGAGATACTTTTTGGTTTCGTCATTCCCTTCGTCTGATAATTTGTCAGACAATTCAATTGCAGCATCTAATTTTTCAACTGAAGTTTTTGCAGTTTTGAAAATATTTTTGAGAGAGTCAATTTCGGATTGACCGAATATGTTTGAGGAAGCAAGGAAGAGGCAAACAAATAATATTAGAAAAAAATATTTTTTCATTTTAATTAAGATAGTTGAAACAAATATAATATATTTTCGGGGAATTTATTTTATAAAAAAATAAAGGTTAAGCGTAACTCAACAATTTATTTTTGATAACTGATTATAAAAAAATCATTGAATTTATTTCAACAAAATCATTTTTTTTGTTGAAGTAAAATTTCCTGCCGATAATCTGTAAAAGTAAATCCCGGAAGCTAATTTTGCAGCATCGAATTTTATTTCATAATTTCCGGGAACTTTTTTCTCATTCACCAATGTAGCTATCTTTCGTCCGAGAATATCAAATACTTTTAAAGTAATTAGTCGGCTGTCATTCCGATGAATATCGGAATCTTCTAATCTTGCCGGAATTGAAAACCGGATTGTTGTACTCGGATTAAACGGATTAGGATAATTTTGGTACAATTTAATTTCTGCCGGCAATATTTTCTCATCAACGGATGTTGTAGTGTCAACTAATTTTCTTTCCATCAAATCCCAAAGTTCCGGTAATTCACCGTCATAATTTAATGCCCAAATTCCGATTCCTTTTAAGTTATTATTCAATGCCAAATCGTACTTTTCACTTAAACTGGAATCATTATCAAACCAAACTTGTTCCCATGTAGTATCGGTATTCTGCCATTGAAACCATGGATTTTGATACTCAGCCGACCAAAGCAATTCCCTGCCTTCCAAAAAAACTTTTGCATCACGGTATCGTGGGGAATCAATAAAACGAACCACATCCGCCCCTTCAATGTTATTAGTTGTTTCCCAGCGGGCACCATAATATGGCATTCCCAAAATTAACTTTTCCGGAGCGGAATTGATAACTTCACTGTAATCTTGAAAAATTGAACGCGTAATATTTACATTAAATGCACCTCCAATTATTGGGGCAACCGGACCGGTTACGTCGCTCCAGCTTCCGAAATAATCATATTCCATTAAAAAAAGATAATCGCAGCTTTGTGCAAGACTTGCAAAATCCCAATCATTATTCCAGTTAATCGGCGGAGCTGCAAACGATACTTCAAAATTCGGAAATCGCTGATGAAAGTATTCTGACAATTTCCGCATAAAAACATTAATATTATTCCCTTCGTCAGAATCATTTAAATTCTCAAAATCTATATTTATACCATCTAAATTAAAAGTATTGATTTGGCTTTCAATGTCTGTAAACAGCAAATGCTGAACAGTTGTATCGGTTAATATTGTATGGATTGTATCGGAACTGAAACTGTAAACCGATAAAATTAATTTTACTCCGTTTGAATGTGCGGCGTTAAAAATATTAGTCCAAGGCCAGTTGCTCGGTGCATTTCCAAGACCGTTTGGTAATGCTTCAAAACCGAAACATGCAATATACGTAAGCAAATCCAACCGCAGCCTATTAATAATACTGTTATCAGCTTCCCAATAAGGAAGATAACCGAATACTGTTGCAGTCTTTTTATCAAATAGGTTTTGATTTAAATCGACAATGCTTTCAGATGAATTTATATTTTGAGAATTATGAATAAATTTGCCGAAATGGGAAATATCATATTGATGTATGCTTTCAGTTTGACCGCATAAAATAAACGGGAAAAATAATAGTGTGATTATTACCGCTTTTACTGTTATCATAAAATGATGCATAAATATCTTTGGACAAATGAAATGAATTAGATAATTTTAAATATAAAATAATTATAATTCATAAAAAATAGAGGATATTATGATTTCGGAAAAAATGCAAATTGCATTAAACGAGCAATTAAATAAAGAGTTATTTTCATCCTATCTTTATATGGCAATGGAAGCTTATTTTGAAGACAATAATTTTACAGGCATGGCAAATTGGATGAAACAACAAGCGGAAGAAGAACATATTCACGCTACTAAACTTTATAATTTTATTATTAAAGTAGGCAGCCGAGTAAAATTGGGAGCACTTGACGAACCTCAGTTTGAATGGGATTCACCAAAAGCAGCATTTCAAGCAGCATATGAACACGAGCAGTTCATTTCCAAAAGCATAAATGATTTGCTTGATTTGGCAATTGACGAACGCGACCATGCAACAAGCACATTTTTACACTGGTATGTTGACGAGCAAGTTGAAGAAGAAGCTAATGCTGCAGAAATAGTACGCAACCTTGAAATGGTTGAAGACTCGAAAGGCGGATTATTTTTATTGGATAGAGAACTCGGAAGCCGTCCGGCACCAACTCCGATTGTATAATTTTTCACTAATTTTGATTGCAATTTTATGTTAAAATTCGTAACATTAATATCTTGAAATAATTAATTTGA
>CAZXDS010000163.1:0-7528 GCA_964639525.1 uncultured Melioribacteraceae bacterium | reverse complement strand
TGGCGGGTGAAGTGCTAAATATGAGCGATTTAACAATAAATAAACTTTGGTGTAAGTTGAAAGATTTGTGTTTCAAAACCGCCACAAATCATATACTCACCGTTGGCGACAAGATAAAAAACACCTAAAACAAGAAGAAAGTAATAAAGAATAAGTAGAAATTATGGGTGAAAAGATAACTTCGATTATAATAACAAGTTACGCAAATAACTTTGAAGGTTTTTCGCTAAATTATGCAATTTAAAACCGGTAAACCGGTTAATTAGTTATTGTTTTTATCATTAACCGACTACTTAAGTCGTTGGTTAATAAGAGCTTAGAACATTTGCAACGGTTTTAATATTTCACCCATAATTTCTGACAAAACATAATAAAAATTGCATGATAGCAATAAATTCGAAAACGGAAATGTTTCGAGACCGCTTATTTTTCATATTCAAACTGTTTGCGTTATTGATAAATGAGTCCATTCTAAAAAGTAATATTTTGACTAACCCACGACTTCAGTCGTGGGGAAACAGACTAAAAACAAACTTCCCCAAACGGACTTTAGTCCGTTTGTGGCTTTTTAGAGCAAACTCATAAATAACTATTATAAAATTTAAGTTTTGTTTTTTATGTGAAATTATTAGTAAAAAATTTGATTAAATAATTATTATATTTAAGTTTTACTTAATACTGAATTTTTGAATGACCGCAACGCGAATTAACAGTCCCATATCAAGATTTTTTGCATCCTTTTCAAGCAAAACAATTGACTATGTTGAACGGGCTAAGCTAACCGAACACACTTTTATGATAATCATCGCACTGATTATCGGTGTGCTTGCCGGATTTTCTGCAATTGGCATTCGTGCTTTAATAGAAGGAATATCCGAACTTTCTTTTTCCGGTGATGGAACATTTTTGGAGAATGTGATTGCCGCTCCTTGGTATTTGAAAATTTTAGCTCCCGTAATTGGCGCTTTGTTGTTTGGTCCAATGATTTATTTTTGGGCACCCGAAGCAAAAGGACATGGCGTTCCTGAGGTAATGCAGGCAATTCTGCAAAAAGGCGGAAAAATTCGACCGCGCGTTGCTATCATTAAAGCACTAGCTTCTGCAATCACAATCGGAACCGGCGGTTCTGTTGGGCGTGAAGGTCCTATTGTTCAAATCGGTTCCAGTATCGGTTCCAGCATCGGGCAATTTTTCAGGGTTCGCCCCAACCGAATGAAAACGCTTGTCGGCTGCGGTGCCGCCGCCGGAATTGCTGCGGCGTTTAATGCCCCTATTGCCGGAGCGTTATTTGCCGTTGAAATTATTCTTATGGATTTTGCAGTTGCCCAATTTTCTCCAATCGTAATTTCTTCGGTAATGGCAACTGTCGTTTCCCGTCAATTTGAAGGAGATTTTGCTGCTTTTAACGTACCCGCTTATTTTTTGGTTGGACCTCAGGAACTTATCTTTTATTTTATTCTCGGCATACTCGCCGGATTGGTCTCCTATTTATTTATCAAACTGCTTTATTACTCCGAAGATGTTTTTGATAACAAACTTAAATTTCCGGAATATTTAAAGCCTGTTTTGGGCGGTATTTCAATTGGCATAATTGCAATTGCTTATCCTGAAGTTATGGGTGTTGGTTATGATAGCATTAATCTTGCCCTGCATGGTAATTTGATTTGGTATTTTGCATTACTTTTAATTTTTGTTAAAGTTCTTGGAACCGCTTTAACTCTTGGCTCCGGCGGTTCCGGCGGAATTTTTGCTCCTTCACTTTTCATGGGTGCCGCTTTGGGTGCTGCTTTCGGCGGATTGGTTCATTCTCTTTTTCCTGCTTTTACTGCAACTCCCGGAGCTTATGCTCTTGTTGCAATGGGCGGACTTGTTGCCGGTACTACTCGCGCACCAATTACGGCTATCATAATTGTATTTGAATTAACAAATGATTACCACATTATTTTACCTTTGATGATTACTTGTATTATCAGCACAATACTTTCATCAAAACTTTCTCGAGAATCAATTTATACTTTAAAGCTTTTGTTACGAGGAATTAATCTTAAAGAAGGAACACAGCTAAATGTTATGAGTTCTATTTTTGTTAAAGGGCTATACAACCGGCACTTTTCTAAAATTAATGTTACCGATAACTTCAGTAAAGTAGTAAATTTGGTAATTACTCAACCAGGCTCCGAATTTCCCGTTGTAAATAATAAAGAGGAAGTTTTGGGAATGATAACAATGAATTCCATAAAAGATTATTTGTTCGATAAAGAGTCTTTGCAAAATGTGCTGATTGCTGCGGATATTGCGAACATAAATATAGAACCATTAACGGAAGACGATACTTGTCAAACGGCTCTCGATAAGATGGCGAAATATAAATTGGAGAGTCTTCCTGTAATTAATTCTGAAAAATCTCGTAAGATCATCGGGATGCTCAGTTCGGCCGATATCCAGAGTGCTTATCAAAAAGAAATAGACAGACGAGAGCTTTCTGAAAATCTTGCGAGCAGTATTGTTATGAAAGAAAACGAAACCAATATTCATTTTATTGAGGGTTATTCTATCAATGAAATAAAAATTCCCCCTTCGTTTGTCGGGAAATCAATACGAGAATTAAACATACGCGCACGCTACGGCGTAGATGTGCTTTCAGTTAAAAAGAAAGTGAAGCGTGATGTAAAAATCATGCCGATTCCAAATCCTGATTACTGCATTGAAAACCACGATGTTTTAATTGTTGCAGGAGAAATTAAAAACATTAATCTTTTGAAAAATCTACAATAGTATTATATTTAAATTCTTCTAAAAAAATATTTTTTCTTTTCAAATTGTAATATTTTTATTCTACTATAAAATAGTGTTACGTTTTTTCTATTATGAGATAAATCACAACTACTGTTTCTTATAAAGACTAAATTAAAAACACATTAATTTATTTAATAATAAACATTTGAGGGCATTGAATGATTATTAAAGATAACCAAGTAGAAAAAGATTCTAATTACTCTACTTTCAAATTTATAGCTTCATCATTACAATCGGGTCTTTTTGGCTTTGCAATATTCTTTACAGTACTTTTGGTGAGCAAATTTTTAAGCAGTTTAATTGGAACTAACGAGGTTTTTAAAATTGATTTTTCGGACGTTACGCTTTCACTTATCGGATTTGTTTTAACTTTTTTAATATCGTTTTTGAAGCATTTTTCGCAAAGCAACGAAAAGCAAGACCCGGTTAAACGACATTTAAAGGGAAAAACACCGTAGAACACAGGTTTTTATTTTACCATTTCCTCTACATAAGTTTTTATTCTATTAGCAGCATCTTGAAGATTTTTCATTGATGTTGCATAGGATAATCTTAAATATCCTTCCGCTCCAAATGAAATTCCCGGAACTGTTGCTATTTCTGCTTTTTCAAGTAAGTCCATAGATAAATCATACGAACTCTTAATTCCTTTATTTTCAGGAATGTTATTAAGCAGACTTTTAATATTAGGGAAAAGATAAAATGCACCTTGCGGCTTATAACAATCAATTCCTTGAATATTATTTAATTCGGAAAACAAATAATTTCTTCTTTTTTCGAACTCAATTCTCATTGAGTTAACCACATTTTGATCTCCGGTAAATGCTTCTAACGCTGCATACTGTGCAATACTGTTTGCGTTTGATGTACTGTGGCTTTGAATTTTATTTATTCCCTGAATAATTTCTTTATGTGCCGCCGTAAACCCGACTCTCCAGCCTGTCATTGCATAAGCTTTTGAAACTCCGTTTATCGTGATTACTTTATTCCTCATTTCAGGAAGCAAGGACACGAAACTGTTAAATTGAAAATCATCATAAATTAACTTTTCGTAAATTTCATCGGATATTACAAAAATATCCTTATCTGCAAGAAAGAAAGCAATCTCTAATAATTCCGCTTTTGTGTATGCTGCTCCGGTTGGATTTGAAGGATTACAAAGTATAATTGCTTTGGTTCTTTCGTTAATTACTTTTCTCAACTGATCTATTGCTATTTTAAAACCTGTACTTTCATCCGTTGATAAATACACCGGATTTGCTCCCGCGAGCTTCACCATTTCCGGATACGATACCCAATAAGGAACAGGAATTATCACTTCATCATTAGGATTAGCAATTACCTGAAGAGTGTTGTACAAGGACTGTTTTGCTCCGCTCGAAACAATAATTTCATCAATTTCAAAATCAACATTATTGTCAAATTTTAATTTTTCAGAAATTGCCTTTCTTAATTGCGAAATACCTGCATTAATTGTATAGCGGGTTTTGTTGTTGTCAATTGCTTTTTTTGCAGCATTTTTAATATTTTGCGGTGTATTAAAATCCGGTTCTCCAACACTTAAATCAATAATGTTTTTTCCTTCGGCTTTCATTCTTTTTGCCATTCCGGAAATTTTCATTGTTGGCGATATAGAAATATTATTTGCCCGTTTTGAAAGATTCAATTAATGCTCCGATTATTAATTTTTATATTAGAAATTTAATACAATAATTATCAATTATTTAATTAATTCTAAAACGATTAATTTTTTGCCTTTTTTATTTCTGATATTATTTGGCTTATATGCCAATTCAAAAATAGTGGATTTCTTTATATATGCTTTATATTTCATTTCCGCTTTGCTAAATTCATCCCCAAGATTTCCTCCTTTAACAGAAATAATATAGGCTTTGTTTTTTACAAGAGGAAGCGCATAGCGAAAAAGAATTATTAATGGAACTGTTGCGCGGCTAACTATCAAATCAAATGAGTTTGCATATTTCTTTTTAAAATCTTCATCTTCTACTCTGCTGTTTTCCGCAACAATATTACTCAACTTTAATCTGCTGATAAATTCTTTTACAGCATCAATTTTTTTTGCAGTGGAATCGACCAAAACTCCACGCAGAAGAGGATTCATTATCGCAAGAGGAATTCCGGGGAATCCTCCTCCAGTACCAATATCCAAATAATTGTTAACTTTCTCGGGTAAATATTCAGCAATAAGTGCAGAAAGGAAAACGTGGTTTTCAATTATGTTTTTAATATCCCTTCTCGAAATTAGATTTACCGTTTCGTTTTTTTCTGTAAGCACTGCGGAAAAATGAGCTAATCTTTCCAACTGATAAATATCGGGAGTGATACTATTTGCCCAGAATAACTGTTTTAGTTCGCGTAAGTACTGTTCTTGAATATCCAACAAAGTCCTCGAATTTTAGTTTCTTAAATATACCAATAATACTGAAATATCGGAAGGTGACACTCCTGAAATTCTTGATGCTTGTCCAATAGAACGCGGCTTTACCCGCGTTAGTTTTTCCCTTCCTTCTTTTGAGATAGAGTTTATAATTTGATAATTTAGATTTAATGGAATTTTAGTTTCTTCCAATTTTGCCATTTTATCAATCAATTCTTTTTGCCGAACTATGTAGCCTTCGTATTTTAATTCTATTTCAACTTGCTCCAATGCTTTTTTATCTGATAGCAAAACTTTAACAAACGGATACTTTTTCTCATCTGTTAAATTAAGTAATTCCTCTACTTTCACTCTCGGACGTTTACTTAATTTATCAATTGTTTCAGAAAATTCTATTTCAGATGAATCCAAATTTTTTAGTAAAAAATTAACTTTTTCAGGTTTAATTTTTATAGACTTAAATAGTTCTTTGCTTTCATTAATTAATGCCGTTCGTGCTTCCAATTCTGCTATCATTTCCTTTGGAATTAATCCAAGCTCGTAGCCGTATTTCAATAATCGTCTGTCAGCATTATCCTGCCTAAGCAGCAATCTATATTCAGCACGCGATGTAAACATTCTGTACGGTTCTTCTGTTGATTTACCAACAAGATCGTCTATGAGAACACCGATATATGATTCGCTTCGTTTTAATACAAACTCACTTTTTTTCTGAATTTTAAGTGCTGCATTAATTCCGGCAAGCAGCCCTTGAGCTGCCGCTTCCTCATATCCCGAAGTTCCGTTTATTTGTCCGGCAAAATAAAGTCCTTTAATTAATTTCGTTTCCAAAGTTAAATCAACTTGATACGGTGGAAAATAATCGTACTCAACAGCATACGCAGGTCGCACCATGTTTGCATTTTCCAAACCGGAAACTAAGTGCATAGCTTTCAATTGTATTTCCTCCGGCAAAGATGACGAAAACCCGTTTAAATACATTAACGTAGTATCCAAACCTTCAGGTTCCAAAAACAGTTGGTGCTTTGGTCTATCAGCAAACCTAACTATTTTATCTTCAATAGAAGGACAATACCGAGGACCGGCACCGGAAATAAGTCCCGTAAACATTGGGGAAAAATCAAATCCTGTTCGCAACACATCGTGAACTTCCTTGTTTGTGTGGGTTAAGAAACAACTGACCTGCTTTAATTTGGGAAAGGTTAATTCGTTTGTTCTTAATGAAAATGGAATCGGATTTTTATCGCCCGGCTGTTCGTCCATTTTAGAAAAGTCAATTGTTTTTCCGTCAATTCTCGGAGGTGTTCCGGTTTTTAATCTGCCAACTACAAAACCCATTTTTGCAAATGATTCGCTTAATCCTTTCGAAGACTGCTCGCCGTAACGTCCGCCTTCTGTTCCTGTAAGTCCCGTAAACATAACACTGTTCAAAAAAGTACCTGAACAAATAATTAATGCTTTACATTTAATTTCTTCTCCTGACTGTAATTTAACTCCTGAAATGATTTTGTTTTCTTCAAAAGTTTCAACGACACTGCTTTCAATAATTTCAATATTTTTTGTGTTCTCAACAAAACGAACGGCTTCTTCGGAATATAATTTTCTATCTGATTGACATCGCCCCGCCCAAACTGCAGGACCTTTAGATTTGTTTAATGTGCGAAATTGTATTCCCGTTGCATCGGCTATTAAACCCATGGCGCCGCCGAGAGCATCAATTTCATGTACGAGATGTCCCTTTGCACTTCCGCCAATCGCAGGATTGCAGCTCATTCGACCAATTCCGTTTTTTTCCATAGAAATTAATCCAACCGAACAGCCCATTTTTGCGGAAGCAACAGCGGCTTCAATACCCGCATGCCCGCCTCCGACAACTATGATATCGTAGCTTCTCATCAAATATTAAATAAAGATTTTATTTAAAAGTTATTAAAATACGCATTTTTATTATTAGATAAATTATTCGCATTAGATTTTAATTATTAAATTAATGAATATTAAATATTGCATATTTAGATAACGACCCGAGAATTGTTGTTTTTGTTGTTCTCATGGAACTTTACAATCACACTTGCCGGAAGTACAATAAAAACAGAGATTCCGAGATAAATTCGGAATAACGAAACAAAAAAAAACATCCGTTATGCTGAACTTGTTTCAGCATCCCAAAAACAACAAAAGTATTACCGTCTCTTTTTCGCAGAACCCTTTGGATAAGAGACGGAAAACGGAAACCCCAAATATATTACCGTCTCTTTTAAGAGACGGACACCGGCAACCACCCAACCCCGGGCTTTAGCCCAAAATAAAAACCCTACAGTTTGTGAAATGTGG
>CAZXDS010000162.1:0-7681 GCA_964639525.1 uncultured Melioribacteraceae bacterium | reverse complement strand
ACCTCAAACAAAAAGAGACGGTAGAAATTGAAGATATTGTTTTTAGAACTGCGGCTATTGTACCAAACAAGGCAGAGCTTGAGTGTGATTTTAAAATTAATAAAGTCGGAAGGAAATCATATTCGTATATAATTGAGCTTTACGATTCCGGTGTATTAGTAAAGACAGTAGAAGCAAAAGTATCCGGTAATTCAGCAGCAATAAAATTTGAATTGGATGAACCGAAATTATGGTGGCCCAACGGACACGGCAAACAAAATATTTATAATTTAAAGATTAGACTGTTTAATAAAAATAAACTCGCTGCCTCAAAAGAAATAAAAGTCGGAATACGGTCCGTTGAACTTATACAAAAAGAAAATGGAACGAATACATTTAAATTCAAAATAAATAATAAGGATATATTTATAAACGGTACGAATTGGATTCCGGCAGATTCTTTTTTACCGAGAGTAAATAAAAATAAAATCGGAAAATTACTTTCGCTTGCAAAAGAAGCAAATATAAATCTTGTAAGAGTTTGGGGCGGCGGAATTTATGAGAGTGATGAGTTTTATGAAATTTGTGATTCTCTCGGTTTGCTTGTATGGCAGGACTTTACGTTTGCTTGTGCTGTTTATCCGACGGAGAGATGGTTTATAAACTCAATTAAAAAGGAAACCGTTCAAAATATTTACCGCTTGTGCAATCATCCGGCTCTAATTTTGTGGTGCGGTAATAATGAAAACGAATGGATATGGTATCGGCAATATTCAAAAGATATTAAGGAAATGCCGGATTATAAGATTTATCATAAATTACTGCCGGAATTACTTAATAATATAAATCCGTCTCAAGCTTATTTTCCGTCTTCTCCTTTCGGAAGTGATGAGGACCCTAATTCGGAATTAAGCGGTAATCGGCATCAGTGGGATGTATGGAGCTTTTGGAAAGATTATTCCGAAATAAAAAACGATAAAAGTTTGTTTGTTACAGAGTTTGGATTCCAAGCACCTGCAAATGTATCCACCTTTGAAAAAGTGATTCCAAAAAATTCAAGAACAAGCCAAAGCAAATTATTTGAATTTCATAATAAGCAAATTGAAGGACCCGAAAGGTTATTTAAATTTCTTTCGGCACACTTGCCTGTTAAATTAGATTGGGAAGATTTTATTTACTTAACACAGTTAAATCAAGGTTTAGCGTTAAAAACTATGATTGAACATTGGCGAACTAATTCAATAACCAACGGCTGTGTTATTTGGCAGTTAAATGATTGCTGGCCTGTTTCAAGCTGGTCAATAATAGATTATGAATTAAAACCGAAATTAGCTTATTATTTTGTTAAAGCTGCATTTAAAAATGAATTATTATATTTTGAAAAAAATAAAGATAAAATTACTTTAAAACAGATTGGACATAAGTTAAATCAAGAATCAAGTATCATTAATACATATGTTTACAATTATAAAAGAAACAGAAGCAGCAATAATATTATAGATTATGATATTTTAGATTATCAAAATGATAATATAATAAGTTTTGATAATATACTTTTAAAAAATAAGATAATTGTATGTTCGTTATATGGTAAAAATGAAACCTTAATTTCACGGGCAGTTTACGTAAGCGAAGAATGGAAATATATTACTCTACCTAAATCCAGACTGAAATTTGAAGTAATTAATCGGGATAATCAGCAATTCATTAAATTGTCTTCAACTATACCTGAATTTTTCATTCAACTTACTCATCCTAAATTTACATTTGCAGAAAACGGAATAATTCTTCTTCCTAACGAAAACCGTTTGGTTAAAATAGAGGAGAGAAAAAAGGTTAATGACAATGATATAAAATACCGCTGTCTTAATAATTATGGTTTGCTCAAAACCACATAAATTATTGCTATAAAAGGAGATAAATCAAAAAAAGAAGGTTTAATATATGCAGGCATTTTCGTTTTTTGGTTCAATCACCTTTTGTTTTAACATTTTATCTCTTTTAATTCCTTGCAAATTTAATAAGTGGAATATAATTATTTTCGTCGGCTTCTCTTAAAGCATTTATGTATTCGGTTCGTGTTTCGCTTATATCGGTTAAGTTTTTACCACCCCAGGAAAATGTTTTTTTACCAAAACATTTTTCAATCAAAATATCGCCAATCATTCTTGAATGCCTACCGTTTCCGTTGGCGAAACAGTGAATTTTAACAATTTGATGGCTAAACCTAACCGCAATTTCATCTTCCGGATAAGTGCCGTTTTCTACCCAATATTTTGTGTTGTCTAATAGCAGCCTTAATTCAACACCGATTCTGAATTTATCGACACCAATATTTTTGTTTGTGGTTCTAAATGCTCCCGCCCATTTCCAAACATTGCCGAACATCCGTTTGTGAAGCTCTTTAACAAATTTCTCTGTTAGCACCTTATCCGCCGAAAATTTTTTACCGAGCACCCAGTAGTTCGCTTCGTCAATATTGAGTTGCTCAAACTCGTCAAGTTCTCCACGGGTCGTGATTGTAGGAATAAGCAAACCTTCCTTTTCATCATCGTCAAGCGGAGTTTGTCCGTTGGTATATTCTAAATTTAATCCCATAGATACTTAGGCAATTCCTCTTTTATTTTCTCCGCACGTTCTATAATTGCCCGCTTCAACCGTTCCGGACTGTTTTTCTGATCTTCCAACGCCATATTGTGGGAAGTTTTCATAACTATTTTTTCTGCTAATGCGAGGGCTCGTTTCTCAATCATTTTTTCCAATGAACCGTCTAACGGAATGAATCCGTAAACCAACTTCAGATTCAATGCTTCTCCCACCTCCATCAGTTTTTTAAGTGTAATTGATTTGTTTGCTTCTCTCTCTTCGAGTTCTTTTACCGTGGGAGGAGCTTTTTTTAACAATTTGGCAAGCTGACTAAGATTCATATTTAAGGCGGTTCTGATTGCTTTAATCCAACCATCTTTCGGCATAATTGAATTATTTAGAACTGATAATTTTGTTATTTTTTTGTCAAGCTGCCGAAGCATCAATTTTTTATTCAGATCATTCATTCGGGTATATCCTTATATTTACGTTACAAATATAAGGTTATACCCTAATATTATCAATATATTTATTAGGTTATATCCTAAGATTTTTCCAACGGTTTAAATCGTTGGTTAATAATTAAATAATATTTTAACCGTTCTCCGGTACGGGTCTATGACAACAGATTAATTTTAAATAGCCTGAAAAATATTTTTATTTACTTCGCTGAACTCTTGGTTTTTCTCTCTGAATTGCTACGTTTATCTCCTGCATTTGACATAAATCAATCACTAGATAAAAGCGGACCCACTTTAAACATAGATACGAGCAATAACAGCTTGGAGTTTAATCTTGCCGGAAGCAGCATTTTTCAGAACTGTAGTTTGAAAGAGAACTATTAAAATCACAGATTACAAATCCAATCTGCATTTTCATTCCAAAGGAGAAAAATATTTCCAATTCCCCTCCCTGTCAATTTCAAGTCTTTCTTCAGTTTTATTGGAAAGCACAATTGGAGCAAAATATTGTTTAATATCTTCCCTCATTTTCTTCGGATAGTTAGTTGCGATTGCGTCAACTCCTAAACTTAAAAGCCGGACTGCATCTTCGAGTCTATCCACTGTCCACGTTACAAAATCAAAATTATTTTCTTTCAAAGCTTCAGCAAATTCAATTGAAACAAACGGAGTTACGTTGATGTCAATTCCATCGGCTCCAAGCATTTTTAGAGTACTTAATATTTCTTTTTCAGTATTTGATAATTTCCCGGTTTCTTTTGCAAAATACCAATTATACAACCAGTAACATTTAATTTGCGGTAAATATTTTTTCGATAATATTACAGCAGCAGGATCAAATGCAATGATTCTTAACAGTTGTTTGTCAAATTTCAATTCATCCAAGATTGCTTTTAATTTAATAAAAAACTCTTCGCGGGAATCTTTTATTTCAATAAATAACCCTTTCCCTCTTGGAATTATTCTTATTATTTCCTGTAAAGTAGGAATTGTAGTTCCCGTATATTTTTTATTTTTCCATTTACCGAAATCAAGGTCTTTTAATTTTGATAATGTCGTTTCTTTAACATTTAAATTTAATTGATTCGGAGCGGTTCGCTTTGTGTGTTTATCATGGATACAGACTATTTCGTTATCAGCTGTAAGCCAAAAATCTCCTTCAATAAAATCTGCATTTTCATTAAAAGCCAATTCAAATGCAGGAATTGTATTTTCGGGTGCTGCATATGAAGCACCGCGATGTGCGACAATGATAGTTTTTATTTTTGATTTTAGTTTCAATACTTTATTTCTTTTAGGGAACCACTTTGGTCACTATTAATTAATTTCCTTTCTGATTTCCGCCATTCATATGAAATTTCTCTATCAACGGAAAAGTAAAATTTACATGCTTCAATCATTTCTTTTTCTAATTTTTCTTTTTCCACCTTTTTAATAAATTCTTCCAAAGCAGTTCTAACAACTTGACTGAATTTCATTCCCAAAAGTCTTCCTGTTTCCTCAGTTCGATTAGACAGACAACCAAAGCGGAAGCAAAAAGTTTCTTTTTAAATTTTTGCCGACAGGCTCGCTATTTGCTTTATATGTCTCCATCATACACCTTTTAATACTCATTAGTTATATATAAAGTATATGTATTATATCTAGTATTATCAAGCTAACAGTAATTCCGAGTCAAAATTAATACAATTTTAAATATTAAATTATTTTTGTAGAACAAACTTTCCAGTTTGTTCATTGTTAAATGTAGAGAAGACTTATAAAAACAGTAAAAAAAATCAATATTTTGGAACATTGAAAGATAAACCGACTAGAAAGTCGGTTCTACAATTTTTATTCTCAAAACAAACTAACTCAACAAATATCCTCTCGCCAGCTCCGTATATTCTTTAATTTGTTCACGAACCCAACGTCTGTTTTTGCCTAATTCTTTGGCAATAATCTTAGCAACTATTGGCGCCATTTTAATACTTGCACGAGCATCCAGAAACAAAGCCCGAACCCTGCGAGCAAGAAAATCCTCAACCGTGCAAACCATTTCGTGTCTTGTAGCCCAAATAACTTCCGCTTTAATGTAAGGTAGATTAGGATGAAGTTTTTCATTCAAATCCTTTTTGGAATTTTCAATCATTTCTTCCAGTTTAATTTTATCCGCCCCATAATAATAAAGCGATTCATCAAAATTTACGTTCTTTACATAACCGTGAATCGGCATTGTTTTGGTAACGCAGGCGGTTTCTTCAAGTCCGCCGACAAGAATAGCTTTATCAATAACATCCTCTGCCATCTTTCTGTAAGTCGTCCATTTTCCGCCTATCACGGTAATCATTCCTGAAAGTGAAACAACAACTTTATGACTTCGGGAAATTTCTTTCGTTTTTTCATTTTCATTCTGCGGTGCAGCAAGCGGACGAAGTCCTGCAAAAATACTTAAAACGTCTTCACGTTTCGGGTCCATTTTTAAGTATTCTGCTGAGGTACTTAATAAAAATTCAATCTCACTTTCCAATGCACGAGGTTCCAAAACAGCTGTGTTTACAGCTGTATCTGTTGTTCCGACAATCACCCTGTTATGCCACGGCACTGCAAACAAAACTCTGCCGTCCGATGTTTTGGGAATCATAATTGCGGAATTTCCTTTGAGAAAAGATTTGTCTAAAACAATATGCACGCCTTGGCTCGGCTTTACCATTTTCATTGCATCAGGATTATCCATTCTACAAACATCATCAACAAAAACTCCGGCAGCGTTTACAACTACCTTGCATTGTGCAGTAAAGTGATTCCCGCTTAAAACATCATAAATTTCAACACCATTTACAAGTCCGCTATCATCCTTTATTATGTTTGTAACTTTTGTATAATTTAAAACCGCAGCACCGTTTTCAACAGCAGTTTGGGCTAAATTTATTGCGAGTCTTGAGTCGTCGAATTGTCCGTCATAATAAATCACTCCGCCGTTCAAACCTTTCTCGGCAAGGTTTGGTATGGCTCTTAGAGTTTCTTCTTTCGAAATTTTTTGCGAAGGTCCGATACCCAACTTGCCCGCCATCATGTCATAAACTTTCATTCCTATATTGTAAAACGGACCTTCCCACCAA
The DNA here is from genome assembly GCA_964639525.1 of uncultured Melioribacteraceae bacterium. Taxonomy (GTDB): domain Bacteria; phylum Bacteroidota; class Ignavibacteria; order Ignavibacteriales; family Melioribacteraceae; genus CAZXDS01. Next base: position 1,554 of record CAZXDS010000162.1, on the reverse strand, counting down.
TCATAAATCGGGATAATAAATTGCTGATCTTTAACAAGATGCGGAGCATTTTGTTTTAGCAAACCCCTTTCGTGAAGTGCTTCGAACACAAGAGAAATATCACCTTGTGCCAAATAACGGACACCGCCGTGCACAAGTTTTGTGCTTCTGCTCGACGTTCCTTTTGCAAAATCAGCTTGCTCCAAAAGCAGTGTTTTAAAACCGCGTGAAGCTGCATCCACCGCTGTTCCTAGACCTGACGCACCTCCACCGATAATTATTACATCCCATATTTTATCAGGTTCGGTTTCTAAATTAGATAAAAGTAAGTCTCTATTCATTTGTTTATATTTAATTAAAAGTAATATCCTTAGATTTTACCCTTTTGAAATAACGGTCAATCTTAAGCATGGAGGAACTTCTATTAGCGAGTGCTTTTATTTCCTTAATATGAGTTTGTGCCGCTCTTTCACCAGCCGCAATAATTGCTTTTGTCCGGTCAAATTCTGACCATGCAAGTTTCCTAACTTTTGGACGGAGGATTAAATCCGCTACTTTTAATCTTTCTTGTGATAAATGAAATGAAGTTATATCACCGGAACGGATAAGAACCTCAAAAATATTTTCGGGAATTTCCGCTGCCCTTAAACATCGGGAAACATCTATTGCTAAGATTCTATCAGCACCAAGTTTTTTAAGGTGAATAGCGGGAATAGATTCAGAAACACTGCCATCGACCAATAATTTGTTTTCAATTCTCACCGGTGGGAATATTCCGGGAATCGCAGAACTTGCTTTAACAATATGTCGCAAACTACCTCTGTCAAAAAGTGTTTCTTCCCCCGTTATTAAGTTAGTCGCTATTGCTGAATATTTAATTTTAAATTTTTCAATCGGAACATCCGGAAATACATTAAATATTGAATCGGCTGTTTCTTCATCAAAAAAAGAAAGCTGACTTAAAGATTTTAGCGCCTTATATCTAATTTTTACGAAATCAAAAAGAGCATCAAAATAGCTGTCTTCATTATCGGCTTTGGAATTTTTCACATCGGATAAACCTAATTTCTTAAAATCAGTATTTTGTATCACATCTAATATAAAAGTTTCCATTTCCACAGCATTTCCAAAATGTGCATATAAGGCGCCAACTATTGAGCCCATACTGCATCCGGTAATTCCATGAATGTTTACACGCTCTTTATCTAATACTTTTAACACTCCAATATGGGCAAGTCCGCGGGCACCACCGCCACCAAGAGCTAAACCTAATTTCGACATTTTATTCCTTTAATATTATTGTCATTTAAATTGACAACATTTTATAATATTAATATTTATAATTGAAAATTTTCATTATTCTAAAATAAATTTTAGATTTTTCCAATAACCATCATAATTTAATTAACCGGTATTTTAATATTCTAAAAATACAATTATTTAACTGTAAAATAATATGCTTTTTGCTAATTATTTTTTGTTACATGTATAATAATTATGTAAGATTGATGAGAACGCTTGGACAACCAATATACTTTTAAAAAAATAAACCCTTATAAACAAAAGCTTATAAGG
>CAZXDS010000161.1:0-7686 GCA_964639525.1 uncultured Melioribacteraceae bacterium | reverse complement strand
TGTTCTTTCCATTTGTCTGCCTCTTTTTTAAATTGCATTTGCAACTATAAATTATAAATCATTATTAATGAACTTCAATACAAAAATAATAAAAAGCCCTTACATTAGAATAATTTCATTTGTTGTCGCACTTATTATTCTTTTCCTTTTTGCGAATATGAGTGATTTTGTAAATGAAAAAACGGAAGATTTTTACAGCCGTTTTTCGTCCGTAACAAAAGCTGATACAAATATTGTTCTAATTGAAATTACGCACAGTGATATTGAAAAATTAGGCGGGTGGCCTATCAAGAGAAGTTATTATGCGTTGCTTTTTAATTATTTACATAAATTCAACCCGAAAAAAATTGGTTTTGGGATATTCCTTTCAGATAATTCCCAATCCCAAACAATTTATAACAAATTGCTTTCCAATGAAATTGAGGAAAACCAAAATATTGTTCTTGCTTCTCTTGCAAGCGGGTTAGATTTGCAAAGCACAATTGTTAAAGCGGATTCTTTCGTCTTTCCTGTTCCTAAATTGGATAATCCGAATATTAGAACCGGGCATCTCGGTTATTTTTATTCTCATGGAATTTTGATTCCGCGTGCAGTTAAAAAATATAACAAAGTAGAGTATTCCTTCTCAGAGGAAATTGCACAAGGGCAAACTGCCGAAGTAAATCAACTGGTGAAATTAAATCCTTTCATAAATTATTCAAGCTATAAAAAGTTTTCACTATTGCAATTTTTTCGTCTGGCAGAATTAAAAGCCTCTGAACTGAACATGATAAGAAACAAGTTAGTAATAATCGGGGTAACCGATCCTTCAATAATCACAAATATTTCTTTACCAAATGGCAACGTTATTTCCGGAATAATGCTCCAAGCAATTGCAGTTGATAATTTACTTAATGGAAAGACATTAAATTTTAATTATTTCAATTTATCGGGATATGTATTTCTGCTGCTAATTTTTTTGCTGATTTTTTTATTGCAAAAGATAAAACCGGTTGCTTTGTATTTGTCTGTTTTGGTAATATTTTTAGTTCTAACTATCATTTTATTTAATTCATATTTTATCGAACTCAATTATGCTTTTTTTATTATTCCATTCTTTTTTCTGTTAATAGCAGAAATTCCACTTTATATTTTTCAAAAAGATAAACAACTTTCCGCATCTATTTCAGAATTTGAAATTTTAAAAAATCTTTTAAGTTTGAAAGAAAATAAGTTGGCTAAGTTAGAATTGGAAATTGAAAACGGTCTAGTTCCATCTGCTGACCAGACAAACGAAATTAAATTACTTAAAACACAAATTGATGAGTTTCACAAAAAGGAAGAGGCTGATACTAAGGTTGAATTTGGTGATAACACGGACGGAATTAATTTTCACGGAATAATTTATAAAAGTAAAAAAATGGCATCGGTAGTAAACATAATTGAAAAGGTTGCACCTCAAACCGCAACGGTTTTAATTACGGGCGAAACAGGAAGCGGTAAAGAACTTGTAGCAAAAGCAGTTCATAAATTGAGCAGCCGAAAAAATAATAATTTTGTTGCCGTTAATTGTGCCGCACTCTCAGATTCATTATTAGAAAGTGAGTTGTTCGGACACACAAAGGGTTCCTTTACTAATGCAATAGCCGACAAAAAAGGAATGTTTGAAGCCGCAGACAAGGGAACAATTTTTCTTGACGAAATTGGAGAGACTTCAGAATCATTTCAAGTTAAACTATTAAGAGTTTTACAATCCGGCGAAATACAAAAAGTCGGTTCGACCGAAACACTTACTGTTAACGTTCGCATTGTTGCAGCGACAAATAAAAATTTGAAGCAAATGGTTGAAGAAAAAAAATTCAGAGACGATTTATTTTATAGATTAAATGTAATTCCCATAGAAATTCCTCCACTTCGTGAACGGAAAGAAGATATTGAATTGTTGGTGAAATATTTTGTTGAAAAGGCAGGCAGAGAATTAAATATTTCAAAGGGTGTTCTTTTTCAGTTGGTTGAAAATCAATGGAAAGGAAATGTTCGTGAATTGGAAAGTGTGATTAGCAGAGCCTCAATTTTTGCAAAAAGTGAAAAGAGAAACATTATTAAATTGTGCGACTTGCCTGAAGAATTGGTTAAGCTAAGTAAAACTGAGATTGGCGATTTAATTCTTGATTCGCTTCGGGAAAAAGGTTTCTCTCATTCGGCTATAAATGAAACTGCGAAAGAACTTGGAGGACTAAGCAGGACAAGCGTTTCAGAACATTATCGCGGAATGTTTTTTAAGGAATTTGTTCTTAATAATTTTGATTTTGAAAAAGCAGTAGAGGCTATAACCCAATCCGAAATATCTGATGTGAACAACAAAGTAATTGCAAAAGGTAAAACATATCTGAACAATCTTGAAAAAGATTTGGCGAAAATTACAAATAAAGAATTTGGATTTGTGAAAGACAAATTTAGAACTAAGTACAGAAACCTACCGAATAAGTACCATGTTTATTTGGATAACGTGATTCGATATTTGATTGGTAAAAATTGATTTATAATTTTGTTATCATTATTAACTTAGCTTTTTCTGAATAGACGATGGATTCATACGGCAATCTAAAACAGCATAAATCAGTACAGTTTTATTTTGAACTTTATAATAGACGGCAAATGGAAATCGTTTTGATAATAAGCGGTGATATTTACTGAAATAAAGTTGATGGATGCCCGCATTAATTTTTAATGAATCAATATCTGCAAGAAGTGTTTTTAAGAAGTATGTCCCGAGTCCTTTTGATTGAATTTCATAGAATTGATATGCGTCCATTAAATCATGTCCGGCAGATGTGAGTATCTTTATTTTCATAAAATATCATTTATCACATTCTTTTTAAATTCTTCCCAATCAATAAATTTATCATTCCCTTGCTCAACAGCGTCATCCCGCTTTTTTAATGTTTTTTCATGCCACACAAGAGAGGGAACGGCATTGGCAGTTTTACACAAATCTTTCCAAATAGTCTCCATCACATTAATCTTTTCTGTTGCGGACATCGTTTCCAATGGCAATAAAACGGACATCTCTTACTCCTGTGTGTTATTTAAAAATATTTACAGACTATGTTTTTACAATATATGAATAAATAAGTTTTAACAAAATATTTATTTCTTTAAATAAAAAATTGTTATAACTCTATTAAAATGGCAGTACAGAAACCTACCGAATAAGTACCATGTTTATTTGGATAACGTGATTCGATATTTGATTGGTAAAAATATTTAGATAGTAATTATTTTTTCCTTTAACCTTTTAATCTCGTAACCTGCCAACTTTCTAATCTTAAAACTTGCAAACCACTAACCTACAAAATCAATTTTAGCATGACTTCCGTCGCAAAACGGATGATTGTTGGAAGCACCGCATCTACACAATGCTGCTTTCTTTTTGGTTTCTAATTTATTCCCTTCCGCATCAAAAATTTCAAAATTACCATCAACAATTAAAGGACCGTTTTTTAAAACACTTAATTTAACCGGAATAGCAGTAACTGCTTCTTTCTCGTTTTTTACCGTATTAGATTTGTATGTTAAAGCACCGGACGGACATTTGTCAATAGTTTCTTTCAATTCTGAGGAATTTGCAGCATTGATGTCAATCCAAGGTCGTTTATCAGGATTAAAAATTTTCGGAAGTCCTTTTACACATTCAGCTGCGTGAATACATAAATTTGGTTTCCATATTACTGTTATATCCGTTTGTGAGTACTCTTTTATTATTTCTGCCATTAAAATCCTGTTCTATATTACAAATAACTTATTGCAAAAGTTACAGTGACAAAATCACAATTACAATTTTATCTTTTTTGTACATTACGAACTAAAATATAAATTATAAGGCAAGGGTTATTATGAACATCAAAATACAGCTTATCACTGCCGGTATATTCGGCTTTCTCGGAGTAGCAATTGGTGCGTTTGGTGCACACGGTTTTAAAGATACACTCTTGGAATTGGGAACGCCGGATTCTTTTAAGACCGGAGTTGAGTATCACTTAATCCACGCAGTAGTTCTTTTGGCAATTGCAATTTCAGGAAGATATGAATTTGTAACAGCTTATTTGTTTATCCTAATTGGAATAATTCTCTTTTCGTTTTCTTTGTATTTTTATGCACTTCTTAAAATAAAATTCTTTGTATTCATAACTCCAATCGGCAGCATAAGTTTATTGATTGGCTGGGCTTTGATTGTTTGGGAAGCGTTTAAGGTTAAGGGCTAATGTTACAAATTGTAGCACAGATTGGATAGTCCGCTTTTGGGACGGTCAATTTGTGAATAAAAATAAAAAATGCTGAATTAATTAGAACTTAGACAGAATTTTCAATTGGTAAAAATATTGAAAACATAGCGCCGCCCAATTCTGAAACTTCACAAATTATTTTTCCGTTGTGCTCTTCTATTATACTATGAGTAATTGAAAGTCCCAAACCTGTTCCATTTGTTTTATTTGAAAAGAAAGGCTCAAAAATAGTTTCTCTTTCCAATGACGGAACACCGGGACCGCTGTCTTCAATAACAATTTTAATCTCATTTGTAATTTTATTGTCGTTGCCAACTTTTAAATTGTCTATCATCTTTTTATTAGTTAAAGATGTTGAAATTTTAATTTTTCCGCCATCTGGCATTACCTGAATTGCGTTAAGAATTATATTTAGTAATGCTTGTCTAATTTTTTCCGGTGAAATTTCTACTTGAGGAATATTTCCATCGAAATTGGTTGAAACGGAAATCCCGAATTTACTACTTTGTTTAGATGTAAAACTTATTGTTGATTCTACCAATTTATTTAAGTCGGTTATTTTTAATTCCATTGATGTTTGTGGAGAAGCGTAATCAAGTAATTCGTTTACTAATTCTTCCAAGCGTCCGATTTCATTTATAGCTTGTTCAATTGTTGAACTAATTTCGGGATTAGCCAAAAGTCTATCGTGAAAATCATCGAGAAATAAACTTATTCCTGTTAAAGGATTTCTAATTTCGTGTGCAATTCCGGCGGCAAATCTCCCGAGGGATGCAAGTCTGTCAATACGCTGAAGGTATAAATCAATTTCTTTTTTTTGCGTAATATCTTGAATCACGGTAATAAAACCTGTTCCTGATTCAATGCTCTTTCCAATAGGTGAAATGCTAATATTTACATATTTAATTTTTTCTTTAACATTTATCATCACATTAAAATCACTATAAAAATGTTTTTTGCTGAGTACATTTTCAATTTCAGAAAGAATTTTTTCATTATTTCCAAGAACAGTTTTCGCGTCTTTATCAATAGCATCACTTTTTTTAATCTCGAATATATATTCGGCGGCATTGTTTATGCTTGTAATGCAGCCTTTTGAATCGGTAGTAATAATACCGTTCGACATATACTTTAATATGTCTTCAACAAAATCTCTTTCTTTAATTAATGCAGTATAAAGCTGTGTATTTTCAATAACCCTGGATGCTTGGTTTGCTAATATTTGAAGTGAATTAATCTCTGTTTGACGGATTTTATTTTTTGTCCTAAGTTTATCCGCCCCAAGTATTCCAATTACATTTTCTTTAATCATGAGTGGAACAAATACAAATGACTTGCTTTTAGAAGCGTTTCGTATTTTATAATCCCATTTGGTAGCCCCGGAATAATTATTAAAATCATCAACAAAAATAATTTCTCCTGATGATACAACTTTAGTCTCAATGCAGTTAGTATGTTTCAAACTGTATTTTGAATTTTTTGCCTTTTGAATTTCGGCATCGTTGAAGCCGTAAATGTCTTTACATTCTAAATATTGTTGTTTGTCATCAATCAAATAAAGTATTGCTCTGTCAAACCCGATAACATCAACACTTTTTTTGAGAATGGTGTATAATATTTTATCAATATCAAATGAATGACCGATGAGATTGCTAATGTTAAGAATTGTTTTAAATATTTTAATTTGATATTCAAGATCCTTTGCGTAAACCTCCACTTCAATCTTGGATTTTTGGACAGAGTCGAAAGACTTTACAAGTTGGGATTGACTTTGTCTTAATTCGCTGGACATATAATTAAATGAACTTGCAAGCTCGCCAATTTCATCTTCGCGGTCAATTTCAATAGGCTTATTTAACTTACCTTCTGCAAGATTTTTTGCTCCTCGTGTGATTTTTAAAATAGGAACCGAAAAATGTAATGAAATAAACCATGAAAGGAGTGTAACAATAAAAGTAGTTGCTAAAATTATTATGTAAATATTATATCGCAAAAGTTTTGAAGTCTCAATTAGCTTATCAAATATTGAAAGTGCCGGACGATGAAATTGATTTAACTCAGCTCCAATTGTAACTCCGCCAAACACTCCATATTTTTTGTAATCTCCTGTTGAATACAAAATTGGTGAGTAAGCCATTAATTTGGGCGTGCCGCCAATATTTATTGTTGTAACAACGCCGGCATTTTTGTGCCGTATTTCGTCTGAAACAAAAGGATAGTTTGGATGAATAAATGCAGCCTCATCTAAATTAAAGGGAATAAATCCTTTTGCAATTGTGCTGTCCTTTGTAGTTGAAGAAAACGCCGGCACCCATTGCCCCGATTTATCAACTCCTCTTATATCCCAAAGTTTTGGGTGTGTAATTATCCAACCTTTATCATCAAGCATAAATGCATAATTTCCGGAACTGTAACTTGGAAAAACCGTTTGTTCAATTTTGTTCGGTAAAATATGCTGGGTAAATTCCATTAGATGTCGCTGATCTAAAGCAACCATAACAATACCGACAAATTCTTCATCCTCATATACGGGAGTTGCGAAAATAATTACACCATCGTAATAAATATCATTCACAGCATCATCAATAGTTTTAGAGTTCCCAAGCTGTTCATTTTTTGAGACATAAAACCCGGTTAAATGAGAAACATAAATTTGATTAGGTTTTAATTTTTTTGTTTTATTAAAGTAGGGCTCACATTTGTACGTTGTATTTTTTAAAATTGAAACATTCTTTAATCTTTTGTTTCCGACTATTTTATTATTAGAAACCTTAATAATTTCTTTCCCAAAGGAATTCACAAAAGAAATTTCCTTATAAAGCGGGATGTCTATATTAGCGGAAGAACTTTCATCTTTATTATTTGTTCTTATCCAAATTGCAGAAGTGTGTTTTTGAGAATACTCTAAATAATTTTTAGCAGTTCGGGGAAGTTCTTTCAAAAGAAGGAGTTCATTCTCTCGCTGTTTTAAAAATCTTGAAACCGATTTTGCTACTAAAGAGGCTTGAAGCTCAATTGTAATTTTTGTCTGTTCATCAATTGAGTTTTTAACATCATTAAATATTGAGTCGCTTGTGGATTTTATTGTTAATATTGATATTATTCCAAATAATATTATTGGTACTATTGCCACAATAATAAATGAAAATAAAAATTTTTTAAATATTCCTAAATTAGAATTTGTTTTATTGCCGAACCCTTTTTTATTTTTCATAATTATTTACGGAATACAATAATAGACTGAAATATTGTTAATGATAAAATTTAAATTTCTCAAATAGAATCCATTTGTCCTTTTAAATTAGTGAAAAAATAATAATGAGTCCATTCTAAAAAGTAATATTTTGACTAACCCACGACTGAAGTCGTGGGGAAACAGACTAAAAACGAACTTCCCCAAACGGACTTTAGTCCGTTCGGG
>CAZXDS010000160.1:0-7725 GCA_964639525.1 uncultured Melioribacteraceae bacterium | reverse complement strand
AACCCCTACGTCGGTTTAGCAAACCGGTGGTTTCAGCCACTCACCCACCTCTCCAATTTTGACTAAATCTTATTTGAATTTCAATATTTTAGGAACATGTATAAAGTTAAGCTTGTCGGTTTAGTCCGGTAACTGCCGGATGGTTTCAGCCACTCACCTGTCTCCCCGATAATTCAGCTAATTTTTAATAAATATTATTAAAATAGAATCCGAAATATATGAATTATATTCATTTATAAAAATAGTTTTATTTGGATTTTATTCAATTCTCAATTTAAATTCAGTTAGAATTATTTAATTTTTGACTTTCAATTTTCTATGATTTTTAAAAAATGTAAATAAAAAAGGGTTTACCGGAACAATGATAAATTTTAAAACACATGAAAAAAAATAATTATGTCTATAATTTATTATGTGAGTTAAGTCGGCTAATCCAAGATTTAATTTTTATTTTTGACATTAGTAAAAGAATATGTTGTTTTCTTGACGTGAATTTAACCGATTTAATATTATTTGATGCTTCTATTTCCAGTAATCCGTCTTTATTTCGCCATATTGAAATGATTGTTTTTGACATTTAGTTTTTCTAATTTATCTATTTTACAATCTGAATTTTAACTGTTTCCATCTTTTATGGAGTGAAAAAATTCCCACTATATTAATACAAACAATTTATTATCTTTAAAGTCGCATTTATTACAAAAATATTTATATTAAAATTTATCGGTAATATTTAATCTTGCTTTAGGGGGAAAATAGGTTTGCGCTATTCTTTGCCAAGTTATAAAACTTGGATTCCGGCCATGTTGGTTTTGTTATTTTTTTGTTCAGTTGTTTCATTCTCCCAGACATCGGGAAGGTTAAGAGGCATGGTAACAGACAGTACAAGTGGTGAGGCTTTGGCTTATGGTAATGTTTTTATAAAGGAATTAAAAATTGGAGCATCGACAGATGACAGAGGTTATTATTATATAGCGTCAATTCCCGCCAATAAAAGTTACACTTTATTGGTATCCTATGTTGGTTATGTTTCTAAATCAATTCATGTTCTTATATCACCTAATAAAATTACAAATGTAAATGTTTCCCTTTTACCGTCAAGCATTGAACTGCAAACTGTAGAAAAAGTTGGTGAAAAAGTAATTGAGAAAAACGAAACCAACATTGGACTTCAGAGAATTGCTATAAAAGATTTAGAGGCGTTGCCAAAAGGTGTGGAAACAGATGTATTTCGTTCTTTACAATATGTGGCGGGGGTTAATTTTACCGGTGATGTCTCAGCCCGCTATTATGTAAGAGGCGGCGATAGCAATCAGAACTTGGTTTTACTTAACGGAGCAACTGTTTATAATCCCTTTCATGCTCTCGGACTTTTCAGCGTTATCGATCCTGATATGATAAAAAATATGGAATTTTATAAAGGTGGATTTACTGCTGAATACGGAGGCAGACTATCTTCAGTCTTAAATTTGATTACCAAAGATGGAAATAAAAACAGAATATCCGGACAAGCAAGTATGAGCATGCTTACGGCAAAGGCTTTAGTAGAAGGACCCATCTCTCATGGGTCGTTTATTTTAACAGGTAGAAAAAGTTATAATACGGAAATATTAAAAAAATTCTTAAATGAACAAACAGCACCATTTGATTTTTATGATGTTTCATTCAAATTAAATTATTCCAATCCAAATTTTATCCCCGGTGCAAAGTTTGTAGTTCATGGATTTTTAAGTCACGATAAATTAGATAATACCAATCCTCTAAAAGAAGACTTTAATTGGGCAAATAATATTTTTGGTTTTTCATGGTTCCAGGTATATGATAGTCCGCTTTTTTCAGAATTGAATATTTCTGTAAGTGATTTTAACGGTGAAGTGATACCTAATCTGAGTAATACAAGAGCAAAGAGGAATGAAGTACAAGACATTACATTAAACTTAAAATTTAACTTTCTTTTTGATAACAAAGATGAAATAGTTGCCGGTGCTCAAATCAATACAATGGATACAAAATTATTCTTAGAAAATGACATCGGTGTTTTTTCGGATGTAAACGGGAAAGGAGCAAATATTAGCCTTTTTGCAAAATATAAATTTTTGCGGTTTGAAGAATTTGGTTTAGATATTGGAGGACGTTATAATTTAACAGGATTGTCAAAAGGCGGCGCTGGTTATTTCGAACCGAGAATTAGCCTTACTTACAGTCCATTACCTGTAATAGTATTTAAAGCCGCATGGGGAAAATATCAGCAAGAGATAACCACGTTATCAGATGAGAATGAAGTGATTTCATTGTTTGAACCTTTTGTAATAGTCCCTGATTACTTAGAGATGCCGCGAGCAACACATTATACTCTCGGTGCCGACATATTTTTTACGGAATTTTGGAAATTTTCTACAGAGGTATATTATAAATATCTTGAAAACATTACTGCTATAAATACAGATAAAAAATTTGCAGCAGATAATGATTTGGTTAGCGGAACAGGTGAATCTTATGGTATTGAAGCATCAACACACATTACGTTGAATCCGGTCAGATTTACGGCATCGTATGCTTTGGCATATTCCTATAAAAAAATTAATGATTGGACTTATTATCCGCGATATGATTCACGGCATGCGGTTAATTTGTCGTTAGAATATAATATTGGTAAGGGTTGGAAAACAAGTATTACATGGGTTTTCAAAACCGGATTACCGTTTACTCCTATAATCGGTTATTATGATAAACTTTTTCTTGGAGATTTTAGTAATGATTGGGATATTTATTCCCACTATATTCCGTTCTCTGTTTTGGGGGATAGAAATATTGAGAGATTACCAAATTATCATCGAATGGATTTAAGTTTATCGAAAGTAGTTCAATTAGGATTTATGAAAATAGATTTAAATGCAAGCATAGTAAATGTTTATAACAGAAAAAACATTTTCTATTTCGATAGATCAACCGGCGAAATAGTTAACATGTTGCCGTTTTTACCAACAGTTTCAGTAAAGGTGAAGCTATGATAAAAAGAATAATTTTTATTGTTACAATTGTTTCGGGTACTTTTATTACTAATTCGTGTGATGATAATTTTAGTCCGATTGGAAAATATGATCCTCGGTATTCACTTAACTGTATTGTAAGAGCAGATACTAATTTACAGATTGCTACTGCCTATCAGAGCTACGAAGTTTCATCAACTGATCCTTATCAAAATCATGACGACCCGTTTATTCACAATGCTTTTATAAGACTCTGGAGAGGTGATAGTGTTTTTGTTTTTAACGATAGTTCTTCTGATAGAATTGATACATCGAGATACAATACACCGGTCAGTTATTATTTTATTGATAATTTTACTGCCGGCTCAGAGGACAGTTTGGAAATAGAAGCTCTTTTACCCAACGGAAACAGACTTCGTTCCAAGACAAAAGTTCCTTCCGAAGTAAAAAAGAATTTCGCTAATTCCACTATCACTATTCCACCTGAAACTGGCAATACAGTTCAATTTGCTTGGCACCCAAACGTGGAGAATCAAATATTTGTTGCTACTTACAAATTATTTTATCAGCAATTAATAAATGGTGTAAAAGTTACAAAATCCGCTCAAATTCCTTGGAAATATGTATTACAAGATGGACAAGAAATCCCTATAAATGAACCTCCCACACAATCTGCATTTATCAAATTTGATATGAGTACAATTGAAAAAGTACTCCGCTCTATTTCTGAAGGTGATGAAAACAAGGGGAATTATTTTATTTTGAGCACTATTCTTGATATTAAAGTTTTCGATAGGAACCTATCTGCTTACTATTCTTCAGTAGGAAAAATATTTGATAACTTTTCCATTCGATTGGATGTATTAGATTTTTCGAATATAGACGGTGGATTTGGAGTTTTTGGCTCATTCATTGAACAGCATATGGCAATTTTAGTAAATCCGGATTATTTGTTTGTAACATTCGGTTATAAAAGCGGTATTTAATTACAATAACATTTTACTATGAAAAAATTAACTTATTTATTGTTAGTAGTCGGGATAGCACTACTTTTTTTAAATTCTTGTGAAAAAGAAGTTTCTACAAGTCCACCGACGCAACCGGTCCCAATTGGTTCGATATCACTATCATCTAATCCGGAAGGTGCCCACATATTTACAGATGGTAGAGCAACAGGTCAATTTACTCCTGATAGTTTACCTTGGCTTGAACAAAAGTTATATAATATTACGCTTAAAAAAGAATTATATAGGGATACAACTTTTCAAATAAAAATTTTAGAAGGGGAGAAAAAAAATCTTTTCATTGATTTTAATTCCAATCCTAAAATGCGTGGAAAAATAAGTTGTGTAACGGTTCCGGATAGCGCAAAAATTTATTTAAATGGAAAGTTTACTAATAAATATACTCCGGCAATTTTGGATTCAATAATTCCCGGTAACTATGGAGTGAAATTTATCAGAGATAATGCTCGTTCCGATAGTTTGATTACAACAGTCAGAAGCAATCGCACATCTGATGCTGCTCGTGTTTTAGTTGATACCACTTATTGGGTTGATTATAATACACATACTTCCGGAATATTTGATAATTATTATACTTTGATTGCTGTAGATCATAATGATGTTAAGTGGTTAGCTTCGTCAGCCGGTTTAGCTAGCTTTGACGGTACAACTTGGGAGCAATATACAAGTTCGAATTCAGGTTTAGTAGATAATTTGATACATGTATTGAAAGTTGATGCTAATAATCATTTATGGATTGGAACAGCTTCAGGATTAAATGAATTTGATGGAGCTACTTGGAAATTATACAACCATAGAAAGCCTGCAAATTTACCAAGCGACGAGGTTTATGGAATTGATTTTGATTTGGATGGCAGAGTATTAGTTGCTACTAGGCTCGGATTAGTTAGGTCAACAACTGTAACTGGTCATTTATGGGAATCATTTGGCTTCAAAGTTGCCCCAGATGCTCCTCCGTATGCTGCTGAAGATTGGATGACTGATGTTGATGTTGATTGGCTTGGTCGGTGGTGGGTAACAACAAATAGACGAGGAATACTCATGTACGATCAAACTCGATGGCATTATTATTTTTCTCGTCAAACCGATAATGATAAGGCCGTTTATTACCGTGGTGTTAACCATACAACAAATGGTGAAATATGGTTTTCTCATTATATTAAGTTGATGGAGAATGTAGTTGTTGGTTTATCTTCTTATATTGGTAATCGTTTCAATAAAAGCACTTACATTGCATTTAATGGAGTGAATGTAACGAACATTGCTATAAAAGACGGAACTCAAAAATGGATTTCGTCAAGCGAAGGATTATATGTTTTTAATCAATATTTTACAAAAGCAGTTTATCGTATGAGTAATACACCATTAGTTACAAACGATGTTCGTGCGGTAGATTTTGATTCACACGGAGATGCTTGGGTTGTTACATATGGCGGTGGATTATATCATTTTAAGGTTAGCAAATTATAAAATAAATTGATACGGAAATTTTTAATTTTAAGTACCATCAAATGTATATTTTAGGCATTTAATAAAAATTTCAGTAAAGTGAATACTACAATTAAGTGTCATAAAGATTAATACCGTACGGCATTCTCTAATTCCCGTTTGCTCTCGTAATTTTTGAGATAATAAATTTTGACGGCATTTCTATTTTTTACAAGCCAGCCGAGTGTAATTTTTATTTGTTCCAAATCTCTTTGATTTAATCCTGTAAAAAGTGTTCTGGTATTTTCGTAAAAATCCAATAGAGCTTCAACAAATCGGTCGGTCTTGTCAGGAGAAAAATTTTTAATAAAAACTTGTCCTTCCTTAAAAAGAAGATAATCTTTTCTAACGCCTTCGGTAATTTCAAGCAGCACATTGGCTTTGTTAATTGGTTCTGATAAAATTGATGCTCGCGAAAGCTGATTAAGTATCAAGTTTACCGTGTCTCTAATCTCAGCAGCTTCTTCATATTTTTGAGATTCCGCAAAGCGTTTCATTTTATTAAGTAGGCTGTTAATTGCAGGCTGACTGTTTCCTTCAAGAAAATCATACGCTTTTTCAATTTCCAACTTATAGTTTTCATTATCCCTTTTGCTTATTTCGCACGGAGCAATGCATCTTTTAATATCATATAAGTAGCACGCTTTTTTCTTTGTATATTCTTTGTCTGTACATTCACGAAGTTTAAACGAACGATTTACAATGTCTATCAATGCTTTTACGGTATCACGATTATTGTATGGTCCAAAATAATCATTCCCGTTAAAATCTAGTTTTTGTGTGGAGGAAAGATTTGGTGCTTTGTGATTAAGTTTCACTTTTATGAAATATTGCTGAGAATATTTTTTTAGCTGAGAGTTAAAAGGCGGGCTATTTTTTTTAATTAATGCAGCTTCGGTAAGCAAGGCAGTTAATTCGGTATTGGTTTTTTCAAAAGTAATTTTTGATGCCTTGCGCACAATGTTTTTTGCTTTTTTATCGGCGGTGTTTGCAAAGTAATTGTTAACTCTTTTTCTAATGGATTTTGCTTTGCCGATATAAAGAATATCATCTTTTTTATTCTTAAAGAAATATACACCAGGAGCATTTGGCAATGAATTAATATCATCCAAAAGACTTTTCTTTATCATTCTAAATTGTTTGCCGGTAGCGTTTCCTTGAAAAGTTAACAAATTATCAGCAGTTGTTATATTGTGGTCATCTTTCAACTCACTAATCATTTTTAATAATAACTTGGATGTTACCATAGCATCGCCCAAAGCTCGGTGAACATCGCGGTGGAGCAATCTAAATTGTTTTGCAAGGTTTCCCAGTGATTTGCTTGGCAGATGCGGGTATAGTTTTCTTGCCAATTTTAATGTGCATAAAGTAGGATTTTTTGGAATATCTTTATCGGAGACAGCGTATTCCATTCTAAGAAAACTGTGGTCGAAAGGCATATTGTGAGCAACTAAAATTGAGTTGCCGATAAATTTAGTAATGTTATCCGCTATATCATAAAAACTCGGAGCTTCAGCAATATCCCATGTAGATATTCCTGTTAGCTCGGTAATATAATACGGTACGGTTCTGCCGGGATTAATAAAAGACTGAAATTTATCGACAATCTTTAAATTTTTAATTTTAACTATTCCAATTTCAATTGCCCGTGAACTTTTTGCGGATGTGCCTGTAGTTTCAAAATCCATCACACAAAATTCTGCTTCAGATAGTTTTATTTGAGAATATTTATTTTGCATATAATCTTAGAAATAGAAATCAAATATATTGAAAAATTATTGTTGGGCGCGATATAAATATAAAATGAAATTATTGTTAAATTTTCCAATTGACAATTTTGTATATTAATAATTTAAATTTATGAGGAATTAATGACAATAAATATACTTTTTATTGGTGATATAATCGGGCAACCCGGTTTAGAAATGCTTCAGACTTGGTTACCGGGAATAGAAAAAAAATATCGTGCTGATGTAATGATTGCCAATGCGGAGAATGCTGCAGATGGAAAAGGCTGCACAAAAAAAGAAGGTAAAATCCTTTTTGATTTGGGTGTAAAAGTTTTAACAGGAGGTAATCATACTTGGGACAAACATCAATCGCAAGATTATTTGAAAGAAGAAAAAAAATACCTTCGTCCGCAGAATTATCCAAAGGGAACTTATGGGCATGGCTCGGTTATTGTAGATACACCCAAAGGAAAAGTTGGTGTTATTAATTTG
>CAZXDS010000159.1:0-7983 GCA_964639525.1 uncultured Melioribacteraceae bacterium | reverse complement strand
TTATAACAGCCTTTTCCATTGTAACAATTACAATATTACTGCTAACTTCTTTTTTTATGCAGCCGGAAAAAGGTGAATTTGCGGAAAGTACAAAAGATGCGCTATATAGAGACTTATACAAAAATGGTGCTTATATAGTTTACAACCCCGGTTCGGATAACTCAATGGAAATTTTGGCAAAAAAAGTTTGGGCGGCATTCAGGAAGAAACAGAATATTAAAATATTGCCTGGTAATCTGTTGACACACGAAATCCTTACCAATAATTCACTAATTTTATTAGAATCCGAAAACTCCAATAAATTATTGGATGAAATTTTTAAGACTTATGGAATTATACTTGATGAAAATACCATTGAATTTAATAATTATAAATTTAAAGGAGATAATCTAAGGCTATCTTTTCAATTGCCTAATCCGTATAATAAACAAAAGCTTATCATTGCAAGGATTACTGACAATAAAGCTAAAAGTTTTAACAATTCTTTTTTTTTACGAAATGATTTTGAGGTAAAAAACAACAATGAAACTTTACTTTTAGCACAAATAAATTATTCGGATTTAGCTTCCAATAGATTGCACTTTAACTGGGTAAAAGATTTTAGACATAAAAATAGAAAAGTAATACTTGATAAACAGACTACGATTATTTTTCATGCAAATGATTTTGATAATAACTTTGTCTTTGATTTGACTCGAAAATTTAACAGCATCTATGCTAAAATAAGTAGTACGTTTAATAAAAGTTTAATCCATCCGAAAATTGACTACAATGTTTATAATAGTTTTGAACAAAAAGGACTAATAACCGGAAATACAAACTTCTCCTCAATTGATGGAAACTCAATACATACGGTAGTGAATAACGAAATAAAAAGCGATGATGGTTTTTCGTTCTCAAAATTGGTTATTTTTAAAAATTTTGGCAGCACTAAGCTCCAATTTATTGATGATGGACTATCTACGTATTTTTCGAATAATTGGAGATACGCAGACTATCATGAAATAGTTGCGAGGCTTATTAAAGCTAAAGCAATACCCGACTTAAATTATTTGCTTGATAATGAAAAGATACAATTTGAATCCTATTTAAGCTATCAGCCGCTTGGAGCTGTATTTATTGAATTTTATATTGACAAATTCGGGAAAACATCCTTAAAGAAATTATTTAGTACTTCTGAAACACAAAAACGGGAATTGATTTCATTACAACATAAGTGGAATGATTATCTTTCTAAATTTTCGAAGAATTATCAATATAAATCTATTAGGCAAGGTAAAATATTTAATAAAAATTTACCTTCATTTTTAAAAGGATTTTGCTTTGCTCACGAGGGATATCAAATTCACAACGGTTATATTTCGCAGAGTGCTGTACAATCGCTCAAACGATTAAAATCTTTAGGAACAAATAGTATTTCAATTACACCATTTACCGGAATGAGAGATCCAACTAAAGCCGTCCCGCTTTCCATTTGGCGTGCCGCCGGAACTGAAAATGACGAAAGTGTTATCTTTATTTCAAATGAGGCAAAAGCACTAAGAATTATTCCTATATTGAAACCGCATATCTATCTTCACAATAGTTGGCCCGGCGCAATTAAAATGGCAAACGAGAAAGAATGGAGAGAATTTACAGAATATTATTTCCGCTGGATAAAGCATTATGCACTGCTTGCACAAATGTATAAAATCCCTTTGCTGGTTGTTGGTAATGAACTTGTTGAATTTACACTTTCGCATCCGAAAACATGGCGTGAGATGATTTCTAAAATAAAAATCATATACGATGGGAAAATAACTTACGGTTCAAATTGGGGAAAGGAATTTGAGCAGTTAACCTTTTGGGATGCATTTGATTATATAAGTGTAAGCAATTATTATCCTTTAAGCGGTAAAATAAATCCGACTGATACAGAATTGTTGTCAGGTGCAAATACTGTTATGAACAAAATTGAGAGTATTAGCAAAAAATTTAACAAGCAAATTATTTTTACCGAAATCGGATATCGCAGTTCACAATCTGCTTGGCTAACTTCCAATGAAAGTGAGAACTCGAAAAGAACAGTCAACAATCAAAGCCAGTTGAGATCATATACCGCAATCTCAAAAGCCATTGAAAACAGAGCTTGGTTAAAAGGAATTTATTGGTGGAAATGGCCGAGTTTTTTATATTATGACACAAATAGAAAGCATGATTTATTTACTCCGCTAAACAAACCGGCTGAAGATATTGTAGAAAAAATCTTTTCTCGAAAACAGAATTGATATTTTACAAAAATGTTAAATCAAAACCTTTTTTAAGAATTTCTTCCTTACGCTCCTTAAAAAAATCTTGAATCATCTCAACAGATATAATTTTTCCAATTCCATATTTTATTCCCACAATCCTCTTAATAGCTGTTCTGCCTTTATATTCCATCCCTGGTACAAGATTTTGTACGTGATCAGGATCGTAAGGTGCAATCACAAATTCTCTGTCAGCCGGTACGGCAGAAACCATTCCAACCAACTCAAAATTGGGCGACCGTCCGCGAATTGCAAAAACCAATCCACCGCTAGAACCTCTATTGATTACAGCATCAACAAGGAAACGTCCGTTACCATCTTTATTAGGTGAGCTTACAATTCCTCTTGTAACCATTTTGTTTCCTACAGGAAAGCCAAAAATATAAACAATACTTCCCCACTGTAAATTTTTTGCAGACCCAAAATCGAATTTCAATACAGGAGCTCGAAGAGGTGTAAGCCCTGTAAAAATATTTCCAACTACTGCTATATCTGATTTTTCATCCTTTGCTATTAACCTTAATCCACCACCATCGGGTAAATCAGTATAAATTTGCTGCCTAACTTTTATCCCTATGCTCTGTATGTATTTTGTTTTTACTCCGTCATTTGAGTAATATCCCAAAATTGTATCAGGATAGCTAACAATGTGTGCTGCAGTTAATAAAGCTACATTTGAACCATTTACACTTATTATTGTACCGGTGCCTGATGATGTTTTATTAATATTACTTACCATAAATGCTTTATCAATAACGCCTTTCTTTTTCATATTCTGCTTCGTGATTAACCCGTACTGAAAATCATACCGTTTGTAAAAAGTAATATTGTTAATCATTTTGATGGAATTAATAATCGACTCTAATTCACCTGACACTTCCTTATTTGGGAATACACTCGTATAATCATCTGCAATTTCTTGATTGGAACTCGCAACTTTTGTTGAAGCACATGAGTTAAGCATAGCTGCAATAATTACAAAACAAAGTAAATATTTAAAGTCCATTTTAGTCACTCCAATTTTATTGTAAGCTCGTTTATCATTATTTAAATATAAATAATTTCCAATTATAAAATACCGTAATTTTATTTGGCTAAGTTCTAATAAAGACGGAATTATTAATCAAGCAATAATTACGCAGATTGACTGTTCACAAATCATGCCTACAGTCATTACTGCTGCCAACTTAAGAAAAATGTAGCAAGAGTCATTTTGTTCCAAGTAAATATTTTATCGTCTCTTGTCCAAAGGATCCTTCGGAAAAGGAACGGTAATTGCCGTTGCATTTAGAGGCTGTGTTAAAAACGCTAAAACCGTTGCGCAGACCCATATCGGGAAACGGTTAAGCTAGTTGCTTGATTTTAAGTCATATTCCCACGATTAAAATCGTGGGTTAATAAAATTTTCGACTTTTCACACAGCCTCTTTATGCAACGGGTCTAAAAATCGAAAAATAATAATGGCTCTCGCCACATCTACATTTTAAGAATTTTTTCAATATTTCTTACGTTGAAAGCATTGCCGCCATCAAATAATCTACTTTACAATCTGCAGAACAAATTGATTAGTCTGTTTTTTGTACGTTCAATCTGTTATAAATATGAGAAGTTGCTGTTCTAAATAGAACTTAGCCTCACAAACTAAGTTTTATCGTCAAAGAATTTGCCTATATTGTTTACATTAAAAATTCGCATTCTAAATTAATTTTATCAATTTGGTTGTAAACAAAAGAAAATATAGCATTACTACAGAAGAGCAACTCCAAGACAAAAATTTTTTAACTATGTTAGATAACTTTTATTCTTCAGGAGAAGAGGGCTTTTTTGAAGGAAAAGGTAATACTAAAATTTATTACAAAATTTTTCCACAAAAAAATTTGGCGGTTGAAAAAGGTGAAATTCTCATATCAAGTGGAAGAACCGAATTCGCTTTAAAGTATAGAGAAACTATTTTTGATCTTTTTAATAATGGATACTCCATTTACATATTGGATCACCGCGGACAAGGTCTTTCCGATAGAATTTTCAAGGGAGATAATGAACTTGGGCATGTTGATTCTTTTCAATATTATGTTGACGATTTAAAATTATTTTATGAACTTAAAATTAAACCGATAAATCACAGTAAAGTTTTTCTACTTGGTCATTCAATGGGAGGAACAATAGCTCTGCTTTACTTGGAACAATTCCCCGATGATTTTAGAGCAGCGGCACTTACTTCGCCAATGTTAGGGTTTGATTTCCCGACTTGCACTGCAATCACTGCTTTTAAAAACAGCGAAATAAAATATGTATCAGGCAAAGGGAACTACAAAGAAAGTCTTGAACCTTTTATGGAAAACACGATAACAAATAGTTCTGTACGTTATAAAAATTTGTTGCAATTGAATGAAGATTTTTCTGAAGTAAAGCTTGGTGGTCCCAGTTATCAATGGGTTTTTCAATCTTGCGAAGCTATGAAAAAACTTTTAGCTGACATTGAAAAAGTTAATATTCCTCTTCTTCTTTTTCATGGAAGTGATGAACAAATTGTTTCAACCTCTGCACATAAAAAATTTCTTAACCTTTTGAGAAAAAATGATAAGTCATTTGAGTCACGTATTGTTACCGGAGCAAAACACGAATTACTTATTGAAAAAGATTTATTCCGAATTTCGGTAGTAACAAAAATTATTAATTTTTTCGACAAAAATTAATGGCTGTTATAAAATCGTCGGGCATCAAAGCTCTAATGGAATTGCCGCTGGAATAATTAGAACTTTGTGCCCTTATTGATGATTTGCCCTCATCTGTGCTATCTAAGTAAAATCATTTTCTTTGTTTTTGAAAAATTATTAGTTTTTATCTGATAAAAATATATACCGCTTGAAAGTTCAATTGCATTGAAATTTATTTTATAGTTGCCGGAATTTTGTTTTTCATTAACAAGTGTTGCTATCTCTCTCCCAAGTATATCATATATTTTCAGCTGCACAAACAAAGCATCACTTGAACCAATTTGAATTCCTGCCTGCCGAACAGGCAGAGAATATTCTATCACTGTACTCGGATTAAATGGATTAGGATAATTTTGGTACAATTCAAACTTTTGAGGAAGTTCAGAGTTATCGTTTACCGATACCGTCCCTTGTCCATACTGGTTATATAATCCCGTGCCTGTTCCAACGAGTAAATCATCAAAATACAAAACATTAATCTCCGTTCCTGTTGGATAAGCATAACCCAAAGACCAGGAAGAACCTGCTGTTAAATCATAAAGATAAATTTCGTTATCAACAGCAGCATAAACAGTATCTGTGCCAAGCGTAATTGCACGTCCTTCTGTCCCTGAAGTTGGGAACCCTGAAGTAGTAAACGGCGTCCACAAATTGGTACCTGAAAGTACTTTATAATAAGCCATTGGATGATTAACTCCGGCATCGGTACCAATGGCAAATACTGTATCTCTTGTTGAACTTACTTCAAGATCAAAAACGGAGGCAGTAATCGGGTAGCCTACACTAGTATAAGCACCGTCCATATCCTGCCTCACACTCCATGTTGTTCCGTCCCATTCGGCACGATAAATACTTCTTGCCCTGTCTCCAATTGTTGGAATACCTAAATCGTAGAAAACACTAATATAAGCAATTGTATTAGAGTCTTCACGTGTAAAAACAATATCCCAAACATCGGCATCATTTCCTACGGAACTTGATTTTAACAAAAGCTGCTCCCAATTACTTCCGCCATCGGTAGAATAAAATAATCCGCCTTGATCCGTTCCCTGAATATCATAGCCCACCATAACAAGATTAGTATCCCAAGGACAAACTTCAATTGCCTGAATGGAAGGTCCGATATTACTAAAATTATATGGCGCATTTTCTGCCGTAAAAACTTTTGTCCATGTTGCTCCGGCATTATTTGTTTTATAAACTCTTAAATTACCAACATAAGCAGAGTTTGTATCGTTACCTATCATTTCCGCAGAAAAATATGGCGAACCATCTCCGTTTGGAAACATAGCATATGACCAACTCGGAGAGCTGCTGTAATTTGAAACTCGCCTAATGCCTGATTTTGATGCTGTCCAACCTGTAGTTTTTGCGCTGTCCATATCAAAATCTTGTACCTGAACAGCTTCAACTCCTTCATCAATTTCAAATATTGTTGCACCGCCGTCAATAGTTGAGCCAATGCCTTGATCAGTAGTAAAATAAATTATTTGACTGTTCAGCGGATCTCCGAAAACGGAGCCATCATTCGGGTGTGTTTCAAACCCTAAATTACCAAATTCTTGCCAAGTAGTAAAACCTGAAGAAGATGAAAATGCAGAATATCCTTTTGCAAAATAAACCGGATACGAAGAACCGGTTCCGGGGAATGCAAAACTTGATCCACTTACACCATTAATTCCCGTTGGAACAACATTCCACGAAACGCCATTATCCGTTGAGTACGCAACTGTTTTGTGCAAACTATCATCGCCGCCGATAAATAGTGTACCATCAGGTCCAATCCCAAATGCCCGCCAAAACAAACCTGTTGCAATCAACGATGAAGTATTGACCAATGAAAATGTGGTTGTGGATTTTAAGCTGTCAAAATTGTCAGTAGATTCGTAAACAACAAGTGTGTCTCGTGTATTAGCTATAAATATTTTATTATTTTCCGGACTTGCAAAAATACCGGATTCCCCAAAATTATAACCAACATTCAATGGTGAATTAGCATCCTCACTAAAATTTCCGGTAATATCCAATGTACCATATTTTAACGAGTCGCCCTCAGTAAAATAAATGTATGACAATGAATCGGAAAAGTTAAAAATTTGTAAACCGGTAGCATAGTTTGCATCAATTAAATCTACAGTGCTTGTTGATGGCTTTGATTTTACAACATCTCCATTACTTGTAATAAAAAACAAATATCCTGACCCTTTATGTGCTGCAATTTTTCTTATTCCACTACCGTAACCGTCATCATCACCTACGCCTGGCATTACAGTAAAAGGTGTAAATGATGGAGAACTACTTCCGGCAGTAATCATATCAGCATAAAAAATGGAATTAGCACTTTCTGTTGAAATAAATAGTCTCGTTGTGGTTGAAGAAATTGGAATTACATCCATCGCATTAATTCTTCCGCCATAAACCGCTTCCGGTTTGGGCGTTGATAACTGAGCATTTAATTGAAGTGTTAATATTATTAACACAAATATTGTATTTATTGCTTTCATAACTCTCTCCCCTTTAATTTGAATTTGCAATTGTAAAGTATTACAGAAAAGGAGTTTTGGCAATCACACAAATGTGTGATAATTATTCATTGTGATTTAAATCAAAACAATAATATAAATTGGTTTTCATAGAATCTGGGATCGGATTTTACCGCCTACATTCTCTCCCGTCAAAGCAGGACAGGCTTTTAAGAGAGTTATCCCCTTAAAAGTCAAGAGTTGAACATAAGTAATGTACAAAAAATATTTTAATAAATTAATAGTTCTTTGGCATATAAAATATCAGCGATTCGGGGTCAAAATTAAGATTACAAAAAACAACACGTTAAGAATATATAAAAAAATATTTCGGCAAAGACCGAATCCGGCTTTCGACTGATTTTCCGATTAAATTTGCCATATTTCTGTAACACAGATTATTAATCTGTGTTACAGAAACTTTGACTCTGAATCGCTGTAAAATATTGTAACTTA
>CAZXDS010000158.1:0-8010 GCA_964639525.1 uncultured Melioribacteraceae bacterium | reverse complement strand
ATACTTTTATTTTTCTGCAATATGGTTTTCTTTTTAGCACCCTGTGCATATAAAGTAAACCAGGAAGAAACGAAAACAAAAATGCCTGCTATTACAATATTTTTAAAGCCATTTATTTTGTTGAACATTATAACCTCCAATAATATTATTACTAATTTTATTTAGTTGATTTTATCCAAAATGAAATTCAATTAATTTGGAATCAGCTACTGGAAGTTTAAATAATTTGGGTTTGCTTTGATGTCCTACATCTTACTAATATGAAATATTTTTTTTACGAACTAATTCCAATTAGGAACAATACATTTATCGCTTAAAAATTTCATCGTCCAATCAAAATCTGTAAGTGCTTGCTGCATAACTTTCGAATCATCTTTGTGGCAAGTTAAACAAGCACCGACAGTAAGTATTCTTTGCTGTTCGGCAATATTAAATGCTCGCGCATTAGTTCTTGTTGATGCACCTTTGTTCGATGAATCAAGAAAACCAATCCAAGCATCTTGTGGTAACTCATCGTGTTCATCATTTACAAATGAAGGTATAAATTTCCAAATGCCTTTTCCTCCACTTATTTCATACTTCAATTCTCCCCTTCCGTAACCAATTGCCACAGGATTATTATGGCATGATTTGCAGCTTCGTCCCCTTGCTGATGTAGTATGAGGAAAAGAAGGGGCAAACATTCTTTTAAATATTTCTTTCTCCGCTTTACCCGAAAACTTACTTTTATCAACTGTTAAAATCATTCCCGGAATGAATGTTGCAACTTTACCATGTTCGCCAACCGAATCTTTGTTGATAACAACGCCTAATGTGGGAAGTTCTGCATAAAATTCCCCAATGGATTCGACCCATTTTCCCTTCGTATCTTTTCCGGTTAAATGATCAAAACCCGTTTCATCCGGCACAAACTCTGTGTGGCAACCAACGCATCGCGGTGCCCAAGATGTATGACAGCTATTGCAATTAAGAGACGAATGAGCTTTGCCTTCTACGCAAATTGATTTTGGCGGATTGAGTGGGAAAAATTTTCCTGAATTTTTTCCAATTAAATAAAACTCACTACTTTTTGCTTGATAAGTATTTATTAATGGAACAGAATTTTTTCTTGTTGCCAAATATTTACGCCCTTTAATATCAAATTTTCTCAGTTTAATAATTTTTTGAGATTCCTCATCCATTTGCTCTAAAGTTAACACATTATTGTTTTCACGAGAATGACAATCTTCACATTGAATTCTAGTCTGATCTTCTTCGTGAGCATACAATGTTCCATCGCCCATAAGTTCGTATGAATTATGGCAATCAATGCACTCCAAACCTTTTTGATGATGAATATCTTCCTCAATAAATTTAACTACGCGTCCGTCTTCCAAAATTCTAAATTTTCCATCCTTTGGAATTTCATCTTTTTCAAATTGAGTTTCGTGCCAGCCTTCGTAATTTAGTGATATCCTTCCCGAACGACTATGGCAGCCGAAACAATGCTCATTACTTACATTCAACGAAAGTGAAGGATGAAATTTATTTAGCTTGTTATCTTTAATTGTTAAATAATTTTTCAGTTCGCTTTTTGTACTATCGGAATAATTAAGATGGCAAGCATTACAGCCGCCGCCTCGTGACTGTTGATTGATTTCTCCATATTCCGTTTTGTTGTTACCGAGATGACAAGACGCACACAAATTGCGTAAATGCGTATCCGCAGCAGTTTGACCGATGTTTTCAATTTTGTGTATTTGATTAAGACTATCGGTCTCACCGAATGTAAATCTGTCAACACTAATTATTCCACTCATTGTTGTCATTAATAAATTATCTACACGCTCCGGAATATTCGGGTGGCACTTTGAATTTCCGCAAGTTAATTTTGCAGTTTTAAGATTGCCCGGAATTTTTATCATTCCCGTATGAGCAGCATTTTTACTTAATGAAAACGGGCTTCCAAGATGACACGAAGCACAGCCGATTGCTTCGGGCGAGTGTGAAGCGGCAAACCCTTTAACATCGCTATGGCAATATCGGCAGCCTTCCCGCTGTTCCAAAATTTTCGGAATTTCTTTTCCACTATTAAAATCGGCAAAATAGTTTTCATAATTATTTGCCGGACTTGAAGTAAACTCGGTAAAATATTCGTTGTTCCACGGCATTACAAATTCCCAATTTTCACCGCGAAAAAAATATCCGATTATTATTAAAACAGTATAAAGCACAGCAACCCAAAAGATAAAATACTTAAAGACATGCGATGATTTGTCTTTCATTTTCGGCAAATAATAAACGGCAATCAGTACAAGTAAGAAAAATAATATTACAAATTCAGGTCGGCTGAAATAGTGAAACAACTCCTGCAATCCCAAAAAATACCAAGGACCCTTCATTACGGGATTTAAATTATTATGCAGCGCTGCGGGAAAAACAAATGACAAAATTATTATCGGAATTATAAATAACACAAATGTTTTAATTTTCGGCCAAATCAGACGAACGTGCTCAATAATAATAAGCCAAATAAAAATAGTAAATGTTGCTATATGATGAATATACACCAATTGATAATCACCTTCTTTGCCCACAAGTGAATAGGATATGTATTTTCCAATAAAGGGAATTTTTTCAATCAAATTTGTTAATATTCTTGCTGCTTGATTGCTGTCGGCATCTCCCTTAAGAATAAATCCGGTTAGCATCACTAAAAATATAGCAACTAATGAAATAGACAGCCTTAACCAAATTCCACTCTTAACTTTTTTCTCCGTTGATTTACGTAAGTGATCCCAAATGTGAAGTATTATAAAAATTAAAAATATTTGAGCACTCCAATAGTGAAGACTTCTTATAAACTCAGCACTGTGATTTATAAGAAGCATTATTGAAATTGAGTCGAATGGTTTGGCAACATTGAATGGAATAGCTAGAAATACTCCGCTTAAAACAGCAATAAAGAAAGAAGCAAATGCAATATGCCCGAATGTTGAACCTAATAATTTAGAGTAAATTTTCTTAGCGGAATTATTTTTGTAAGTATCAAACATTAACAATTAACTTCCCTGTTTTTCTGTCTTTAACTGACACCAATTTTTCCAAATTATTAACAGCAGGTCCGGTAATTACTTTTCCGTTTAAGTCGAACTTTGAACCGTGGCACGGACAAACAAATTCACCATCTATTTCTTTATTAATTTTACACCCGAGATGTGTGCAACGCGAAGAAAATATTTTCATACTTTCCCCATTTTTCTCAACAATAATTTTATCTAAAAACGAAATGCCTTCGTTTAAGTTTGTAGGAATTATAATTTTATTATTACTTTTTACAAAATTCAAATGTGATTTTAATTCCACAAACCAAAGCCCTGCAAACGGAACAGTTAAAACAGATGCAAAAATTTTAAAGAGTTTTCGCCGTGATATCTTTTTTGTTTCATTCATATTGGAAAAATAGCAATTGAATTTCGTTTTTGCTACCATTTAGCAGCGATTCAGAGTCAAATATTCTTGGCGAACTTGTTAATAAAAACCGTTGTCGCAGACCCTTATCGGAAAACGGTTACGCTAATTGCTTGATTTTAAGCCATATTTCCACGGTTAAAATCGTGGGTTAATCAAAAAAGGTTAATATTTTAATTAGTTCACCGGTTTATTTTACTTTAACTAACCGGAAAAATATTTTATTACTTTTCTGCAATCTGTTGTTTTTGCTAATTCTAAATTTGACTCTGAATTGCTGCCATTGAATAAGTTTGCCAAATAATTAATAGTTTAACCCGGATTAGGAAGAATAATGTTAAGAAAAAAAGGGGCTAAAAAAAATTAGACTTGGAACTAGGAAATAATGAACTTATACTGAGGGACAATAAAGCTCAAGTCCACAAAGGGCTTGTCAATTAGGCATGCTATTTTCACGATGTTATTACTGTCTTTAGTGAGCCACTATTGTTCTGATCATCTATCGCTGTCGCGAAATATTTGTTTAATTATTTGAGTTTTGTAAATTAATATGTAAATATATTTTGAGTCTTAAATATTTTTGAGTTGATATGAAAATAAAAATTTTAACTTTAATTCTAATAAGTGTGGTAATTATATTATCCGGTTGTAATTATAATAATCGCAATAAAAATAAAAAACCAATTCAAATAGATGTAACAAATAAATCATTAAGTACTTTGGAGCGAAAGAAAGGCAAAAAAACACAACAGATTGATGTTGCAATTTCTACAATGATTTCACCGAAAAAAACATTCTATTTATATGAAAATCTGTTGAATTACATCGAAAAGAAACTCGGAGTTCCCATAAAATTAAAACAAAGAAAAACGTATCAGGAAGTAAACGATTTATTGGAAGAGGGAAAATTGGATTTTGCTTATGTTTGTTCCGGAGCTTATGTTGTGGCAAAGAGAAAATTTCCCTTAAAAATATTAGCTGCTCCTGTAATAAACGGGAAAACATTTTATCAAGCATATATTATTGTAAATAAATCTTCGGGAATTAAAACATTTGATGAACTACGCGGTAAATCATTTGCTTTTTCCGACCCGATATCAAATACCGGATATAAGTTTGTTGTAAAATTATTAAAAGATAAAGGAACAACACCGGAAAAATTCTTTAGTAAAACAATTTTTACTTATGCACACGATTATTCAATTCAAACAGTTGAAAGAAATTTAGTTGACGGAGCAACAGTAGATGGATTGGTTTATGACTACTTAAAAGTAAATGACCCGAACAGGCTGAAAGATGTTAAAATAATTTACAAATCACCGGAGTATGGTATTCCGCCCTTTGTTTATGCACCTAACACAGATTTAAAATTGATAAAAAAAATTAAAAACATTCTTTTAAATATGAACAAAAATAAAGAAGGGGAAAAAATCTTAAAAGAACTGCAGATTGAAAAATTTGTGGAAGTTAACCCGGATATTTATAATTCATTAGAAGCATTTAATTGACAATGAAAAAGTTAAATTTTTATCTGCCGCTTTTTTGGAAGTTTGTTATTGCAATTGTTTTAACGGTGTTTGTTTTCGGAAGCATTAATGCATATTTGATTTTTCAAGATGTTCAAAAATCGTTAGAGAGGGAATCGGAAAAAAGAGTTATTTACATAGGTAAAAATATATCTCAACAGATTGTAACGCCGCTGCTTTTTGAGGATTATGTTGCCGTTCAAAAATTACTTGACGGAGCAAAACAAATTGATAGCACAATTGTATATATTTTTGTTCAAGATGAAAAAAATACTTTAATTTCGACTGCTTCAAATATAAACTTACCGAATGCTCTGCTTAATGCTAATTTCGCCGATAATACTTTAACATCTAATATTAAAATATTTGATTTAATAAATAATAAGCATCATATAATTGTTAGAGATATTGCTTTGCCTATATTAGGAGGACAATTAGGTACTGTAAGAGTTGGTATTTCGGAAAAAAGAATCAGTGAAGATATTACAAAAACCATAACTCATTTTTGGTTGATGGTTGGTCTTTTCCTCGTTCTCGGAATTATCGGAGCTTTTATTTTTGCAACTTTTATAACTAAT
This sequence comes from uncultured Melioribacteraceae bacterium, assembly GCA_964639525.1. Lineage (GTDB taxonomy): Bacteria > Bacteroidota > Ignavibacteria > Ignavibacteriales > Melioribacteraceae > CAZXDS01. The sequence continues at coordinate 2,456 of CAZXDS010000158.1, read as the reverse complement.
CCAATTAAAAATATTCAAAATGCTGCCGACAAGCTTGACTTAAATTCTTTGGAAGATACAAGGATAAAAAAAATAACAATTCGTAAAAATTTTCTTGGAAAAATTCCTGCACTTTTTCGGGCAAAAGATGAAATTGATTTATTGACTGAAAAATTTAATGATATGATAAGCAGATTAACAAATGCGTATCAAGAATTAAAGAATGCCGAATCGCAGCTTATACAATCTGAAAAACTTGCTACCATCGGGACAATATTTGCCGGTTTGGCTCATGAAATAAACAATCCTGTTTTAGGCATCCGGAATTGTTTACGAAGAATAGCAAATGACCCGCAAAACATAGAACAAAATACAAGATATATTGACCTAATGGAAAAAGCGTCGAAGCGTATTGAATCGGTAATAAGAAATCTGCTGAATTATTCGAGGCTTGAGGATTTACAATTTGAAAAGGTTAATATTAATGAGCAAATTGAAAATTCACTTTTATTGGTTGCATTCAAATTGGAAAACTCACGAATTACAATAACAAGAAATAGACAAAATGATTATATCCCAATTTACGGGAGCAAAATTCATATCGAACAAGTAATTGTGAACTTGTTATTAAATGCAATTGATGCAATTGATGATGCCGGTGAAAATTCAGAGCGAACGATAAAAATATCAGTTTCGGAAGAGGGAAAATTTGTTAAACTAAATGTTAAAGATAGCGGTATTGGAATTTCACAAGATGAGGTTAATAAAATATTCGAACCTTTTTTTACAACAAAAGCAGCTTCAAAGGGAACAGGTTTGGGTTTGTCAATAGTTTATAATATTGTAAATTCGCACGGCGGAAAAATTGAAGTTGAAAGTGAAGAAAATAAAGGGACGGCATTTATTATTTTGTTACCAAAGTTCAAAGGTGCTTAATTGAAAAATTTTAAAGATTTAAAATTAAATATTTGTGTTGTTGATGATGAAGAGATTCTACGAGTTACAATAACCGGTGATTTACTTGATGCCGGGCATAATGTAAATGATTTTGATTCTCCTATTAAAGCGTTAAAATTTATTAAGCAAAATTCGGAAACGGATTTAATTATTACAGATGTAAAAATGCCACAAATGGATGGAATTGAACTTCTGCTTAAGGTAAAAGAAATTCACCCTCAAATATGCGTTATTGTTATGACTGCTTATGGAACAGTAAAATCTGCTGTTGAAGCTATTAAATTGGGGGCTTTTGATTATATTACCAAACCTTTTGAACCGGTTGAGTTAATTAACTTAATTGATAAAATTGCTGAAATAAACTGCCTAAAAAAGAGAAATACTGAATTTAAACAGCATTTTAAAAATAAATATGAATTAAATTCATATTATGGCGAAAGTGAAAGTGTACAAAAAATAAAAGAAAATGTTAAACTTGTTTCAGCTACGGATTCCACCGTGTTAATTACCGGCGATACAGGAACAGGTAAGGAACTAATTGCTAACATTATTCATTTTCACAGTAACCGGAGTAATAAACCTTTAATAAAAGTTTCATGTGCAATACTTTCAAAAGATGTTTTTGAAAGTGAATTATTCGGGCATGCTAAAGGTGCGTTTACCGGAGCAGATAAAGAAAGAATCGGACGTTTTGAAGAAGCTGACGGCGGAACCATTTATCTTGACGATATTGATGATATTCCAATGGAATTGCAAGTAAAATTGCTGCGAGTTCTTCAAGAAAATGAAATTGAGAAAGTTGGAAGTAGTAAAGCTATTAAAATTGATGTGCGTGTTGTTGCTTCAACAAAAGTGAATTTAAAAAAGTTAGTTGAAGAAGGTAAGTTTAGAAAAGATTTATATTACCGGCTAAATATTTTTCCGATAAAACTTTCCGCATTAAAAGAAAGAAAAAATGATATTGCACTTTTATTCGATTCTTTTTTAAATGATTTTGCTAACGGGCAAACATTTGATGTTGACAAAGAAATTTATCCTCTTTTAAATAATTATGATTGGCCCGGCAACACCAGGGAACTTAAAAACCTTGTTGAACGACTGTTAATTATTGCAAAAGATAACAAAATTAGCATAGATATTATTCCTCCGGAATTTTTCAATTCCGGTTATCTATCTGCTTCCGAGAACGATTCGAGTAATTTGGTTGAAATTGTAAGTAATGTTGAAATAAAATCAATAAAGAATGCGTTAGCAAAATCCCACGGTAATAAAAATAAAGCTGCTAATATTTTAGGAATTCCAATCTCAACTCTTCGTTCAAAAATGGAAAAGTATGATCTTTTCTAAAAAAACGTTTAGGTAATCTCTATATTTTAATTGTTACTCTGCGATTGTAACCACCGAAAAATGTATTAAATTGGGCTAAAGTCCTCTTCTTTTTGTGCTACATTCTACCGTCTCTTATCCAAAGGATTCTTCGGGAAAGAGACGGAAATAAACACATATTAATAATTGTTTTT
>CAZXDS010000157.1:5569-8123 GCA_964639525.1 uncultured Melioribacteraceae bacterium | reverse complement strand
TCTGTAACACAGATTATTAATCTGTGTTACAGAAATTTTGACTCTGAATCGCTGCGTTCTACTGCCAAAGAACAGATAAGAAACATTTTGGTGGTGCTGAATTAAACTGCGTAATATTTTCTCGAACGATTCGCCGTTTAACTTGGTAATCTCTTGAAATTCATCAAAAGCAACTATCCATTTTTGTTGTTTATCCGCTAACTTTACGGGATATTTATTACATCTTCCAAAGTCTCTTCCTTATCGTTGCCTTCAATCCAAGAAAATGAAAATTTAGGATTACCCATGCCGTCAAATGAAACCGAAGGAACAATTCCACGTATTAATTTTCCAAGTTTTTTAACAATTTTTTCAACGGAAGTTTTCTCTTTTGCAACAATTGCGCCTGAATAATTTTTTATGAATACTTCACGGGAATATATGCTCATAAAATCCAAATAAACCGTAGCATATCCTTCATTTTCCAATTTATTTAGAACTTTGTTTACTAACGAAGATTTTCCGTATCTGCGCGGTGCATATAAAACAAGATTATTCCCTCCGGAAAGAATTGTTTTTATTCTTGCAAACTCGTCTTTCCTATTATAGAAATAATTACCCGAAACTATTTTTCCGTACTGAAAAGGATTCATAATATTTTACAGAAACTTTGAAACTACGCCTGGAAGCGTTACGCCATAAAGCGTAGTGTAATGTATTTAATAGTTAGTTTTTTCCGCAATGGATAATTTGATAATCCACCGGATGCTGTGCATTAACAAAGTCACTTGTCATTCGGCAACCGCCGAATCCCCGACATTTACTATAAAATTTTCTTTTGTTAACCGTTAAGCAATCTGATTAAATAATTCCGGTGAAATTTCATAATTAAAAAATGAGGTTAAAGAAACTTTTTTTGAAGCATCCAATATTTCCAAGCCTACAATTCTACTATCTTCAGTTACATCCAGATTAATACCTTCTTTAATTTCAATAACTCCATCCGGCTTTTCAGAGGATATTTGGATGTATAATGCATCAATATCTTTATCATAGTTTATTTTCATTTTTCAATTTCCCTTTTTAACGGATATACTGTAATGATTAAAAGATAATCATTTTTCATAATAGTTACTACTTTAATCGGATATTTGTTTCCGCTTGATTTAAGTTCGTATATCGTTTTACTATTATTACTACTCCTTTTACCATTTTCAATAACATTGAATATTATGCTTTCAGATAAATTATAAAGTTTCATTCGTCTTTTAGAATGCCGTGAAAATTTGATATTCATAAAATATTTATTTTGTTTTTCATTGACAGCTCGCTCTTGTCATTCGGCAGCCGCCGAATCCCCTAAATTTACTGCAAAACTTTTTTTTGTTACTTCTTTTTGAGATTTCTATCTTTTCACAAAACGCTGTGCGCGTTCAGAATAACAAGATGCCAAATGGAGCGAATGAATAATGGAGTATTCGGATAAAGCTCCGCCACGTCAGTCCCAAAAACTGAAATGGCAATTTAATTAGTATGAAAACTGATAATACAGATCAACTAATTATTAACTTGAAATATAAAATGATTTATTGTAAAATGAGGGCAAGAAGCAGAATATTAACAATTTTTAATTGAAAAATCTTTCATTAAAATTATAAGTCAAAATTAATAAAGCCCTCTAAAAACATATTAAAAAATTTTATTCTTTTTATAAAAAAGACATCAATAAAACTTAAAAATATTTAATGTTGAAAGTAATAAAAATCCAATAATAAACAAAATTTTTTCTGATAAAAAGAGTATGAAAATAATGAATGTGATTTAAATCAAGAGAATTTATAATCGAGAATTGAGAATTAGCACTCCATTGTCATTCGGTGGCTGCCAAACCTCTTACATACAAAAATCAAAATAATTTTCGGATTTTTCCATAAAGTCCTCTCTTTTGAGAGAGGATTTAGGTGAGTCAGTTATTAAAACAAAATCCGAAAAACATTTTGGGCTTTGTGTAACTACCTCAATTTTTCAATTAGCAGACTGTTTCTGAGATTCGGCGGCTGCCGAACATTTTAAGATCACCTCAAAAAAAAGTTATAAATTATTAAATTCCTCTAAAGTTAATCCGGTTTGCCTAATTATTGCTCGGAGTGTACCTTTTGCAATTTCTTTATAATTTGGCACAGTTAAGGGACGTGAAATAAATAGATTGGATATGCAGCAATAGTTAAATTATGAAAAATCTATTAAGCTTTTTTCGATTGTCTAGATTAATTATTTCTCCGTCCTAATCTTCTATATGGTGAATTTTTATTTCTTCTGATAAATCTTCTACTGAATATATTGAGGCATGGGAAAAATCCCAACTTGAATTGACAGTTTTAAGATGAGAATTTGCGATTTCGGAAATTGACATCTGATGGTTGGAATTTTTCACTCTTTTATAATAACGCCCTTTTAGTGCAACCGGCTTAATAGGAAACTCGTCAACGCAGATAACGACTATATTTCTACTGTTAACCTTACAAATCTCAACATCCGGTATTATTGGAGGATATGTTTTGTTTTTAATCTCATT
>CAZXDS010000157.1:0-5469 GCA_964639525.1 uncultured Melioribacteraceae bacterium | reverse complement strand
AATCCAGTTTTGTAAAGTTTCGGTGTTAGTTTCGATGCCGACAATTCTTTTTTCATCATCAACGCCGATATTTATTCTGCCGCCTTTAGTATTGGCGAAAGCGTTAACGGAAATAATTGTCGAACTACCAAAATTAAGTTTAAACTCAATTTGTTCTGTTTCGCCGTTTAATAAAATATTTTTTATATCAGCTTCGTTCATTAATAATAATTAAATTAGATAATTGATAATCCGACGAATGTTGTGCAATGTTATCAGTGCCGAGTAACAAGTAATGGGTTACTCTTTTCCATTCATCATTCATCATTCAAAAATTACAATTAAAAAGGCAAAAGTAATTGTTTGTATGTTAAAAGTAATACTCCATTTTTCCGGAGAAACAATTACATTGTCATTCGGCAGCTACCGAATCCCCGAAATTTATTGCAAAACTTTCTTCCGTTAATTCTTTTTGAGATTTCTCCTCACTTCGTCCGATTGAACTGGTCAGCCGTTACAGTAGTTTTTTATATATTCCACCGTTTTATTTTCAATAAAATTAAAAATAATTTCCCGTTTTACTTTAAAACCTTCAGTAAAATATATCGGTAAATCATCAACGTCATCATAAGAAGATATTAAAGCTCGCAAATAGGTAGAAGCTTCAAACTCAGGGTGCTTTTGCACGGCAATTTTTATTATCTCTGCCAATTCATATTTTTTCAAAATATAATAAATATCTACGTAATCTTTATAAGTTGCCCTAAAAAGGGCAAGTAATTTCATAACTCCTATCTCTCTGATTTGAACCAATTTAAAATATTCGGTTTCAATTAGAGGTAAAACATTATTATAAGAAAGTTTAGATAATGATATTTTGACCGTATCATTCAATAAAAAAGTTAATGTATCGGGTTCATTTTGGATAATACTAATTTCAAATTGAGTGAAAACTGTTTTAACAAATTTTATTAGATTTTCATTTTCAAATTTTCCCGCCGTGAAGAAATCAAAATCCACTGATATTCTGTGTCCGATTTGTAAAGCCAAAGCAGTTTCTCCGGCAAGATAGAAATGATTCTTAAAAACAGACAATTTGTCAAGGATATTTTTTCTATCCGCATCCAAAACCGAATAAAACAATCTATTTTTGCCAGAGTTCATCGTATTTAATTAATTTTTTCCAAAATAAATAATTTGTTCTACTTAAGGTTTTATCTCCTTTTGACTTTAAATATTCAAATATATTCTTTTAATGCAAAAAGGAAGAAAAATGCTATAAATAATAGAATATAGAATTTGGCCAATCCTATAACTTTAATTGTTAGCCTATAATCCTTTAGTTAATCAAACTAAGTACTCGGGTGTATTTGTTTTTTTTCTTAGCACATCTAAATATTATTTAGCCAATAATTTTTATCTTTACATTTTTGCAAAAGGTTTCTTTAATTTCCGAATCCCTCTTTTAGCCTTAAAACCACTCAGTTTTTCAATCATTACAAAAAATTCATTCATTTTCTTATAATATTTTTCATCGGGATGAATTACCCAAACAGGATCGTTTGATTGCTGTATAGACAAATATTTTTTAATCATTTTTTAATTTCTCTTTTAAGAAAAGCAAATCCATTTTATCCTTTTCCCGATATGTGTACTTTTTCATTTCATAAAGAGATTTTGCAGATGCAAATTTTATTATAGTATTGTTAATCTTTTTTGCTGTAATTTCAATATTATCAAATGAAAAACGTTCTCCGATTTTTGCAATAATATCTATATAAAAATTATCTTCAGTACCATATCGAATAACAGGATATTTTTTAAGTTCTTTGAAAGATATTTCTTTAATATCCGAATCATTGTAAATACTAAATAATGCTTCTTGAAATTTAACAATATTTTCTTGTGTCATCTTTAAGACAATGTCAATATCTTCAGTAGCACGTAAATACCCATGCAGAATAACGGCGTAACCGCCGATAATTACATAGTCAACTTTATACTCATTGAGTACATCAATTATCTTTAGTGATTGCTCCAACAAAAAAATCTTCCTTCTGCATTAATCAATTTGTTTTGTACATTTCAGCATAGTAAATAAACCCACCCGCATGTACTATTTTTCTATCAATATTTGTTTAATTTTTTGGGTGCAATATTTAAATCTTGATTATTCCACGGCGGATTTATCATGATTTAACCTGTATCACTCATCGTTTCTGACTTTATCGGATAATATCTTCTGTAAATCATTGAACGATTTTAAGTTTGTCGCACCGTCAATTGCTTTTATAGCTACATCCTGAACTTTTTGATATGCTTTATCCAATTTACCGGAAAGTTCAACTATTTTTTTATCCTGTTCTTTCACTAAATTTTCAAGGTTTAAATTTTTAGTTACAAGAACATTCTCTTTCCCTTCGTATTCTTTAGATAAAAGTTTTTCTTTGTTGTCAAACTCAACCTCAATTTTTTCAAGAGCATCCTTTACCGCATTATCAACAGCGAGTTTAATTTCTTCATTAAATTTTTCTATCTTTGATTTTAAGTCCGCATAGTCTTTTTCTTTTTCAGCTATTTCTTTTTCCCGCTGTGTTAATTCAATCTCTTTTTTATTCAATTTATCGGTTGTTTCCGTTTCACGAATTTTAAGTTCATCCTCAAGTTTATTCTTATCCAATAACTTTTCACGGTTAAAAGTGTATTCGTATTCTTCTTTTTCCCGTTTTCGATTTTTCTCTTCTTCCGCTTTCAATTCAGCTGCAATTTTTGTGTGTTCTGCTTTTTCCTTTTCCCATATCTGCTTCATACTTTCAATTTCAACCGAAAGATGTTTTTTCCTATCGGACATTTCTTTTTCAAAATCTTCTTTTTTAATATTCTGCGATTCAATTAAAGCAGCAAGTGTGTAGGCGGATTTTTCAATCTCAAAAATTTCTTTCAGTTCCAATTCCTTAACTGAAATTGCCGCTTGTATTTCATCGTAACGGTTAATCTCTTTACGTAATTTCAATTTCAATTCGTTAAGCAATTTTGATGTTTCGTCATTAAGAACGAAAATGTTGTTATCAATCTTATCAGTTGAAAACCCCTTTACTTTTTCAACGGCTTCTGCTTTCTGCTTTTCCTCAACTATTTTTTGAGGATTTAACTGTATTTTTTCCCTTGCTGACAATTGATTTACAACTTCATTGTACGAGTCAAGAAGTTCTTTTTTTGTATTCGTCATGGATAATTTTCGTGGATTAAATTCTGTTTTTTCCATTTTTTTTCACCTTGATTTTTTATTTAATTACAGCAAAAATCTTTACTCTGTAAACTCACACATCCATTAACTGATTAATATTTAGTAATATCGATGAGTCCACTCTAAAAAGCCCCGAACGGACTAAAGTCCGTTTGGGGAAGTTCGTTTTTAGTCTGTTTCCCCACGGCTGAAGTCGTGGGTTAGTAAAAATATTACTTTTTGAAATGGACTCATAAATTAATAAAGTTAATTTTTGAACTGATTAATTATTATTTTTTGCAAATCTAATGCCGTTTCTTTGAGTTAAATTACTGCTACGCTTGCCGGAAGTACAAAACTATTCAATTCACTTCGTACATTTTTTTTATCGGACACTAATAGTATTAATTAAAAAAACTAACTTTTGAAAACCTTATCATTTACAAGATTATTATTTTTAAAAGTATTCCTTGTATCAATAATCAATTGTGAATTATCAATTATCAATTTCAAATTCTCTTTGTAAAAATCGTGGTCGGTACTCAGAACAATCAAATCATAATTTTTAAGATTTTCTTCATTTAATTCAACTGATTCCATATCAAATTGATATTTACGAGTTGCAGGAAGTTTCGGAACATACGGATCGTTATAATTAACTAATGCACCTTTTTTACTAAAAATTTCAATCAGTTTTAGCGACGGTGATTCCCGCATATCGTCAATATTTTTTTTGTATGATGCACCGAGGATAAGAATTTTTGAGCCATTCAGAGCTTTTTTATGCTCATTCAAAACTTCCGCTGCTCTTTCAACTACATAGTGAGGTTGATACGTATTTACTTCACCGGCAAGTTCAATAAATCGCGTATTACTTTCAAATTCTCTAGCTTTCCAAGTTAAATAAAAAGGATCAATGGGAATACAATGTCCGCCAAGTCCGGGACCGGGATAAAAGGCGTTAAAACCAAACGGTTTTGTTTTTGCCGCTTCAATCACTTCCCAAATATCAATATCCATTTTATGAAAAACCATTTTAAGCTCATTTACCAACGCAATATTTACGGAACGGTAAATATTCTCCAACAGCTTTGTTGCTTCGGCAACTCTCGGAGAAGAAACCGGAACAGTTTTGACAATTACTTTATTGTAAAGTGAAGTTGCAATTTCAACACAGTTTTCTGTTACACCGCCTACTACTTTTGGAATTGTAGCGGTATTATAATCCGGATTATTCGGATCTTCCCTTTCAGGACTGAAAGCGAGAAAAAAATCTTCGCCGACAACAAACTTTGAATCTTGTATCTTATATCCTGAATCATGCACTCTGTTTCCTGCATCTTGAAACATCGGCAGTAAAACTTCTTCGGTTGTTCCGGGATAAGTAGTTGATTCTAAAGTAATCAACTGCCCTTTTTTCAAATATTTTTGAATAGTTCTTGCAGTCTCGTTTATGAAACGCATGTCCGGTTCGCGATGTTCATCCAAAGGTGTGGGGACACAGATAATTATTGCATCACATTCCCGTAATTTGGTAAAATCACCGGTTGTATCAAATAATTTAGAATCAACAGCATTTTTTATACGTGCTTCGTCAATATGCTTAATGTAAGTTTTACCGGCTTTTAGAAGTGGAATTTTTCTATCATCCACATCAAAACCGATTACATTAAACCCTTTTGAGACAAATTCAAGTCCGAGCGGAAGCCCGACATAACCAAGTCCGATAATACCGACAACAGCAGAATTGCTCTTGATTTTTTCTAATAATTGTTGTTTGTAATTCATAAAAAGCTTCCCATGTTTCCTTTAAAATTATATTGGTGCTATATTTAATTGGTTTTGCAATTTCTAAAGTATCAGTTTTCGCGATAAAACTATGAAAAGAACTCTATCCCAACCATTGTTTAATTTCTTCGGCAAAACTTACAAAATCATCTAAGTGTTCAAGCAATTTAAACAAACGTTCAATATCAATTGCAATATATTCATGTGTTAGTAAATTTCTTAAACCCACCATATTTATAAGCTTCTTTCCCAAAGTATCGGTTAAATATTTATCTCCAATAAGTAATTCCACACATTCCGAATAAGATTTTGGATTGCCGAGATTATAATACGAAGCTATATGGCACGATAAATCAATAACAATTTGTATTGATTCAAATAAACCATACCTAAGAACCCATTGTTTTTGAAGATCTGCTTTAATTTCTTCAATTGAAGTATGAGCTTTGAAATTATCTAATTCAATTACATTTCTT
>CAZXDS010000156.1:1680-8150 GCA_964639525.1 uncultured Melioribacteraceae bacterium | reverse complement strand
AACTAAATTGAAAAATTAAACTTCTCCAATATCTTCATTCCAAAGTTCAGGTTTGTCAGCAATAAATTTATTCATTAAATCAACGCACTCATTATTGTTTACTACTTGAACTTCAACATTTCTTGATTTAAGTAAATTTTCTTCGCCCATAAAAGTATTGTTTTCTCCAATAACAACTTTGGGAATTCCATATAATAAAATTGCACCTGAACACATTGAACATGGAGAAAGAGTTGTGTAAAGAACCGATTCGCGGTAAACCGAAGCAGGTTGTCTGCCTGCATTTTCAAGTGCGTCCATTTCAGCGTGAAGAATTGCGCTTCCCTTTTGCACACGACGGTTATGCCCACGTCCGATAATTTTGTCTTTGTAAACAATTACTGAACCGATTGGAACGCCGCCTTCATTCATTCCTTTTCGGGCTTCTTCTATTGCTGCTTGCATAAACTTGTCCATTTCTTCCCACCTTTTGTTAAAATAATTTTTATTATTTAGAATCGTTTAGTTTACATTTTGTATCTTATAATAATAAATTTAATTGAATTTATTATTTATTTCCATCTATTATAATAACATTATAGGAGTTCATTATGAATAAAAATGTTGGTAGTGCAGATAGAACATTGCGTATTATTCTCGGTATAGTAATTCTTGCTTTAGGTCTTTATTTTAAAAGCTGGTGGGGAGTTATTGGGCTGGTTCCATTATTAACAGCTTTTATTGGCTGGTGCCCGGCTTATGCCCCTTTAAAAATTTCAACAGCAAAGAAAAAAAGCGAGTAATTCTTTTGTTTTTTATAAACCGCAATTTATTTTTAAAATACAAAAAGTAAAATATTCAATTGCGGTTTTATAAACTTTTATCAATGCGAATCTTTCACCTCTAACTTAATAATTTTGGCACCGGCATTCTTAAAAGTTAGAGTAATTCGTCCTAAAGAATTTATGGGCATGGTTTTATTCATACCAATCAGCATAATGTGATAGCTGCCCGGCTTAAAATAAAATTCAGAATTTGAATTTATTGGTATGGCAAACACTTGCTTCATTCCCATTGTTCCGTCATCGTTGTTGTACGAAAGATGGAACTGTACAATTTTTGCCAACTTGGAAGAAACCCCGATTAAAGTATCCGGCAAATCTGAATTATTTGTTATTTTCAGAAAACATGCTGAATTTCGATTAATAGCTGCCGGGCGCATCCAGCCTTCCGATAGTGTTATTTGTTGCTTTTTATGTTTGGCTGTTTTATTCATTTTAGGGTTTTTACTGCAACTTAACAGCAATAACATTGTTGCAATCAAAAAATATTTCAATATAATTTTAAATCTCATTTAAAACCCGCTATTATTTTAAAGTTGTTTAATGTCTTCAATTATTTCATTCTTATCTATTTTGCTGCCGACATAGTTTTTTCTGATTTTTAAATTTTTATCAACCAAAGAAATTCTATCTGTGTGAGTAAAAAACACGGTGGAGATTCCATTGACAATTGTTGTGTCATTCGGGATTGCAACAACACCAACTTCTTTTAACAAACTATCAATAGTTGATTTGTTCCCGGTGAAAAACTTCCAATTAGATAAATCAAGATTTCGTATTTCTGCATATTCTTTCAAAACTTTTGTGCTGTCAGTCTCTGTATCAAAACTGATTGAAAGAAACTGCACGTTCGGGATATTTTCAGCTTTTACTTTATCTTGTATTAACTTTAAATTATGTGTATTTAAAGGACATATATCAGGGCAACTTGTGTAAATGAATCCAATAACTGAAATTTTGTTTTTTAATTCCAACGGAAACCGAAACGGTTTTCCATTTTGGTCAATTAGTGTAAAACTGCTTTTTGAAATATCTTCGTTAAGAGGGAAATGTTCTACACACCCTACGGCAAAAAATATTAACGCAACAAATAGAACTAAATTCTTCAAATCTTTCCTAATTAGTAACAAATCAATTATTCTTTGCCTATTAATTTAACAATTAATATTGTAATTATTTTATGAAAAAAAATATTGTTTACATATTTTTATTATTCTGTCTTTTACATTTATTTGGAAATAAAATGAAACGTAATTTAATAGTTTTAATCTTAATATTTAATGCTGCTATATTTTCGCAAACTAATAGAATAATTATTGACGGATTGTTCGCAGATTGGAATAATGTTCCTGTCTTAGACTCAGATACAAGTGATTCTAACACGGGAATGGATTTAAATAATCTTGCTGTTTTTAATGATGAGAAATATTTATTTGTAAGTATTGCCTTAGGTGTTACTGCAAACTTACAAGATAACAATCAACTTACTCTCTATATTGATTCGGACAATAACCCGAATACGGGAATAAGTTTTTCCGGAATCGGTGCGGAATTGAAATTTGTTTTCGGAAATAGAAGCGGACAAGTTTCATTAAACGGAAATACTATCTCCGTTATACATTCTGATTTGGGATTATTTTCTGCTCCGACCGTTACATCAGATAGATTTGAATTTGCTATTGATAGATTTGCAATAATAAATGGTACTTCGCTTTTCAGCAGCGGCACAATTAAAATGATATTAAAGGATTTTACAAACGGCGATCAAATTCCCGATAACAACGGTGGCGCAGAATATACTTTTGAAAACAACAACCTTGAACCGCTTCCTGAATTTTCAATTTCTAAATACAGCAGCGGTTCGATTAGAATAGCAGCATACAATGTTTTGTTTGACGGATTATTCGATTCCGGAAAGGAAGCATATTTTTCTCGAATGCTAAATGCCATTGACCCCGAAATAATAGGATTTGAAGAAATTTCTCAACATAGTGCCACTGATGTTGCAAACAGAATGGAGCAATTCCTTCCTTCAGGAAGCGAACAAAATTGGTTTGCAGGCAAAAGTGATTATGACTTGATACTTGCAAGCCGTTACAATATAATTCAATCACAGGATATTACTACAACCACCGGCTCAAAAAGAAGTGCAGCGTTTTTGTTAAATATGCGACCAAAATTCGATACCGATTTACTTGTTATTCTTTCGCATCCCAAATGCTGCGGCGGTGATGTAAACGACAGCAAACGACAAGCACAAGTCGATGCAATTATGGCTTTTATCCGTGATGCAAAAAATGGCATCGGAAATTTTACCGTTGCGGAAAATACTCCTTTTGTAATTATGGGTGATATGAATTTTGTCGGCAGCAGCAGACAGCCATATACTTTAATTTCCGGTGATATTTTAGATAATTCAAATTACGGTTCCGATTTTAATCCTGATTGGGACGGAACCAACTTGGAGGATGTTGTTCCAACTACAACAAATTCACCGCTTACCTTTACATGGTATGATACCGGAAGTTCATTCCCTCCGGGCAGATTGGATTATATCTTTTATTCCGGTTCTGTTTTACAAATGAAAAATAATTTTGCCTTGTTTACTCCGTTTCTTGATGAATCAACTTTATTGCAGTTTAGTTTGCAATCGAACGATGCAATAAATGCTTCCGACCATATTCCCGTAGTTGCGGATTTTGAATTCGTCGATGTAACACCGGTTTCTTATTCTGATAATTTACCAAATGAATTTAAGCTGTTCCAGAATTATCCAAACCCGTTTAACCCAAGTACAAATATTAATTTTTCAATTCCTAAATCTTCTTTTGTTTCTTTAAAAATTTATGATGTGTTAGGACAGAAAGTGACAGAATTAGTTAATACATATAAGAATGCAGGATATCATTCTGTAGAGTTCAACGCTGATAAGCTGAAAAGTGGAATATACTTTTATAAAATCACAGCAGGTAAATTTACTTCGACAAAAAAAATGATTTTGCTAAAGTAAATTTTTGTAAATGCAGCAAAAGTTCAAGTGAAAAATGTTTCAGTTTAGTATTTCTATTTAAAGCAAATTTATTTAATTTTACAAGCTAAAATTATGGAGATAAATAATGGCAAAGACACAAACATTTGCTGATAAAGCTAGAGGAAAACAGAAGGCTTCAAAAATTTCTGTTAAAGTTATTAAAACTTACAAAAATGATCAAGGCAATTATAAATTTCATGAATCATTTGTTAAGCTTGACGATATAAGCAAAGTTACTACAATCAATTAAAGCGGTTTTGCCGCTTTTTTTGTTTTAAATGGTTTACAATTTTTAACTTCAACTCGATAATTTTTTCATAATAAAATCAGCACAAGTTTCTACATTATTAAAACACTTGATAAGACCACCTCTTCTTTTCTCAAGAGCAATTCTTTTTTCCATTTCCACAACAATGTTTTTCCAAATATTTCCTATGCAGGCAAACGGTTTTTCGGCAATCAATGCCTTATTCATTTTTTCCCAAACAAGTGTAAGTTCTAACATTGTACCTGTTCCGCCTGGCAAAACTATGTAGGCATCTCCAATACCTAATAAATTGTTCAATCTTTCGAATAAGGAATCGGTTTCAATTTCCTGTGTTAAATATTTACTTGGCATTGCGCCGAATATATCAACAGTAACGCCTATGGCTCTAGCGCCGGCTTCTAACGCTCCTTTTGAAACTGCATCCATAATTCCTTGATATCCGCCGGAACAAACGTCGAATCCATTATCTCCCAGGTACTTTCCGAGTAAATAAGCCTGATCGTATTCCAATTCTCCAGGTTTGGGAATGGAACTTCCAAATATTGTAACTGTTTTATTTTTCTCCTCAGAATGAAAATTTTTCATTATTATTCCCCAAGTAATTGAACAATTACTTTTCGCTTTCTTACTCTGTTATCAAAATCCACAAGAATAATCTGCTGCCAAGTACCGAGCAGTAACATTCCATTTTTGAAAGGTACGATAAATGAAGCTCCTTGCAGAGCGGCTCTAATATGAGAAAATCCATTTCCATCATACCGAGTTTCATCATGTTTATAACCACGATTTGACGGAATCAGTTTTTCCCAAAATTCGGGATAATCTTTTAATAAACCGGATTCGTACTCAATAGTTGTTATTCCGGCAGTTGCACCGGGAACGAAAATAAGAGCGTTGCCTTCTTGAAAATATTTAGTGCTTTTATTTATCTATTTTGCACAAAAAAATTTAAGAACTATTATTCGTTTAACAAAACCATGCTGTTAATTTTTGTAGGCAGCAACAACTTGTATGTTTTCTTTTTCTTATTAGTTAGTTTGTCGGAACGCAGCCACGGATTATAAAGTTTAAGAATTTTATAATTGATATGAAGTTTTTGAGCATAGTCCGACATGCTTTTAATACTTCCTTTTAATGTTATTGATCTTGTTTTAAGAGGCTTGTAAAAATTTTTTTTGTTGATTTTAAATCCGTATTTCTTTGGATTTTTCATAATTTGACGAACTGCCATTGCCCGAAATACATATCGAGATGTTTCATCGCTTAAAACAAGATTATAATATGATTTTGTTTTTTGGCGGCCAAGTTGCTTTTCCATACCATTAATTCCCATGTTAAATGATGCTGCGGCAAGAGCCCAACTCCCGAATTTTTCATATGCTTCTTTTAAGTATTTGCATGCGGCTTCAGTTGATTTTTCCACATTGTATCTTTCGTCAACTTCTTTATTAACTTCTAATCCGTATTTTTTAGCAGGACTTTTTAAAAATTGCCAAAACCCCACTGCTTTTGCGGGCGAAGTTACATTCCTAAATCCGCTTTCAATAAGAGAAATATATTTAAAATCATCAGGCACACCATTACGTTTTAAAATTGGCTCAATTATAGGGAACCAACGGTGTGATAATTTTAAGAATTGAATTGTAGAGGAATGCCAATAAGTATTTACCGTCATTTCTCTGTCCATGCGTTCCCACACATCACGAACTTGAAGTGGTACCTTTTCGCCGCAGAAGGATAACTTTTTTGGCACTGGAACCGAAACAATCACATAATTATTCGGATAATCCTTGATAGAATTGTATTCTTTTGTATCTCCCAACTCGGGTAACATTAAATATGCTCCGCCAATAAAAACAAAGGCAAATAAAATGATGGTAAGACTGAAAATTATATTTTTCGCTTTATTTATTTTTTGATTTTTCATGATATTATCTTTCATAATGTTAATGATAAAAAAACCTTCTTAGGCAGATATCCAATATACAAAGATAGATTTACCCAATATTTAAATATTATCAATTAGTTTGATAATCTCTGTCGCCATTTTTTCTATTGGAACAACCACATCAGCCAATTTTAAGTTTACAACGGTTTTTGGCATTGAGTGTAAAATGGCGGTTGATGGATCTTCAACTACAATTTTACCGCCTTCCGCAAAAATATATCCGCACCCGATTGAACCGTCAGAACCCATCCCGGTTAAAACAACTCCAATGGATTTACTGCCGAACACTTCGGCAATACTTTTGAACATCGGGTCAGCCGATGGTTTTACAAAATTAATCGGAGGAGAATCAAGTAAATGGATTTTTAACTCTTTACTAATAGTCATGTGCTTCTCTCCCGG
>CAZXDS010000156.1:0-1580 GCA_964639525.1 uncultured Melioribacteraceae bacterium | reverse complement strand
CATTTTGTTATTATCATTCTGTTTAGCCTTTTGCAAAAATTTCTCACTATGAATAGGTTTTTTGATTATATCATCAAGTAACGCAAATAATTTATCCCTCATGAATGGCTTTGCCAAACAGTAATCCGCACCTGAATTTAAAGCCATGGCTTTTGCTGTAACTGAGTAAACAGCAGAAAGCATTATTATTATCGGCTGCGGTGTATTGGTTTCTCTTATTTTTTGTATCAACTCAATGCCGCTCAATTTAGGCATTAGCCAGTCGGTTATTATTATTTGCGGATTTTCCGCTTTATATTTTTCATAACCGTCTTCACCGTCAATTGCAATTGAAACCCTAAAACCTTCTACCCCCATTGCTTTACGAAGTTTATATCTATCGGAAGAATCATCATCAACAATTAATATTTTAGTGTTTTTTTTAATTAAGCTATTCATTGCCAAACGACTTGTAAAATATTTCCAACAATTTTTCCGCACCAATAGTCGGCAACATTTCTCCGTTTAAGACTCGGTTTTTCACCGAAGAAAGTTTTTCACTTATGCGATTATTTGAATAGAAATTTTGTTTTAAATTATTTTCAACCATAGTAAACATCCAGTCAACTGTTTGAGATTTTCTTCTCTCGTCAAAAACACCTGACGACTTAACTTCAAATAAAAAGTCTTCAATAGTATCCCAAATTTCTTTAATACCGTTTCCGGTAATTGCCGACGCAGTTTGTACTTTCGGAGTCCATCCCTTTGTGGCTTGCTGAATATAATGCAAAGCTGTTTCATATTGCGATTTTGCAAGGTGTGCCCGTTGCTCATTATCACCGTCGGTCTTGTTAATTACAATTGCATCGGCAAGTTCCATTATTCCTTTTTTAATTCCCTGCAGTTCATCCCCGGCGCCTGCAATAAGCACAAGCAAAAAGAAATCTACCATTGAGCGAACGGTAATTTCACTTTGACCAACGCCGACTGTTTCGATTAAGATTACATCGTAACCTGCAGCTTCGCATACAAGAATAGTTTCGCGGCTTTTACGCGTAACTCCGCCAAGTGTTCCGCTTGACGGCGAAGGACGAATGAAACAATCCTTTTCACGGGAAAGTTTTTCCATACGGGTTTTGTCACCGAGAATACTGCCTTTGGAAAGACTGCTGCTCGGGTCCACAGTGAGAACAGCAACTTTGTGTCCTTGCGAAATTAAGTATAAACCAAGTACTTCAATCAATGTGCTTTTTCCCGCACCCGGAACTCCGGTTATTCCAATCCTTATTGAATTTCCGGTTTTCGGTAGCAGCTTCTGAACAACTTGCTCGGCTTTCAGTTTGTGTTGTTCTGATTGACTTTCTATCAGTGTTATTGTCTTTGCCAATAAAGTCCTGTCGTTTTTCAAAACTCCTTCAACTAATGAGTCAACGGAAGGCTGTAAGTTTTTAGCCTCGGCAGCGTGAATAATTTTGCGGACAGCTGATTTTGGTTCACTGCCTTTAACTACACTTACAGCAAATGCCTCGCCTGCATTTTCCGGTGTCCAATCCGGTTTTGAAATATTTTTGTTTTCTTCTTTTTTATTCATACCGCACATT
>CAZXDS010000155.1:0-8183 GCA_964639525.1 uncultured Melioribacteraceae bacterium | reverse complement strand
TTTATTTCCAATCAATAAACTTATAACTCGTTCCATCACTTTGAAAAATTACTGCTCCTTCCCTATCTGTACGATGAATTTTAATTTTCATTTGATTAAGTCTTTCAATTACACTCGGTGAAGGATGATGAAATTTATTGTGCAGACCTACGGAAATTATTCCGTACTCCGGTTTTACTTTACTAAGAAATTGAAAGGAAGAACTTGATTTGCTTCCATGATGTCCGACTTTTAATATGCTGCTTTTTAAAAAGTTACCGTATTTTGAAATATAATATTTCTCAGTTCTTTTTTCCGCATCGCCGACAAACAGCACGGAGAAATTCCCATACACTATTTTAATTATTCCGCTTTTATCATTTGTATCTTTAGGTAAAAAAGAAGTATCTGTCGTATCATTTAAAATATACACACGGCAATTTCCAACCATTATTTTTTGGTGGGAATAATATTTTATTGGGATTGACTTCGCACTCACAAAGTTTTCAAAACGAACATCCTTTCCTAAGTTCGGATCTAAAATCGGTTTAAAAACCGTATCAACAAAGCCATCCTTTATTAATGATAGATAACCTTTGTAATGATCAGCATCAATGTGGGAAACAAATCCGTAATTTATTTTACTAATTCCTGCATATTTTAGAACAGGCTCAATAACAACTCTTCCATTATCACGATACGGTGTTGCGTTTCCCGCATCAACCATAGCGGTTTTACCGTTGGGAAATTTAATTAGAAAACCGTCACCTTGCCCGATATCAATTGCCATAATAGAAAGTTTGCCTTCGGCGAGCAAACTCTCATTATCCAATGGAAGCAAAACAATAGCATTACAAAAAAGAAGTAACATCAGCATTAATTTAGCCCGCAAATGAACGAACTTTCCGAAAAAATATATCAGCATAATTAAGACTGTGTAGTAAATTATAGAGTCATAAAATGTAAAGTTTATAATATTTAAATATGAATAGTTGAGACTTCCAATATATGAAACGAAGCTGAACAGAATATCAATAATTAAATTGTTTGCGGCTGCGTAAATAACCGCAATAATATTAGGTGCAACTCCAATTACTGTTGTCAATATTCCCAATGCGACGATTACGCCGATTAACGGAATTACAAAAAGGTTAGCAAATAATGCTGCGATTGATAGTTTGTGAAAAAAAGCCAAAGTAAACGGCAGTGTGCCGATCTGTGCTGTAAATGAAACGCTGATAAACAAAAGTAACCATTTTAATATTTTATTTTCAATCCCAATATCTGTCAACCACTTTCTAAAAATCGGGAATAAAATAATAATTGATAAAACCGCTGAAAACGACAGTTCAAATCCGGGCTGGAAAAGCTGCGCTGGAGCAAATATCAATATAATAAATGCTGCAAGAGCCAGTGAGTTTAAAGCGTTGTATTGGCGATTACTTAAAATCGAAACTATTAATATTATTGCCATTATTGAAGCCCGCACAACAGACGGCGGTCCGTTCGTTAGAATCATAAAAAATATTACGGCAAAAATCGTAAGCACATAGCGAACAAAAATATTGAAACGACTTAATAAAGTGAGCACAATTAAAACAATAAATCCAACGTGAAGTCCTGAAACAGCCAAGACATGCACAACTCCCGCATTGACAAAATATGTTTTTGTCTGCGATTCTATTTCGCCTCTATCGGCAAGAAGTAACCCGCGAAGCAAAGCTGCAGCTTTCGGTGCGTATAATCTTTCAATTATTGAATTGATGTTTTTTCGCAAAGTGAAAACCGAATTTGCAAAATAATCAATCTCGCTGCTTATCACACTGATGTTATTGGAATGTTGAACTGAAAACAATGCGGAAATACCCTTCTGTTTTAAATAATGGTTATAGTCAAAATCTCCGGGATTCCTTTTGTCGTTTGCTTTATAAAGTGTTCCAATTATTTTTACTCTATTTCCGATTTTCAATTCGGAGAAAAGCTGCATTAATTTCTTCGGATTTTTATCCTTTACTTTACATAAAATATTTAGCCCTGTTTTAGCTATGCTATCTTTGCAAATGATTTCTTCGGTTTCTAATTTAAGTCTAAATGAATTTTTCCTGATTAATTCAATAGACTTCACCTGCCCAATTACCGTAGTATTTCGTAATCTTGTATTATCAAACGGGTAATCCGGTTTATCCGACTGTGCAACCGAAAATGATATTGCACCGATAAAAACAATTAACAACGGAATGAAAAAATTTGAACTTACAAAACGTAATTTCTTCAAATGCTTTAAATAAAACGGAAGTGTTGAAATAAGAAGTAAAAATAGAAAAATTCCAAAAGTTAACAGGCAAATTTCTAATGGAAAAAGTTTCCCTCCGATTATTCCGATAATTAGATAAAGAGTTAATTTTATTACCGGATAATCTTTCATTGCTGCAAACCGAGAATTGTATCTTTTATTTGGTCAAGGGACTGTATTTTTTCGTACAGCAGCCGGGAGTATTTACCTGCGGAAATTGTAAGTGCAGGGTTTCGCGTGTGCGTTTTCACTGACAAATTTTCCAAATTTCCGTGATCGGAGCATATTAGCAAAGTCATATCTTTTGGTAATTTCAGCAGCACTTCTAAAAGGAAATCATCTAAGGTCTTAAAGATTTGATTAAAATACTCCCTTTCTCTCCAATGCCCGAGATGATCGGAAAGGAAATACTCAAATAAAGTAAAATCATTTTCAGATGCGATTTTCAGTAAGCGTTTTGCAGCCGTTTGAGGTTTAATTATCGACAAAGAATAACCTAATTTATTCACCCATCGACTATTATCAATTTCCGCACTCAAAGCTTTCCCTCGCCTTAATGGAGTAACCGATTGAAGCTTAACACCTGAATATAAGCAACTTAACGATGTTACACTTAATCTTCTTCTGCCGGAGTTCACATAATCAAAAAATATTTTTGGATAAGCATTAGCGAAAAACACCTTTTTATTTCTATTTAAAAATTCTTGAAAAATATTTTTCTTTTTAAGTGTCGGGAGCAAAGTTGAAAATGGGTAAGGTCCAAAGTGCTGACCTATTAACTTGGGAGCATTTACTCCGGCAAAGATTGAAGTCTGCCCTGTGCCGCTTTGCGGAAGCCCTGCAATACCAAGATTCGCATCAATTCCCCAAAGATAAATATCATCTTCATGTAAAAATGAATTATCTGTACTTGGAATCTGACCAAAAATATTTTCAAATGTTTTAAATCCATATTTGAAAAATGGATTGTGTTGGTAATCCGTTTCCCCTATTCCTACTCCGTCCAAAAATATGATGAGAGTAGATTTCATTTTATTAGCATTTCACCTTTGAAAGATAAATTTTCAATTTAAGTTTACATCACAAATCAAACCTTTGTGAAACTTTGTGTTTACTTTGCAGTTCTTTGTGTAATAACTATAACACAAAGTTACACAGAGAACCTCAAAGCTGCACAAAGGAATGCGTAAATTATTTTACACCGATTATGAATTTCGCGATTCGACAAGCAAAGTAACCGGACCGTCATTAAATATTTCTACGTTCATCATTGCACCGAAAATACCGGTTTTAACTTTTTCATTGCCAATATTTCCCCGCAAGCGTACAATAAATTTTTCATAAAACGCCTCTGCTATTTCCGGTTTTGCAGCGTCCATAAAATTAGGTCTGTTCCCTTTTTTCGCATCGCCATACAATGTAAATTGCGAAATTATTAAAATTTCACCTTCAACGTCTTTTACTGAAAGATTCATTTTCCCGTTATCGTCATCAAATATTCGCAAATTGCAGCATTTATCGCCAACAAAATTAATATCATCTTCTTTGTCCGTTTCCTTAATACCGAGCAAAATTACCAAACCTTTTTTAATTTCGGACTGATAATTATTTGCTGAAACAGTTACCTTTCCTCGTGTAACTCTTTGTACAAGTGCTCTCATTTTTTCATACCTGAAATTACTCTGTTGATATTCGCATAATCGGCAATAATATTTATTTCATCAAAATCATTTTGCTCTAAGATTTCCATAACACTATTTGATTGTCCGGCGCCAATTTCGAAATAGAGAACAGCACCCTTTTTCATATTATTTTTACACAACTCAACAATTCGTTTGTAAAAAAGTAAACCGTCGCCATTATCCGAAACTGCTATTTGCGGTTCATATTTAATAATTTCATCTTGAAGAGTTTCGTACTCACTTTTTGAAACATACGGCGGATTTGAAACTATAATATCTGCATCAGAAAACATTTTACCGGAAATCGAGTTTAATATATCGGCTATTTCAAACTGAACATTCAAAATATTCAAGTTCTCTGCATTTTTTATTGCAATTTCCTGTGCGTCGGTGGAAATATCAATTCCCACAACTTCAGCGTTTGGAAAGTATTTTGCAAGTGTTATGGAAATACAGCCGCTTCCATGGCCAATATCCAAAATCTTTTTTACTTGTCCGTTTTTATGCGAATTTATTATTTGCTCAACTAGAATTTCGGTTTCCGGTCTCGGTATTAAAACGGATTTATTTACAGAAAACTCCAATCCGTAAAATGAAGTATTCCCAACAATATATTGAAGCGGCTCATTCTGTGCCCGTCTTTTGAGATTTGTTCGATATATATTTTTTTCCTCTTCCGCTAAAGGTTGATCGAAACGCAGAAACAACTCTAAACGCTTACAGTTTAACACGTTTGCTAATAAAAGCTCGGCATTCAATCGAGGTGATTCGATCTCGTTATTTTTTAAGTATTCCGCAGATAGTTCGATGCTTTCGAGTAATGTGAGCATAATATTTATTTTTCTTCTTTAATAGTTTGATTAGCAAATGTAAAAATAAGCATATTATTTTTGTGAATCGGAAAGAAATTTTATGGAAGAAATACTATGCGCAATCATTTAGTTTGATGTCTTGCTAATCTTCTCCTAACACTGAAAGTCCCGTAAATAAACGGCAGATAAAAAATTACAAGCACAGCCGAAAGGAAAATGCCTCCCGCAACGCTTAAGCTTAAACTTTTCCAAAAACTTGATTCGCTTGAAATTAGAAGCGGGATAAGTGCAGTAATTGTTGTTACGGTGGTGGTAAATATCGGTCGCAATCTTGTGTAGCTCCGTGAAATTATTTTATTAATATTACTTTTGATTTTCCCCGCGCCATCTTTTCGATAGGAAGCAATGTAATCAACCAATATTATAGAATTGTTTACCGAAAGCCCGATTAGCAAAAGCAAACCGGCATAAGCTCCCCTATCCAAATTATAATCACCGAGATAAAATAAAAATATGGTTCCGATAAATGCAAAAGGAATTGCAATCCAAATTAATATTGGTTTTGAAAACGACTCGAATAAACTTGCCGTAATCATAAAAATAAGTACAATTGACATAATCAATATTTTCCAAATATTAATCTCGTCTTTCGCACCGAAACGAAATCTGAATTCTCTTTGTTTGATAGTATATCCCGGCGGAACATCTATTTTTTTTATTGAAGCATCAATGAATTTTTTGCCGTATTTATACGGTCCTTTATAATCGAATGTAATGTATCTTATGTATTGCTGATTTTCTCTATTTATTGCTGAAAGAACTTTCCTTTCTTTGAATTTAATTAGATTTTTTACTTTTAGAATTATCCCATTTTTATTTTTAATGATTAGATTATTAAGATTAGATAATTGTATGTTTTTATAATTAGAAAATTTTATATTGTAAGGGACTTCATCATTTCCGATCATAAATTTATTCCATGTTAAATTGCCCTTTGTATTTCTTGAAACTGTGGCAAATAAATCATGCACCGAAATATTATATTTAGCAAGATTATCTCTTTTAATTCTCCCGATAATTTCATAAGTGTCTTTCGCCCAATAATACTCCGACTTATCAATATCAACATTATCAATTCTAGGATTTCTTTTAACAATGCTCCGGAATTTCTCTGCCAATTCCTTTACGTGTAAATAATTAAATCCTTTTGCAATAACGGAAAATGTACTGAAAGAACCGCCGCCGGTTGAAAAACCGGGACCAAACCCGAACACACTAACGTTTAATCCGCCGAGCCTTGTTGCATACGAAGTAAGGAAATTTTTTAACATATATGGAAACGCTGTTTCGCTTTGTGCTTTTGTAAATTCAATCCGAATGAAAGCGTTTTCCTCACTTTGAACATTAACAATAAGATTTTTGAAATTTTTTCTGTATCTAAGAATTTCCTTTTCAAAATTTTTTGTTAAATTATTCAGCCTCTCAATCTTATTTCCATTCGGCAGTTCGAGCCTGACAAAAAGATATGTTTCTTCGCCAAACTGCCATACTTCGCCTCTGCTGATGTGATTAAAAAATAAATTAAGCGTTCCGCCCAAAGCATAATTTACGTAAGGTTTTATCTCACTCCACGTTTCAGAATCAAATATCGGATTATAAATTGATTTAAGAACCGGCGTTTCAATATTTGAAGGAATTAACCAAACCGGCAATCCTATTATTAGGATAAGAATTGTATAATTTAATTTTTTCCATTTGAACATTTGCCTCATTATAAATGAATAAATTCTGAAGAGAATACCATTTTGAACATCTTTTTTATACGATACTTTTCCTCCGAAACGGACAAACAGTAACGGAATGATTACGAAGGATACGATAAGCGAAGCAGATAAAGTAAAAACAATTCCCAACGCAAATTGTGTAAAATACAATCTAAGTTCACCTGTTAAAAAAAGAAGCGGTACAAAAACAGCGACTGTCGTTAATGTGGATGCAAATACAGGAAGAAATATATTTTTTAGATGAACGGTTAAATGTTTAATACCGCGACCCTGATAATGGCTGTCAATATAATCAATTACTACAATTGAATTATCAACCATAAACCCGAAGCCGAGTATAAAAGCCGCAATCGTTAAAATATTCAGCGGAATTTCAAAAAGATAAAATAATAAAAATGAAGAAAGCAACGAAAATATTATTGAAGTTACAATAATTAAAACATAATTAACTTTTCTGTAAATTAAAAGAAGTACCGCAAATAAAATAATGAACGAAAATATTCCGTTTTTCGTCAGCTCGCTCAATTCGGTTTTTATTGAATCGCTCTTATCAATTTCTTTAATAATTTTATATCCGGACGGTGCATTTTTTGAAAGTTCAGCCATTTTTGCATAAACTTTTTTAGCCGTTGATAGTGTATTAGTCCCAGGTTCTTTGCTGATAATTAACGATACGGTTTCTTTTCCATTAATTCTATAGTAACTTGTTGCTTCTTTATAATCGTCATAAACTTTTGCAATATCTTTAAGTTTAATAATGCTTCCATTAGTATTCCGTTGAACCGGCTGGTTTTTAATAATACTCAAATCATTAATTTTATTATTAACATTTACCAATATTTGGACACCGTCTCTTTTTACACTTCCGGCAGAAAGAATTTTTTCAACATTAGCCACAGCGGTGGTAATCTCGCCATTAGATATGTTTAATGATTTAACTTTATCATAATTAACTACAATATTAATTTCCCTTTCATTTCCGCCTCTAACCGTTACATCGGATATACCGCCGATTGACATCATGGGATAAATCATTTTTTCTTTTACATATTTTCTAATTTCGTCAGCGGATTTATTGCTTGATATTGTGTACGTTAAAAAGCCTTGAAGATTTTGAAGGTCTTCCGGAATATAAGGTGATATTCTCGGCGGTGAAACACCGAACGGGAGTTCGTCCTTTAATGATGTGAGTTTTTCATTTATTTCAATCCTGATAAAATCCATATCGGTTTTGGGATAAAATTCCAAACTAATACGTGAAATTCCTTCCGACGAGCGAGACGATATTTTTTTTACGCCTCTTATTCCGGCTAATTCCGATTCAATCGGTGAAGTTAAATATGCTTCAATAACTTCCGGCGAAACACCGTTCCACCAAGTAGTTACAGTTAGTTTGGGGAATTCTGCATTTGGTGATAATTCAAGCGGAAGGTTAAATACGGCAATTAATCCTAGAATTACTACAGATAAAAAAAACATACTTGCAGTTACAGGCCGGGATAGAAATATGTAAAATATTTTTTTCAAGTTTTATGATAATTTTTGAAAAACAAAATATCACCGCAGAGACGCGAAGACGCAGAGAAAAATATTCAACTTTGCGTCTCAGCGCCTTTGCGGTTTAATTAAAAAT
>CAZXDS010000154.1:0-8196 GCA_964639525.1 uncultured Melioribacteraceae bacterium | reverse complement strand
TTTTGTGGAGCATAAGTCAAAATTTATGTTCTCAACTATATGCAATAATCTGCCAATAGTAATATGCCTCCGGTAAAATGGTTTTTATTCTTTCTAAAATTTGCAAATCGCCGGTAAATTTATTTGTTTGAATTTTATCAAGTCTATATTCTTTTTTCATTAAAAAATTTTCTTTGTTGTTCATTGCATAAATTATGAATGCCGTTCTTGAAGCAAAAACCTTTGCCTTTTCCAAATTGTAATTTGTTCCGATAAGATGTGAGCGTAATTTTGAAATTCCTTGATAAAGTTCATCTGTTTTCTCATTTGAAATCGCGTTTCTCAATTGCATTTGAGTAATCAAAAAAGTAGTATTTTTGATATCTTTCATAACATCGTCAACGGAAAAAGATGCATCACGATAACCTGATTCAATAGCGATAAAATTTTTGAAAGCTTCTTCAATTTCATCAATATCTTCAGATAATGGAAATAACGAACCGATATCAAACAGTTGTTTTTGAATCTGCATTGATTTTCCTATTCCGAAAGATATTCCAATTGTATTAGGCGCAAATGCAGTAAGCTTATCGCCGAAAAGAGAGTCAACAGACGGGACGATACATTCAATTTTTTTCTCAATATTAATAAATTTGTTTTTTAATGTTTTGCTGATGGTTTTTGGATAGGGATTTTCTTGAAACAAAACATCTAAAAGAATATAAGAATTATGTTGTGGATTAATGACCGAATTAAAGAAAAATTTATAGTGCTTCTTTGGAATTTTTGATTTCCTACGCGGATTTTCTTACCATAAAGTAAAACCGGAATCTTTGACGATTTGTGCAAGTATTTTTTCAACCTTTTCTTCGGTTTCATTTGTGCTAATATCTATATCAATTGATAATCTCCGAGGATTATCTAACAGCAAAAGCAAAGAAGTGCCGCCTTTAAATATAAAATCCAAACTTCCAATAATAAGCCGAGATAACAATTCAAATGCATAGATTGTTTTTTCCACTATTGTCGGATCCGCCGGAGGATTATCATTCCTTACTTTTTCAATCCATTCCCTTGTAAAACACTCTTTGTCAATCAAAATTACCTCAATGCCACTTAATTAAAAAATGTGGCATTAGTGTATCCCCCAATTATTCCTTTAATTTCCCCGTCAATTTTTCTTCTCTCGGAATAGTCCAACAAATAGCTAATATTAACTCTAAAAGAACTTAGCAAAGCTTCAAGAATTTTTCTGTATTCATAGAAATCAATTAAATTTAGTCGGTCAGATTCAATAAATAAATCGACAATAATCTTTTCTATCACAGAAATATGGTTTTCCGATTTACTACGAGTAACTGCCGGTCTAACAATAATTGAATTATTTTTAAATGCTATATTTTTCTCATTTATTGATGGATTCAGAAAGGTTGAATAATCATTCTGCAATAAATAATCATTTATAGTCTGCATAGAATCAAAGTCAACAAAAAGAAAAGTAAGAAATTTATTTTGCAAGTGATGAAACAGCGGAGCCAGCATTTTTGTTGACCAAAGCGAAAATTCCGGAAGCGGATATTTTGATTTAATTAATTCGATTATATTACTGTATTCATCATAATTAATCGGGAATTGTTTTTTATTAATTGAGTAGTAACCGCGTCCGGCCGAATGAAGAACCCCTTCTTTCTTTAGTTGCCGAATATATTTTTGTATTGTTTCGCGGGAATAGTTATAGCCGTGATCTTCAAGAAAAAAATTTATCTGTCTTAAAGAAACATACTTTCGAGATGAAACAAAATTCTTTAATTTGTTGAATGCTTCTGTTTTTACACCTATTTGTTTTTTATTTAACATATAAATTTACTGTTTTATCCGCAATTAGTCTAAATATAAAGTAATAAACAGCGATTTAGAGCCAAAATATTTCCACCAACAAGTTAGTAAAAACCGTTATCACAGATCCGTATCGGAAAACGGTTATTTTTTGTGGAGCATAAGTCAAAATTTATGTTCTCAACTATATGCAATAATCTGCCAGTAGTAATATGCCTACGGTAAAATGGTTCTTATTCGTTCTGAAATTTTCAAATAACAAGGTTCAAACTTACAAAAAGAACAAGCAATCAATGATATCCGCAACGTTGCGGCAATGTAAGGTTATCCTACAATAAAAACTTTTCATAATTATTGCGGTTAACAATAAAGTATTTATGCTCGGGGTAAGTTTTTGAAAACCCTTTTGGAAGTCTTGCTCTTTTTGTTGGACTCCACTTTATTTCATTTGCATAAAGAATTCCGTCACGTTCTTCTATATAATCAATTTCTTGTTGGTCGGTAGTTCGCCAAAAATATGAATTAGTCCACAAATTATTGTAATGTAAATATTTTATTCTTTCGCTGATAATAAAATTTTCCCAAAGAACTCCGATATCATTTCTTAATTCGGGTAAAGAAAAATTAGCTATTAGAGCATTTCTGATTCCATTGTCGAAAAAATAAATTTTTCGTCCTCTTTTTAATTCTTTACGATGATTACGGCTAAATGCAGGCAACCTGAAAATCACAAAAGTTTGTTCCAAGAGCTGAATATATTTTTCAACTGTTTGGTTATCCATTGCAAGAAAAGATGCAAGATTATTATAAGAGACTTCCGCCCCTACTTGCAGAGCAAGAGCTTGCAATAATTTCATTAGGCGTTCGGGCTTTTTTATTCCTTCCCACATTAAAATGTCTTTGTATAAATAACTATCCGATATTTGTTTTAAAATCTCTTTTTCGTCTCCGGGATTTGTAATAACTTCGGGATAATAGCCATAAATTAAACGATGCGGTAATAAACGGTTCTCTTCTAAAAAGCCATGATGCTCAACCATTTCGGCAAATGAAACAGGGTAAAGTTTATATTCCCATTTCCTTCCGGTTAACGGTTCATTAACCTTATTGGCAAGTTCAAATGCAGATGATCCGGTAGCTACAAGCTGAATATCTTTAATTTGATCGGTGATAAGTTTAAGTTTTAACCCGATGTTTGGTATCCGTTGGGCTTCGTCAATTACAACAATCTTTTTTCTATTAAAAATTATTTTTAATCGTGAGGACGAAGCATTTTCAAAGAGTGCCAGAGTATCAGCCTCGTCTGCGTTTAACCACAGTACATCTTTCTTTGTCTCAAGCATTTTTTTTAATAGAGTGGTTTTACCTGTTTGTCTTGCTCCGAGAATAATTATAGCTTTTCCTTTGAAAAGTTTTTTATTAATAATACTCTCTAATTTTCGGTTTATCATCATACTGTCGAATTATTTGCGATTACAATCGTAAATATACCGTATATTTTGCGATTATAAAAAAATAATTTTGTATTTTCGGGTTAGGAGTAATAATTCTTTCTATAATATTTACGTTCGGAAAAGTTGCAGCAAAAATAAAGAGAAAATAAGTTTTTTTGTAAAGCTACGGCAATGTTAAAACAAAGTTACGGTAAATTTCTATTTGATAATACCAAATAGATTTAGCTGTTTTTATTTGATACTACCAAATAGATTTAGCTGTTTTTATTTGATAATAACAAATAAAATCAACTATTTTTATTTGTTTTTACCAAATAGGATTGACGGTTTTTATTTGGCAGTGCCAAACAGAACGGCTTTTCAGTCGTCTTTTTAATCTATGACTTTTTGTTTTCCGGCAATCATTTTACGGGTTTTGTTCAGTTCGTTTATTAATAACTGTTCGTCGGGCAGTTTCAATTTGTATTCGGCGGCGAGGACTTTATTCGGCAATCCTTCCAAAGAATATTTGACGACGGCGGAATCTTTTTCGGCGCACAAAATCAAACCGACGGGCGGGTTTTCGTCTTCGTTTGTCCAATTTTCTTTCGCGTAATTCAAATACATGTGCATTTGTCCTGCGTCGGCGTGAGTGAATTTTCCCACTTTCAGATCGATCACTACAAGGCATTTCAGTTTTCTGTGGAAAAATAGCAAATCAATTCTAAACCACTCGTTCCCGATTCTCAGGCGCTTCTGTCTGCCGATAAATGCAAAATCGCTTCCCAATTCAAGAAGAAAATTTTCGAGATGTTTGATAAGAGCTTCCTCCAAATCGCTTTCGGAATATTCGTCTTTCAAACCGAGAAATTCCAAAATGTAAGGGTCTTTAATTTCTTCTTCTGCTGAAAGAAAATCCTTCGCCTGTTTTTGTTCACCTCTTTTTATCATATCCGCTTTGTTCTTTGAGAGCAAAGTTCTTTCATAAAATTGAGTTGAAATTTGTCTCTCCAATTGGCGAACAGACCAGCCATTGCGTAGAGCTTCAGTTTCGTAAAATTCGCGTGCTTCATCGTCTTTAACAGAAAGCATCCTCACGTAAGCAGACCAAGGCAATTTAAAATAATTTGCAAGTTCTACAAGCAAAGATTCATTTTTATATTGCTTTGCAGTCGCTTCGATATCATGATTATTCAAAGATATGCCAGACAGTGTCTGGCTAATCTTTTTATTCATTTCTAAAGGCTCTGTTAGTAATTCTTCTTCAATTGGAGATTTGTCAGACAGTGTCTGACATATCTTTGGCCGCTTATACATGTTATAAAATTGAATCATCTGTTGAAGGTTTTGTCGAGAAAAACCTTTCCCAAATTTCAAAGTTAACTCAGAAGATAAACGCCGAAGTAGTTTTTCACCGTAATATTCTTTCCGCTCTCTCCCTTCATATTCAAACTCAACAATTCTGTAACCGATAAGCCAATAAGTTGCCGTGAGCAGTGCGTTAACGGCTCTTGCGGATTCCTTGCGCGCGGTTTCAAGTAGTTTTGAAATATCTCCTACCAAATCAGGATATGTTCGTTTGCTTACTTTTTCTTTCGCTGACATTTTATTTCACTTTTTCCTTTTACTTTTTAAATAGTAACTTTTCCGCCGGAGCTTTAATACCGTAAAACTTCGCGCCTCGTCTTCCCTCATAGGAAATTTTGAAGTATTGAAAAACCGTTTCGTTATTCAGCCCTTCTTTCAATTTTCTGTTTATTTTTGAAATATGTCCGCGAAAAGTTTGAATGGGAAAATCATAACCCTTTTTGATGTAGTCTTTCAATCCTGCGCGGTTCAGTTCAAGATCGGGAAACGTTTCTTCGTGATAAGCGAAAATTTTTTTGATGAATTCAAGCGGAACGTTAATGCCGGAAAATCGTTCCGGTTTCTCTTCGTGCGCGACGCGGTCCGCAAAATAACGGTAGTAACACAATTCAACAGGCGAAAGATTAATCTTCGTCTCGCCTATTTTCAGTTCTCCTTTTTCCGTCTCTATTTCCGCCAATGGAATCAGATTCTTTTTCAATTCGCCGACTTCTTTTTTCAGTCCTATTATTTTCGGCAGCGCAGTATTTAATTTAACTTCAATGTTTTTGGATTTCCCGAATTTCGGGTCTTTTACTTTAATTAATCGCAGTGGAAATTGTTCTGAAAAGTCCCCTGATTCTGCAAGAAGAATCCAGCAAACTTGCATTGCCGGCGTACCGGAGGAAATTGCTGCTGTATATTCTATATTTTTATCTTTTGGAAGACTTTCACTGTACGCTTTTAACTGCTTGTAAATTTCATTGTGATCAGTTACATCAGTCAATTCAAATTCCTCATCATCAATTTTACTGCATAGCTTTTGCTTTTTAATTTCCCGTTTAAGATGAATCATTATATCAGCATAACTGAGATTTTCGTTTACAACAGAATCATTCCACAAAAGTTTAACTTCATCAAAAGTTTCATTTTTTAATGCAGTAATTATTGCACCTTCGGTTTTGCCCAAAAGTATTCCTGCATCATTTGTTCCGATAAATGATAAAAGACATTTTTTCATTGAATTTGAATCCGAGTTAAGAATAAACAAAACTTAATATATTATATTTTAAGTATTTTTAAAAATATTAAAACAAATGAAACATTCATGAGTTCACTCTAAAAAGCCCCGAACGGACTAAAGTCCATTTGGAGAAGTTCGTTTTTAGTCTGTTTCCCCACGACTGAAGTCGTGGGTTAGTAAAAATATTACTTTTTAGAATGGACTCATTCATGATTATTCAGAACACACAAGAGAATCGGGCGACTGCCGGATTGGAATTTTAAACGTTGAATGAGATGCTGATACCTGCCTACCGTCAGGCAGGTTCATCAGCCTGCCTATCGGCAGACAGGTATGACGACAGTTTTTTTTTAACCGTAACGATATTAGTTTTTGAAATGACAAATCACTTTTGCATAAGCAGAAACTACACTTTCACATCCTTTGGGTCTTCAACAAATTTTAGTATATATAGCCCGATAATAAAAAACACACCTAACGATAATATTGCAATCTGCTGGCTTCCGGTTGAGTAGCTTACCAAACCAAAAACAAGTGGACCAACAATGGCGGAACTTTTACCAAACAGTGAATAAAATCCAAAAAACTCAGTTTGCTTTTCTTTTGGTGTCAATTTAGTCATCATACTTCTGCTTGTGGACTGTGTTGCTCCCATTACACTGCCGGCAAGCAAACCGACAAGATAAAATGAATCTTTCTGCAATGAAAATATATCAGTCTCAATAAATTTGTTCGCCCAATTCAAAAACAAACTTTGTGAATCAGCTGTAAAATAGGCGAAAAGTATTGTAAATATCCAAATAAATAATGAGATTACAATTGTTTTCTTTTGCCCAATTGAATCGGAAATAATTCCAAAAATTATTGATCCGAATATTGCAGTAGTTTGAACAACTAAGAAAAAAACAATCAATTCCTGAAATGAAAATTTTAATGTTGTTCTAGCATAATTGCCCGAAAAAAATATTACCGTGTTCACACCTTCGATATAAAAAAAGAATGCTAACAAGAAGAGAGAAAGATTTTTATAATTTTTCAAATTAGAAATTGTATTATAAACTCTTTTAAACCCTATTTGAAAGTAGCTCTCCTTCCGTTCAATATCTTTTCTTGAATCATTTAGAAATAGAAAAAGTGGTATTGCAAACACTAAAAAGAAAAGTGCAGCAAGCGGAAAAGTCTCTTTTATCATTTTGTTTTGAATAAAAGGAAATGCAAGTGCCAAAGAAGCCAGCGAACCAAGATAACCCATTGCAAAACCGTAACCGCTTACTCTGCCGTAATTTTTCGGTGATGATATTTCAGGCAGAAATGCATCATAAAAAACCAGCCCCGATTCAAAGCCGATATTGGCTATTATAAATAGAATGAGAGCTGAAAGAATAGTTCCCTTTCCGGTAAAATACAACAGTGCGGTAGCAGAAATACTTAGTAATGTGAAAAACAGCAGAAATCTTTTTTTTCCTGCAGAATAATCGGCAATTGCACCAAGGACAGGAGAAATAATAGCGGTAATAATCATCGAAATGCTAATCCCAAAGCTCCAATACAAATCACCAATTGGTTTACCTTGAGCAATAACATCTTTGAAGTAAACCGCAAAAATAAATGTTACAACAATTATTGAGTATGACGTATTGGCAAAATCGAAAAGAGACCAGATAAATATCCGTTTACGATTATCCTTTTGATTTTTCACAGTTGGTAATTATGATTTTTTTTTGGATATTGTTTGCTCAATCAAACCACGTCCGGTTTTGTTAAGCTTACCGTTTTTTCTCAAATTGATTAATATCGCATCAAGAATTCCATTTATAAATTTACCGCTGCTAGCAGTACTGTAATCTTTTGCAATTTCAATAACCTCATTTATTGAAACCTTCGGCGGAATGTCGGGGAAAAACATAAGTTCGGCAATTCCCATTCGTAGCAGTAGTTTGTCGATTAGTGCAATTCTATCCATTTCCCAGTTGTTAACGCGTTCCCCTATTTTTTCATCAAGAACCAATTTATTTTGTAGAACATCCGAGACTAATTTTATGCTAAAACTACGGTCACTTGCATTATTTATATCAGCAAGTATTCCCTCTTCCAAGGCAATTAAATTATCACTATTCATTTCGTAAGCATATAAAATTTGAAGCGATCTTTCGCGGGCAATTCTTCGGTGGAATTTTTTTTGAGTCATTATGTGTAAAAACTCCTATAAACCATAGGAAAACATTATTAAATAATTAGAATTATTGAGTTATCAAATTTAATAATTAATATTATAATTTACGTATTTAAATTGAACCAAATGTATTTTTTTGAATATTTCCATGCTACTCTACAAGTTAATTTTAATAAAATATTTTT
>CAZXDS010000153.1:3287-8213 GCA_964639525.1 uncultured Melioribacteraceae bacterium | reverse complement strand
TTCTACAACAACAATTTAATATTGAAAACTGTATTATTTGACTCTGAATCGCTGGAAAACTATTTGACATTTGGAAAATTAGTGTATAAGTTAATCAAGACAAAAAATTCTTTTTTAACTGGTATTAAATAAATGAAACCGTTGAAAAATCATTCTATTCTATCAATATCAAATTCACCAAGTTATTTTATAAAGAAAAGCATTGTTTTAACACAGTGTTAATTAATATATATAGATTTAAAAATAAAACCGTTACTATAATTTTTTTTTGATTGAAATAATAATTTCAATCTTCAGTTGGAAATAAAATATTTTATCATTTTTTTGAGAAAAGCCATGAATCAAACAAGACGAGATTTTATCAAAAACTCTGCTATTGTTGCCGCCGCAACTTCAGTAGGGATTAGCTCATTACCGAACACAATTAAAGCATTTGCTGTACATGGCGAAAAAGGCTGGAAATGGGACAAAGCCGTGTGCCGGTTTTGCGGCACGGGCTGCGGAATAATGATAGCTACAAAAGACGACAAAATTATTGCCGTTAAAGGCGATACGCTCGCACCGGTTAACAGGGGACTAAATTGCATTAAGGGATATTTCAATTCAAAAATAATGTACGGAAATGACCGTTTGAAAAAACCGCTTTTGCGAGTTGACGAGAATGGTAATTTCAGCAAAAAAGGTAAATTCAAAGCTGTTAGTTGGAAACGTGCTTTTGATGAGATGGAAAAGCACATGAAGAAAACGTTGAATGAATTGGGACCGGCAGGAATTGCAATATTTAGTTCAGGTCAATACACGATTATGGAAGGTTATGCTGCAGTAAAATTAATGAAAGCCGGACTTCGCTCTAATAACATAGATCCAAACGCCCGTCATTGTATGGCATCGGCGGTGGTTGGTTTTATTCAAACTTTTGGGATTGATGAACCTGCCGGTACTTATGATGATTTAGAATTGACTGAAACGATTGTTACTTGGGGCGCCAATATGGCGGAAATGCACCCGATTCTTTGGTCGCGGGCTACCGATACAAAACTTTCCAATCCTAAAAGAGTTAAGGTTGTAAATCTTACAACTTTTACAAACAGAACTTCGGACTTAGCCGATATTGAAATACTTTTTAAGCCAAACACGGATTTGGCTATTTGGAATTATATTGCACACGAAATAGTTTACAATCATCCGGAAGCAATTGATTGGGATTTCGTAAAGAAATATACAATTTTTGCTACGGGTCCGGTTGATATTGGTTACGGAATGAGAAAGCCGGGTAATAAGAAATATACGGACTTGGAGAATGAAACTATCCGATTCGAGGCAGAAAAAAAGATATCAGAAAGAGAAGCTGTAACATTAGCATATCTTGGATATAAAGAAGGCGATGCACTCAAGATGAACAACACTAAAAAGCCTGTTAAACATTGGTCAATTCCGTTCGAGGAATTTAAGAAAGCATTGGAACCTTACAATTTGGATTTTGTTGCAAATCTTGCAAAGGGTGATCCGAATGAATCTATTGAATCTTTTAAGAAAAAATTAAAGACCTTAGCAAGTTTGTATATGGAAAAAGACAGAAAAGTAGCATCTTTCTGGACAATGGGAATGAACCAGCATACAAGAGGTTCGTGGGTAAATGAACAAGCTTATATGGTGCATCTACTTTTAGGAAAACAGGCACAACCCGGCAATGGAGCTTTCAGTTTAACAGGACAGCCATCAGCTTGCGGTACGGCACGTGAAGTAGGTACTTTTTCTCATCGCTTGCCGGCAGATTTAGTTGTTGCCAATCCTAAACACAGAAAATTTTCAGAAAAAATCTGGAAAATTCCCGAAGGGACTCTAAATCCGAAAGTGGGCGCTCACGTAATGAAAATTCATAGGGATATTGAAGACGGGAAAATTAAATTTGCATGGGTAAATGTTAGCAATCCTTATCAAAACAGTGCCAGTGCCACTCATTGGTTAAAGGCAGCTCGCGAAATGGATAATTTTATTGTTTGCAGCGAAGTTTATCCCGGAATATCTGCAAAGGTTTCGGATTTGGTTTTACCTACCGCTATGATATTTGAAAAGTGGGGGGCTTACGGAAATGCCGAAAGACGTTCTCAGCATTGGATTCAGCAGGTAACTCCAGTTGGTGATGCAATGTCGGATACGTGGCAATTTATGGAACTTTCAAAACGGTTTAAATTAAAAGAAGTTTGGGGCGCAAAGAATATTCCAGGATTAAAAGGCGGTTTGCCCGATGTTTTGGATAAGGCGAAAGCAATGGGATATTCTCCGGAAAATACACTTTACGATGTTTTATATGCAAATAATGAAGCTAAAAGTTTTGCTTGGCCTGATCCTATTGGTAGTGGAAGATTAAACTCGGAAGCTGCGGGCGATAAGAGAAAAGTAAAAGGTTCGGACGGCAAAGAATTTTCGGGATATGGTTTCTTTATTCAGAAATATTTGTGGGAAGAATACCGCAAGTTTGGTCTTGGTCATGCTCACGATTTAGCACCGTTCAATGATTATCATAAAGCACGCGGTTTGAAGTGGCCTGTTGTTAACGGAAAAGAAACTTTGTGGCGGTTTAATTCAAAGTACGATGTTTATGCCAAGAAAGCGAATGCGGGTGCTTTTGCATTCTATGGACCGGCGTTAAAAGAAATACTGCAGGGAACACTTAAAGGTCCGATTGCTGCTAAAGGAAAAATTAAACTTCCGAACAGAGCGAAAATATTTTTCAGACCATATATGGATCCGCCGGAAATGCCGGATAAAAATTATCCTTTCTGGCTTAGTACAGGAAGAGTACTTGAACATTGGCATAGCGGAACAATGACTATGCGTGTACCTGAACTGCGAAGGGCAGTGCCGGAAGCGCTTTGTTTTATGAATCCCGAAGATGCAAAAAAAATGAATATGCTGGACGGCGATTTGGTTTTGATTGAATCAAGAAGAGGAAAAGTAAAAGCACATATTGAAACAAGAGGAAGAAATCGTGTTCCTGAAGGACTTGTTTTTGTACCTTGGTTCGACGAAAAGGTTTTCATAAACAAAGTTTGTCTTGATGCAACATGCCCCATGAGTAAACAAACTGATTTTAAAAAATGTGCCGTGAAAATATATAAAACGGAAGCGTGAGGTAAAGCCTAAATGACTTCGAGACGTAAAGTTATTGAAAATTTATTCAAAACCGGGACTCTATTTGGATTCGGCGGACTTTTATGGGGAAACGGTGCAAGCGAAGCTGCAGATACTGAATTGGCATTAAGACCTCCGGGCGCATTTCAGAATGATAAAGACTTTGTTCAAGCGTGTATAAAATGCGGTAAATGTGTTGAAGTTTGTCCTTATGATACTTTAGAACTTGCAACACCGGGAGATGGCAAAGCCGTTGGGACTCCGTTTTTTAAGCCGCGCGATATTCCATGTTATATGTGCACAGATATTCCGTGCACATATAACTGTCCTTCAGGAGCATTGGACATTAAGAGATTACAAAAAGGAAACGAGCCTGCGTCAATTAATAATACTCAAATTGGTGTTGCAGTCATTCACAAGGAATCTTGTATTGCATTTTGGGGAATTCAATGTGATGCTTGTTACCGTGCATGTCCTTTAATTGATAAGGCTTTGAAGATTGAACGAAAGATAAATGAAAGAACGAAAAAACATGCCTATCTTTTACCGGTTGTTGACAGTGATTACTGCACAGGCTGCGGTATTTGCGAACATGTTTGCATTGTAGAAAAACCGGCGATTTTTGTTCTTCCGAGAAGCATTGCTACTGGAAAAGTTGGAGACCATTATATTAAAGGATGGGACAAATCTGATGAAAAAAGAATGAAAATAAAAGAACCTGTTAACACAGATAAGAAAGATATTAAATCCGATTTGGATTATTTGAACGATGACACGGACTTATATTAGATAATGTTCTCAATGCTGAAAAATAACAGATATTTAGTTTCACGAAGAATTGTTCAGCTTTCCGTTATTACATTATTTTTTGGCGGAAATTATTTCGGGTGGAAAATACTTATCGGTAATTACAGTTCGGCAACATTTTTGAATAAAATTGTTTTAAGCGATCCTTATGCTACACTTCAAATTTTAGCAAGCGGATTTCTTGGAACAACCGATTTACTGGTTGGAGCTTTAATTGTTCTTTTATTTTATGCTGTTATCGGCGGAAGGGTTTTCTGCAGTTGGGTTTGTCCCGTAAATCTGTTAACCGATTTTGCCGCTTGGAGCAGAAAAAAGATTAAAATTAAAACTACTAATAGAATAATTATATCGCGCAGCACAAGGTATTATATTTTGGTTTTAAGTTTAATTCTATCGGCTATTATAGGAATTGCGGCATTTGAAATCATTAGTCCGATTTCAATTTTTTATCGGGCAATAATATTTGGTATCGGTGGAAGCTGGGCAATTATATTGGCTATTTTTCTTTTTGATTTTGCTGTTGTAAAAGAAGGTTGGTGCGGGCATTTATGTCCACTCGGAGCTTTTTACTCCGTTGTAGGCAAATACGGTGTGCTGAAA
Source organism: uncultured Melioribacteraceae bacterium (assembly GCA_964639525.1). Taxonomy (GTDB): domain Bacteria; phylum Bacteroidota; class Ignavibacteria; order Ignavibacteriales; family Melioribacteraceae; genus CAZXDS01. The sequence goes on along the minus strand of CAZXDS010000153.1, from coordinate 3,671 downwards.
GTTTATCATGAAAAAGAAAAATGTACACTCTGTAATAAGTGTTTTGAAGTTTGTCCCGAACATCAGGTCCTTACGATTATCGGCAAAAAGGATGGATATATTAAAAGCGGAGAATGTACAAATTGCGGAAGATGTATTGAGGTATGCAAGGATGATGCTTTAAAATTTTCAATTAATTACATAAGAAAATAATTTTAACAAAAAACAAAATACTATGAAAACAATATTATTTATACTAATGGTTTTTCTTTTGGCTGCATTTAGCGGACAGCCTAAAAACAACGTTGAACTTTCTTCTGACAATACTATTCACAATTCAAAAGCGGGTTTGGAAGTAGTAAACATTTCTCCGCCGTTAATTCCACACACTACTGCCGGTTTTTT
>CAZXDS010000153.1:0-3187 GCA_964639525.1 uncultured Melioribacteraceae bacterium | reverse complement strand
ATGTAATATCCGCATCAATGGTTTATTCATACAGTGAAGACGAGCTTGAAGCGGAAAAAGATAAACTCCAAAAATCTCCGGATTTTCCCGAATGGCTGAACGATGATGAAATAGATGCAAAAGATATCAGGTATGGAGGAGATTTACGGAATTTCGGTTTGAAAGAATGATTTATTGATATCTATCTTAAAGTCGAAGAAAAGAGTTGCTCTTGAAAAAACAAAGGTAAATTCCTTATCAGTATTTATCCCTTAATTTTCGTAAACTATAAATTTTACATAAATAATACTGCAAAGAATGGTTTACACAGAACTAAAATTGTTTTTATTAGAATGTACTTTATCTAATCATTAATGATTGAATATTATTTGAGTTTTCTTTTCCGGTCAACAATTCAACAAGTTTGAAAGCAACATCGAGGGCGGAGGCAGGTCCGGCACAGCTAATTATGTTGTTATCATATTCAACTTTTGCTCCGGTGTAAATAGCACCGCCTTGTTCTAATCTCGAAGGATTATCATGATATCTGCTCAAATTATATGTAGTAGCTTTTTTACCTTTTAATAAACCGGCGTCTGAAACCGGTAAAACACCCACACACAAAGTTGCAATCGGTTTGTGATTATCATTGAATATTTTTGCTATTCCTCCCAGTTCACTGTTGTATGCTTCATCAAAACCGAAACCGTGAAATCCGCCCGGAAGAACAAAAGCATCAAACTCGGAATAATTTAATTTTTTTGCTCTAAGGTTGTAATCAACTTTTATGTGAATCCCGAATCTACCGTTTACTTCGTCGTGAAATGCACAAGTTTGTAATTCAATTGGAATTAGATTATCTTTTTGGTTTGTCCAACCGAGAACATCAATAAACGTAACGGCTTCCAGATCGTCAAAACCTTTGCTGAGAAACATCAATACTTTTTTCATTTCCGTTCCCTTTTGAAAAGTGTGTAAACATAAGGTCGTAAAGCACCGGAAGGCATCGTGTAAATATGATTAAAACTATGAATTAATATAAAGTCATTTCCGAGTCTTTCGGCTAACATTTCTTTACTGTAGCGATACACGGACAATCCGGCACATTTATCGGCTCCCTCCAAATTGAATTCTGCAAATATTAAAAAACCTTTTAGTTCAACTTTATCTTTTAGTAGATTAAAATACGCAGTTTGTTCATCACGAATAGTAAGAAAATGCAAAACAGCTCTATCAATCCATAGAGAAACTGGGTGAATATCATTAAGCAATGTCGGTTTTGTTAAATCATCAACAATCCATTTAACTTTTGCGCTGTCATTGCCAAGTCGCTTTTTCAATTTATCGAGGCTAACTTTACTGATATCGGTAGCCGAAATATTTGAGTAGCCCAATTTCAAAAGTTCATCTATTAAGGTTGAGCTGCCGGCGCCCACGTTTAGAATTTTTGCAGACTTGTGCAAAGCGGTTTTTTCAATCATTTTTAATGTTGGTGTTAAATCCGATTCATACCAGCCTAATTGTTCATCCGAACTGTTTAAATAGGTCTTATTCCAATGTTCTTTGTAATCTATTTTATCAGTTACAACTGAAGTGGAGCAGCAGCTCTTACCTTTGTCGCTTATTTCGCAGCTTTCACCGTTCATAAAATATCTTTTTTAATTGAGTCAAATTCTTCCTTGTTAATTTCGCCTTTGGCATATCTTTGCTTTAAAATATCCAAAGCGGAAACTGATAAATCTTTCCCTTGATACAATCTATCTTCTTCAAGGTAATCAAAAGGCATCATTCTGTTTCTTCTGCGATGAACGTGTGGCACGTCCTCATAATAACGATAATATCCTAAACACATTTTATTTCTCCTTATAGTAATTTATGATTTAATTTTTAAGAACTCTTTTTTTTTCTTCGAATTCTTCCTTGTCTATTTCTCCTTTGGCGTATCTTTGTTTTAAAATGTCCAAAGCCTTGTCAGTAGTGTCATCTTTGCGGTAATTTCTGTCGTCGTAATACCAAGGGGGCACCATTCTGCCTCTGCCGAAAATTAAGTAAATAACCACAAGCATAACTACTAACATTATTATCGGGAAAATCCACATCCCGCCGCCCCAAAAAAATTCAGGTCCCATTTTAATCTCCTTTTTTATTTATCATCTGTTTTTAATTGTTCTTCAAAAATATTTGTCATTTTACCAATCATCTCTCTTGCAAGGTTTTGTTTGGCGTCAGAATCAATTTCTGAAAATATTGTGTTAATACATTTCGGCATCATTTCAGATACAAAATGCACTCTGTCTTCCGCAGACATTTTCGAAAACATATTGTCCATCATTGAGTCCATCATTTTCGGCATATCCTCGGGTTTCATCATACCGGACATCATTTTTCCCCTCATACTCATTTTGTTTCTCCTTATGTTTTTATTATTAAATTATGATTCTATTTATTTGATTTCCATAGTTCTATTTATTCTTGAACTCAGCTTTTATTTTGCCCGAAGCTGCAAGGTGATTTAAGAAAAATTTTGCGGCATCTTTAGAAATTTTGAAATGCTCTGAAATATTATTAAGATTAATTTCATTTTCATTCCGAATGAAATCGAAAATTTCTTCTTCGATGCTTACGAGCCATTCTTCAAACATCAATCTTATTTCGGGTGTTGCATAGAATGACGTTTCCGAAACTTTTGTAACCGTCTTTAAAACATTCTGACACATTTCCATCGGGTTAAAATCGGAGTTGCCTTCCATCATTTTCCGCATCATTCCCATCATAGGCATTCCGCCTTTTGGATTCATCATTTTTATTTCTCCTTCATTGATTGATTCATTATTTTAAACATTTTTTTCATCATAATAGGAAAAGGCATATCAAAATTACTTTCATGTGCATGTGAAAAAGTAATATTATGCTTTTCGTTTAATTCTACCAACAAATGGTTTGTTAATTTTATTAAGTCAATTAGAGCAGGTTCAGTCAGCTCATAAAACACAAACGAGCTTTTTCTTTCGGTTTTCACAATCTTATTATTTTTTAATTCTTTTAGATGATGAGAAATCAGAGGTTGTGAAAGTTTTGTATCCTCAACAATTTTTGATACGGATTTTTGTCCGTCCGAAAGATATACCACAATTTTCAACCGGTTTTCATCAGCCAGTGATTTGTAGAATGCTGCAATTTGAGTAAATAGAAATTCCATTCGTTTACC
>CAZXDS010000152.1:0-8229 GCA_964639525.1 uncultured Melioribacteraceae bacterium | reverse complement strand
CACTTCTTTAACCTTTCTTCAACCTATCTTGACTTTGACTTTTCACACAGTCTCTGAAGTCGTTGGTTAATGATAAAAACAATAACTAATTAACCGGTTTACCAGTTTTAAATTGCATAATTTAGCGAAAAATCTCCAAAGTTATTTGCGTAACTTGTTATTATAATTAAAATTATCTTTTTACCCATAATTTCTATTAATTGTTTACCGTTTACCATAATATTTTCTCCTCTCATAGCATGAGAATACTATTTAATTAAAATACATTTTTTGACATCTGTAAAATTTCCGGATTCCAGTTTATAAAAATAAACTCCTGTAGATTTTCCGGTTGCATCCCATGCTATGGAATACTTGCCTGATTGTTGGTGTTTATTTATTATCATTTGAACAAGCTGCCCCTGAACGTTAAACACTGATAGATTTACAAATTTAGAAGTTGGGATTGTATAACTTATTATTGTAGTTAGATTAAAAGGATTTGGATAATTTTGGTTTAGAACATATTCAGATGGAATTTCGTCCTCCGATTTTGCATCCGTAATAAGTGCAAACTCAAACCAATTTAAATTAAACCCACCTTGTTCAGCCAATAATTTCAGAGTGCTTTTACCCGAAGTTAGATTTATTATATTTGTTACGGTTTGCCAATTTTGCCATCCATTAGTAACCGGAATTGTTTGTGTATCAGTTTCATTCCCATCAACAAAAAGTTTTAATATTCCGCCATTACTCTCACTTGCAATTCTATAGTTAATGAAATATGTCCCTGAGAATTCTATATCTGAATTATATTCTAACCAATCTCCATCATCAATCCATCCGACATTCAATCCGCCGCCACTATCGCTTGTGTTTTCTGTTTGAATACCGTGCATATCGGAATAATCTTCTGCTTGAATTTTTCCCGGAATATTTTGAATACTTGGGGAATAGTTTAAAAAATTAATCACTTCTTGGTTTGAAAATGTACTCACAACTCCACTATCTGCAGATGATAAATTTCCCGAATTATACGAAATTAAAACCACATCATTTTTTGATACATTGTCACTTAAAGCTAATAACAGCATTTTTTCATCAAGCGAGTCTAATTCAAAATTAATTACTTGAATTTCATCACTTCCATTTTTTAGAACCGTAAAATTTGCTGAACTATTATTTTCATTATTCATTGATTTGTTAAAGGCAAGTTCAATATGTAATCCATCTTCTGTAACCATTCCCGATTGAAAAATTGGTGCTGATCCAACTTCAGAATTGTCAAACGAAGTAATTCCAAATCCATACGGAAAAAGTGGGTGGTAATCGGAATCGCCAAAGTTAATTGGAATTTGCTCCATATTTTTAGGCCAAGTCGCCGGCAACAAGCCTTTGGGAGTGCTGTTCCCTACTATTATTTCTGCTATTCCATCCGCTTCGGTTCCGGGTAACCACCCGGCTAAAAATGCATCGGAATTATGCAAAACAGGATTGATAATCATTGGACGACCGGAAATTAAAATTGTGATAACCGGAAGTCCGAGATTCTTCAATTTACGGACTAACAATATTTGGTCTTTGGCAATTGTTAAATCATCTCTATCACCGCCACCTTCCGCATATGGTTCTTCACCAATAACTGCAATAGCATAATCCGCAGCAGTATTATCAAAATTCCCGTTTTCATCATAAACGAATTCAACATTTGGAGCAACTTTTCTTAGTCCCTCAAGAATTGTTGTCCCTTCTGTTATATCACCTGTTCCACCTCCCCATTGAATTGTCCAGCCACCGCATTGTCTTCCAATATCATCGGCATGTTTACCGGCAACTAATACACGAATATTACTGTTTGGAAGTGGGAGAATTTTATCATTTTTCTTTAGTAGTACAACAGATTCCATAACACATTGTTTGGCAACGGCTCTGTGTTCCGCTGAACCAACATTAGGAAGAAGTGTGCGGTCAGCAAAAGGATGTTCAAATAATCCGAATTCAAATTTAACAAGCAATATTCGTTTTACTGCACCATCAATTTTTTCTTGCGTTATATTATTTGCTTGAACAAGCAATTTTAATTTTGCAATAAAATTTACGTAGTCGTTGGGAACCATAACCATATCAACACCGGCATTTATCGAAGTTTCAATATCCGAAGTATAATCCCCGGGAATTTGATCTATGCCTGCCCAATCGGAAATAATAAATCCATCAAAACCAAGTTCGGTTTTAAGAACATCGGTTAAAAGATATTTATTCCCGTGCATTTTCACGCCGTTCCAACTGCTGTATGAAGCCATTATTGTCCGAACGCCTGCATTGATAGCCGCTATATATCCGGGAAGATGAATTCTGCGTAACTCTTCTTCCGAAATTTCGGTGTTGCCTTGGTCAACACCATTTGTTGTCCCGCCATCACCGATAAAATGTTTGGCACATGCTACAATACTTGTCGGTGAATTTAATGAGTCATTTTGAAATCCTAAAACGGCAGGTCCGCTCAGCAATGAAACTAGCTCCGGCGTTTCACCAAAGCCTTCATAAGTTCTTCCCCAACGTTCATTTCGCGGAACTGCAACACAAGGAGCAAAAGTCCAATCAATTCCTGTTGCAGTCATTTCCTCTGCGGTTACTTTAGCCATTCGCTTAACTAATTCAGGATTTCGTGTGGCACCCAAGCCAATATTATGCGGGAATATTACCGCACCTACAACATTACTATGACCGTGCACAGCATCAATTCCATAAATAATAGGAATCATTAATCTTGTTTGCAATGCCTTTTCTTGAAATGAATCATAAAGATTTGCCCAGTCCAAAGCTGTGTTTCCACTAACAGGGTCTGAGCCGCCGCCGCTTAAAATTGAGCCGAGAAAATAAGTTTTTAAATCATCTAAATTGCCCACCGCATTATTATCAGCTTGTGTCATCTGTCCAATTTTTTCATCAAGAGTCATTCTGCTCAATAAATCATTGACACGATCATTTATTGATGCATTTGGGTCAAGGTATATTGGTGTTTGGGCAAAAATATTTATTACAAGTCCTAATAAAAATATTGTTGTATGGAATAATTTCTTAATATTTCTCATTTGGTTCCTTAATTATCTTGTCAGAAATTATAAAATCTTATTCTCTCAATAATCTTAGTAATTTTAGAAACTTTCGTTATCGGAGAAAAGACTGATATGATTAACACCTTCAATTTCTTGGAGTTTTTTAACTAAATCGAGACTTTGGTTTTCTTTTCTAAATTTTATATAATATGATACTTGCATCAAATTATTATCTATAGATTTTATGTTAGTAAGCTTTAATTTTTTTGAGTATTTCCCCAAAATTTTTTGATAGTCTGATGTGGACTTATCGTTACTATTTTCAATGTTAAATTCCAACAGAGTGCTATCGTTATTATTTGAAATACCGGTTAACTTGGAAATAAAAAAAGACACAATTCCCACAAAAATTGTTCCGATAATTGCAAGGGAATGCAGCCCAACACCGGAAGCCATGCCTATTGTTAATGCAAAAAATATATAAACAATATCATGAGTTTCTTTAACTGCTGTTCTGAATCTAATAATCGACATTGCCCCAACTAGCCCAAATGCTCTCGCTAAATTATTACCGATAATCATGATCACAATTGATGTAATTAATGAAAGCAGTATAAGTGCATTAGCAAATGAAATTAAATAACCCGGACCGCTATATGTTTTTCTATAAGAAATGGAAATAAAGATGGAGCAAATAAGAGCGACTGATATATTCGCTAATATTTGATTAGGAGTTATTGAGTATTTGAATATTGCAGAGAAACCGTCAAGCATACATGCTCCAATTTGGTATATTAGTATTTAATCTGTTTGATTGTAAAGTAATTATTTCATCTACGCTGGCGGCGTACTTTGAAAAAGATTTTCTTGCTAAATTGAATTGCCTTAACATTTCTTGCAACCAAATTGGAAAACCTTCCGCAAATTTTATTTCTAAAAGGAAAAAAGCACTTTGCTTAAAAAAACTAGAATTATGAGAACAGAGAATCCGATAATTATTTGCTCTTTTAAATCTAATATTTTTGTCGAATGTAATACGAAGAGTTCTGTCATGCTTTGCGAAAAAAGCTTCTCGCTCATAAGTAACAAGCGTAACCGGATTTAAGGAACCTTTTAAATAGTAAAAAAGAAATTTTTCTGCATCAAGATTATTCTCACTTGCATCAATTAAAGTAATATCTTTTTCATTTAAGAAAGAATCCAGATTATTGAGCGAAATACGACTACGATTTTTATAAACATGAGAACCAACTCTTTTCTTGATTTCTAAAAACACCATGGAATCTTTAGTTGTATCATTATAACTACGGATTCTTACTTTTTTCCTTTTATAAAGTCCATCAACTTTCGCTTTGTAATCAGCCAATTTTTTAGAATCGAAATAAATACTTTTAACTGTGTACTCTTTCTTTTTACGTTTTGCCGAATATGGGTCTAACTCAACAAATGGTAAAAGTTGGTTCCTGAAGTTATTAATTTCAGAAATCGGGACAATATATTTATACTCCAATCTCATTAACGCAAATTAAAAATATTTATAAAATTATCTTTCAAAATATTAAATAATGATTTTTTTTCTCGGTCTATACTGCACTCAAATAAATTATTATGCAGTATTTTATCAGTTTTAAATTCAGCTTTAAAAATGGCAAAATTCTTTCCGTTAATAATTTTGCTTTCAGGTTCCATATTATTTATAGCAATATCATACTCTTTCCCCAAATCGATAAAACTAATTTTATTATCGTTAATAATTTCTGAAGACTCTTCAATATCAACCGGAATTATAGCCACGTATAAATTCACGTCAGAAAGTATAAATAAAGTATCAAGCGAATATGAACCCAATATTTTGCCATTGAAAGGGGCAATTATGTGATAATTGTTTATCCTTTTTTCTATCACATTTTTTTGTTTTTTAATATTGCTGATTGTTTCCTTTGTGAGTTGAATATCCTCTTGCCTGGAACCGGTTTTAAACGTCAGTAATTTTTGATATTCCTTTTCCTCTTCAAGTTTTACGATATTTAATAAATCCTTTACGTCGTCAAATTCTTCTTGTGAAATAAGTTTCTTATTAAACAACTCTGATTTTCTGTTATAAATTTTCTTTTGATTAATAACTTTTGTTTTTGCAATTTCATAAATTTTTTCTTGCTCAGAAATTATTGAACTCTTTTCCCCGCTTAATTGGGAGTTTAATAACTTTTGCTGACGCAGTATTTCACCTTTCATTTCTTCCAAAATTAAATCTGTGTGGCTGGAATAAAATGTAGCGAGAGTATCTCCCAATGCTATATTCGGATTATCAATATTTACTTTTAATGACGCAAAGTCTTCACGGTCCACCTGTATTGTTTCTAACTTTTCTACAATACCTGTAACATTATTAATTAAGTGAGTAATAATCTGACCATTAGAACCCTTGATTGCCACAAATTGTTGGGCAGGCAAAATTTTTAAAAAAGTATGAATCTCGTTCGAGATTTTAATTGGAAGAGAAAGTAATATTAAAGAGATTACAAGAATACCCGTCCAATTGTTTTTTATAAAATCATTCATAAATTATCTGAGTAATACCATTTTTTTGGTTTTTGAAAAATTACCACTTTTAATTTTGTAAAAATAAATTCCACTTGAAAGGTTTTCGGCATTAACTTTTACCAAATATGTTCCTGCGACTAAATATCTATTTACTAAGGTCTCAATTTTTTCCCCGAGCAAATTATATATTTCAATTTTTACTTTACCTGAGTTAGGAATTTGATATTTGATTGTAGTACTTGGATTAAAAGGATTTGGATAATTTTGAAATAGTTCATAATCATTTGGTAAAAGTTCCGGTTTATCATCAATTGCTGTATAAACATCATTTTCTTTTCCGGGGGTTCCATTTCCGGCGGATGGTTTCCAATAATAATATTTTGAATTATCTAATGTCGGATTTTTTAATTCTAATGTTGGTCCGTGCCCGTCACATTCCGGAGGCCAGGGGTCTTTGTCATCATAAGTAAGTGAATCAATTAAAGCACCTGAATTATCGTAAAGACGAATTAACTCGCCGCCGCCGCTTAGTCCAAATCCGTAGTTACCATAATAATGAGTTACATCAGGAAATTTTGATTTGAAGAGAATTGTATCTCTACAAAGAATCACATAACCATCTCCATCAATAATTGTATTATCAGGGATTGTAAAATATGGAGTTGGGTCCTCATCTTGAAAAATCCACCCCGATAAATCTACAGATTCATCAGACAAATTATATAATTCAATCCAATCTTCGGGATTAAAAGTATCAGACGAATTATAATTTATTTCATTAATAACTATGTTAGTATTTACTTGTGAAATAAAAACCGGTGTTATAGAGATATTATTAATGCTACTTACTTCAATTGGATTTTCGTTTGAAGTAATATCACCTTCCCAATTAGAAAATTTAAAATTAGCTCTGGGAATTGCTTTTAGTACAAGTGGAATATTATTAAAAAAATTTCCATGCCACGAATTGCCGTGAACTTCCACATCATTAATCTCAACTTTTCCTTTTTCAGTGTTTTGATTTATCGTTAATCTGTATTGTCCACTTATATTAAATTTGCTTATAAAGTGATTTGTAACATTAATTGAGCGATTATTTGCAAAGTTTCTTAACGCAGCAATATTTGAGAGCCAATTTGAGTAACTGCCGCCCCATCTCTGAAAATGAAATAGAATTTCCGTTTGAATTTTTGATGAATAATCTGAAATGATTTCATTAATACTTTCCGGAGTAAAGATTGTGTTTGAGTAAATAGAAAACCTTGATATAAACATATTTTTAAAATTTTCATTTTCTAAAAATTTCCTCAGTAAATAAGTTGACCAAGGCGGGTTAGGCCAATCAGGTCCATTGCTTTGAAGAGCAAATTCCAAAGTGTTAAATTGATACGCATTAGGATCCCAAATTCCAAATCCATAATCAGTGTCATAAAGAATCCATCTCCATTTTGAGTTAGTACTTCTTTGCTGCCAAAATTTAATGTTATTCCCGGGCCAATCTCTGTTGTCAAAAAATATTTCTGATAGAAAGTAATCAATAAATTCTTTTATATCAATATTAGAATTGATGTAGTTAAATGCTTCATCAGTTCCCATATTCATTTGTGATAAAGAATTATAAATCTCCGTGTAATTACCCTTGTTGCCATGAACTATGTCAGCATTATTTTCTAATAAATTTACATCATCACTCTGTATTCCATAGTGGTCTTCAATATAATGTTCGTTCACTTTTTCTCGTATATTTTGTAAACCCCAATATTCTCCATTTAAGTAAACAACCGCCGGACGATAGTTTTGGATATCAATGTCCAAAGGAGATACTATTTTCTGCATTACTGCATCTCGAAGCATAGTATTATTCCAATCATTGCCTGAGTTACGAAGAACAAAATTTTGATACTCTTCAATTTCTTGATTTGGGAAAAGCTTGTAATTGATTTTTGAATATCCGTAAGAACCTCTCGCAAAAAATGCTATTGATTTTTGTGTGTTTGCTCTGCTCCATTGACCAAATATTTTCACGCCGCAATCCATCTCGAAACCAAATTGATTATTTTCTTCAAATAATTCAATATGAACCGGTCGCTCCCAATCTTGCCAAAAATTTGCACCGAAGTACGGGAAAGCAGTTTCAGCATTGGGTCCCATAACATAAATGCCCGTATTATAATCAAAAAAGTTATCCGGATTTGTGGAAATAGAAACTATCGGCAATCTTTGAATTGTATTAATAAAATATGAATATGTTTCTGTTTTACTGGGCAATTTACCTTCAAAAAATATCTTAGCTCTTAATACTGTGCTATTGGATATTGAAATTGCTCCTGTGTAAAGAGTTGAATTTATTGTAGGCTCTGAGCCGTTTATAGAATATCTAATACTTCCCGTTGTATTGGGATTTGAGATATCAACTGAGATGGGGTTTGAATATAATCCTCTTGCCTTTGCAAAAACAGGCGGATTCAGAAACTCTAAAAATCCATCGTCAATATTTTCTGTTCCCGGAGTAGGATTGTTAAAATAAAATATATTTTCCGAACCGTTGGGATATCGCCCCACTGAAATGTTAGGAATCTGATTCCGCGTAAATAATGAATCTACTATATTTCCATTTTGATCAGATACTATTAGAAGTTCACCATTA
>CAZXDS010000151.1:3931-8324 GCA_964639525.1 uncultured Melioribacteraceae bacterium | reverse complement strand
AACCTATGCCCTTTATTTACAACAACTTAACGCCATTTTAGTTGGAAGTCGGGAGTCAATATCTCATAACTGCTTCCCGATACGGGTCTGCGACAGCAGTTTTTAAACAACATACTAACATTATCCCGAACTTCTTTTCCGACTAAAGTCGGGAGATTGGTTTTTGTTTTACAGTACACCACAATAAATTGTGGTGTTATCATAATTTATTTATTCCAGGCACATCAAAATATTATTTAGCTCTTTTGTATTTCCCATTAAATTTGTGGTAGTACCTCAAAAGTGAATAAAATTTATGAGTCCACTCTAAAAAGCCCCGAACGGACTAAAATCCGTTTGGAGAAGTTCGTTTTTAGTCTGTTTCCCCACGACTAAAGTCGTGGGCTAGTCAAAATATTACTTTTTAGAATGGACTCATTTATAAATTATCTTCAATCTTTCCAAATAAAATCAAAAAGCATATATGAAGCCGAAAGCATAATCACATCATAGGAAATAAGCACGGCAATTTCAACAAATGAATCGGTAAGTGAATTTCCGTTGATTGCGAACTTAGTAAGTTCCAATAAAGTGAGAATTAAAGGCAATAAAATTGGGAATGAAAGCACAGGATAGAGAGTTCCTTTGGAACTTGCTTTGGAAATTATTGCTGCAATAATTGTTGAAGAGATTGCAATTCCAAAATTGCCGAAAAATAGGATGAGAGAAAACAATCCCCAATTTCTAATTAAAAAAGCATCAAAAAATATTACAAAAAGAAAAGTGATTGCTATGTTCATCAAAAAAACAAGAATGATATTAAATATCAATTTGCCGCTGAACACCGTTGAAGGTGCAGCCAAAAATTGAAGAGTCATTGTAGTTCCGCGTTCTTCTTCAGAAACAAACGCACGCGATAAGCCCGACATTGCAGAAAAGAAAACAACAACCCAAAGCAATCCGCCTGTTAAATATTCGTTGATTTTTTCCTGCCCGATTGAAAATAAAATTACACTTATTGTAACAAGAATGAACATTGCCAAAGCGTTTATTGCATATCTTGTTCGTAATTCCGATTCCCAATCTTTTTTGAATAATGCGAATGCTTTCATTTATAATATTTCCAATTTTTTCTTATAAAATGGTTATCACTATTATTTTTTAAAATCTTCAATTGCCAAAGTTTCGTTACACAATTCAATATCAGCATCTTCGTTTGACGCAATTATTATACATTTACTTTTTCCTTCGCTTTCAATAATTTCGTAAACTTTATCCTTTCCATTGTTGTCAAGGTTTTCCGTAGGTTCATCAAGTAAAATCAATTCGGGATTGTGATATAATGCAAAGATAAATTTCATTCGCTGTTTCATACCCGAAGAATATGTTTTAAGCAAATCATTTTTTCGTTTGTAGAGGTTAAACTCGCTTAGCAAAAATTTTAATCGCTCAATGTCAAATTCTATTCCGCGTATTTTGGAAAAGTGAAAAATATTTTCTTCAGCACTAAATTCATCGTAAAGAAATAGATATGGAGAAACAAAGCCAAAATGGTTGTGTAGTTTTTCAGATATGATTTTTTTGTTATTAATAATGTGATTAACCTTGCCCGAAGTTGGTGAGATAATTCCGGTAATAATTTTAGCAAGTGTTGATTTGCCGGAACCGTTTTGTCCGGTTACGCCATAAATATTGCCGGAAGAAAAATTATAATTAATCTTATTAAAAATTAATCGTCTGCCAAATACTTTTGTTACGTTTTCTAAACTGAGGGAATAGTTAGTCATTTGTTCAATTGAATTATTCGAATAAGAATTAAAATTGATAATACATTATAGAATTTACTCTCCAAAGAAATTTTTTATTATTGTGGTACTTAATAACAAGACTCAAAAACTACTTTTTAGAGCGGACTCATTATATAAAAAACAATTTTATTTTTTTAATACATTTAATAATGCAATATGCGAAAAACTTTATAATTATTAAACTAAGAATTAAGAGAACTATTTTTTGTAAGAGAAAAAAATGGTTATTTTTAAAATACCAACAATCAAAAAATGAGATAAAAATGATTAGAAAATTACTTCAATTAATAACCTTAGTTTTCCTTGTAACATTACTAATATCAAACAAAGGTTATCCGCAAAATTCAATTTATGAACCTGTTAATATTGATACAGTACATTTTTCTACTAATGATTTTGGCAGAATGTGGACATTCGATGATATTCCATTTCAGTATTTTAAACAAAAGTATCAATTTACCCCATCACAAAAATGGCTGAATGAAGTTCAACTTTCGGCTTTACAATTCGGCAGAGGCTGTTCGGCTGCATTTGTTTCGTCTAACGGACTGATTATGACAAATCATCATTGCGGCAGAGGACAATTAAAATATGTACAGAGAGAAAATGAAAACCTTTTGCGAGATGGTTTTTACGCTGCAACTTTGGCTGAAGAAAGGAAAATTCCGAATCTTTATGTTGACCAATTAATTTCAATAGATGATGTTACCAAGCGAATTATCAATGTTATGAATAGTACAAAAACAGACGATGAAAAAATTCAAAAAAAATCCGATGAAATGAAAAAAATCCAAAATGAATTTGCAGCAAAAAACGGATTTATATGTAAGGTTGTTACATTGTATAACGGCGGGAAATATTCTGTTTATTCTTACAAAAGATATAATGATATTCGCTTGGTTATGTCTCCGGATTTTCAAATTGCCGCTACAGGCTGGGATTGGGATAATTTTACTTACCCGAGATATGAATTGGATTTCGCTTTTTTTCGTGCTTATGATGAAAATGGGAAACCAATTCACTCCAAGAATTTTTTCAAAATCAGCAAAGTCGGCGCAAAGGATGGTGAGTTGATTTTTACTGTCGGGCGACCCGGGCATACAGACAGACTTCTTGCATTTTCAGAGTTGGAATTTTTGAAAGATTTCACATATAAACAGCGTTTGGTTTATTACAATGAATTGTACAAAGCATTTTTTGAACTTTTTAAAAGCCATCCCGAAAAAGAATCCGAAATGTTAAACTCTGTAATGGGATTAGGGAATGCCCGTAAATCATATGCCGGAAGGTTAGTCGGTTTGAAAAATCCGTATATTATGAAAAAGAAAAAGGATTTTGAAAACAACTTAATTTCGATTGTAAATGATAATGTTATACTCAAACAAAATTACGAGAACATTTGGAGCAAAATTGAAGTTTTAGTAAATGAAAAGAAAAAGGTTTCAAATGAGGTGTTTTGTTATAGCTTAATAAATCGCAAGTCGGTTGTGTACCTTACAATTGCGGATAAATTGTTAAAATATGCCGAACAAGTTAAATTGGATGATGATGAAAGAGAAGAAGAATATAAGCAATCGAATTTAGAAGAAACCATCGAATCAATTTTCCCGAAAGATTACGATTTGGAAAAGAGCAAATTATTGCTTCGTGCATTTGTGAACACATTATCGGTATTGATTCCTAATGATGCGGTAGTAAAAAACATATTAAATAATAAAAACGGAAATGCTGCAGTAGAATACTTGCTTGAAAATTCGTTAATTACAACAAAAGAAAAAGTAACTGAATTTTTGTCTATGAATCCTGACAAAATAGCAAATTCATTCGACCCGTTTATTTCTTTGCTTCAATTGACTAAAGAGAAATTAAAATCGGACAGAGAAAAATTGAATGGTGTAAATAATAAACTGGAAATATTGGATCAGAAACTTGGAAAGCTTGTCTTTGACATTTACGGAGATAAAATTCCACCTGACGCAACGTCCACATTACGAATATCCGATGGAGTTATAAAAGGCTACGAATACAATGGAACAATTGCACCCGGCAAAACTACATTTTACGGATTATGGGACAGATATAATTCATTTGGCAAAAAAACTTATCCGTGGGGTCTTCATCCGCGATGGAAAAATCCTCCGGCAGGATTTGATTTAACAACATCAGTCGGGTTTGCTTCGACAAATGATATTGTCGGTGGAAATTCAGGAAGCTCAATAATTAATAAAAATGGTGAAGTTGTAGGACTTGTTCATGATGGAAATATGGAAAGTTTATCGGGACATATAATTTACTTGGAAGAAAACAACAGGACGGTTGCAACTGATATTATAGGACTTATGCAGGCGTTAAAATACATTTATAAAACAGAGCCATTGTTAAATGAATTGGATGGCGGAGGCAATTAACATGAAGGTTTTAGAAAAAGGTTATATTCAAGTTTATACCGGAAACGGCAAAGGCAAAACAACTGCGGCACTTGGTCAGGCTGTTCGTGCTGCAGGGTTTGGGTTAAAGACTTATATCGCTCAATTTATGAAGGACTATCCGTACAACGAATTAAAAAGTTTGGAAATACTAAAAGATAAAATAATTATTGAGCAATT
>CAZXDS010000151.1:0-3831 GCA_964639525.1 uncultured Melioribacteraceae bacterium | reverse complement strand
GGAAGATATTGCCCGCAAGAAATAATTGATAAAGCTGATCTTGTAACGGAAATGAATAACATAAAACATTATTATGATAAGGGTGTGGAAGTAAGACGAGGAATTGAATCGTGATGATTTGTTTTTAAATGAAATTACTTTGTAAAAAAATGGAATGAGAGAAAAATGAAAGAAATAATTAGAAATCCGAAAATATTAAATAGAGCAACAACGGCATTATTAATTGTTGATATTCAAGAGCGAATACTCGGTGTAATGAGACAGAATAAAAGAGTTGTTGATAATACAATTATGCTGATTCAGGGCGCAAAAATTCTCGGAATACCGGTTTATTATACTGAGCAATATCCCAAAGGTCTTGGAGAAACCGCAGCGGCAATTAAGAAAGAATTAAAAAATACTAACGCCATTCAGAAAATGAGCTTTAGCTGTTTTGGTGCCGAGGATTTATTTAATGAATTTAAGGTGAAAAATATAAGTCAAATTGTTGTAACGGGAATAGAAACACATGTTTGCGTACAACAAACAGTTCTCGATTTATTGGCAAATGATTTTCAAGTTAATCTTCCTGCAGATGCAGTTTCCTCACGAAAAAAGATCGACTACAAAACGGCGTTGAAAAGAATGAGAGCAAACGGAGCCGAGATTACCACTTCCGAATCAATTTTGTTTGAACTTCTTAATGTGTGCGGTACACATGAATTTAAGGATATTTTAAAGATTATTAAATAAACGGTAGTTAATTATTCTTTTTAATGAATGAAGTATAGTCAAAAAAAGCCTTTTTATATTACAGACTAAAGTTGGAAATGATTCATAACTTCATTTAGCTTTTTTGCAATTAAAATGGCATAATTTGTTTTTTTATAACGGAATTAATTACTTTATTGATTGTTTTATTTTTGTAAAATATTTCTTTTAATTCTTGCGATTACAAAAGTATTTAAAAAAGCGAAATACTTCTCTATTATTGACATTTATCCAAGTTATAAAAACTATTTTAAAAGAAAAATATTTCTCATTTCCGCTTAACTATTTAAAGATTATTCCGATAATAAATTAGCGATAAATAAAATTTTAATTGTTCGGATAAAAAATTAATAAAAACAAATGGATCTTAAATTTTTGGCATGGAGGCTAAAATGAATAATCAATATTTAAGTATAGCGGCACTGCTAATATTTTTTGCATTAGTGTTTTCACTTTCTGCAAAAGATAATGTATATGAAGGGGAAGCTTATCTTCCTTTCGCCGAGGAAATGCCCTCACCTGTTGGAGGATTGCCCGCAATTTATAAACACGTGAAATATCCGGAAATTGCTCAAAAGGCAGGTATCCAAGGGAAAGTATATCTGCTTGCTTTTATTAATGAAAACGGCGGCGTTGATGATGTGAAAGTAATTAAAGGAATTGGCGGTGGATGCGATGAAGCAGCAATCAAGGCTGTTAAGAATACAAAATTTTCTCCCGGCAAAAATAAAGGTAAAGCCGTTAAAGTTAAATTCTCACTCGCTATTAAATTTAAACTAAATTAATTGAAAGATAAGGTATGTTATGAATAAAGAGAATATGTTTTCAAAAATTATGGGCATATATAGAAATCTGAAAGTAATTAGAAAAATTCAATTAGGATTCTTTTTGATAGGTGCTATTGCAGCATTTATTGCCGTTAATAGTTATCTGCAAATGAACAGCGTAAGCTCAAGTAAAGATAAAATTTTTGAGGACATAATTACGCCCCGTGCAAAAATTACTGATATATATAATAGATTTCAAAAAACTCAGTTTACTCTGTTAAAGTTTTCCATTGCTGAATTTTCGGATAGTTTTAAAATGTATATTCAGGATGTTAATGAATATAAAAAACAAGTTGATGAGACCTTAAAATCATTGATTAAAGAGACAAAGAATGAGAAGATAAAAAAAACATTAAAAGAAGTTCAAAGCATATGGGAAAATTATAAAAATATTGTTGTTGACGGCATTATAAGTGCCGGAATGATGAAAAATTATGAAATGGCGGCAGTTGTTTCCTTATCATCAGGGGAAGAAGTGGGAACACAGCTTGTAAATAAATTTGATTCCATACTTAAAGTTTTAGATTACGATTCTAAAAATGTAAACACAAAAATTAATGCAGATGTGTCAAATTCGAAATTATGGATTTTTACTGGGATGATTGGCGGTACATTAATTTTCTTTTTTGTTACTCTTGTACTTGGTCCTACAATTAGTAATCCGATAAATAAACTTCAAACAGTTCTTGCGGACTATTCTGTCGGTAATTACAATACTGAAATAAAAATAAATAGTAAAGACGAAATTGGCTTGCTTGCTGATATGTTAAGGAGTTTGCGAGAGGCACAGAAAGAAAAAATTACTGCTGCAATAAATATTTCAGAAGGAAAATTTGAAAAAGTAAATCCATCTTCTACAGAAGATGTTCTTGCTCACAGTTTCAATAAAGAAGTTGATACAATACACGAGCTTTTAGAAGAAGCTGATAAACTAATAATTGCAAACCAAGAAGGCAAACTTGATTTACGCGGGGATGAAAATAAATTTCAAGGAAATTGGAAAAAAATAATTGCCGGATTTAATTCCATATTGGATTCAGTAGTTGCTCCTATTGATGAAGCGGATAATGTACTTCAAAAAATGGCTTCGGGCGACTTTACAGCAAAAATGAAAGGTGATTACAAAGGAGGATATTTACGAATTAAAGAAAATGTAAATAAAGTTTCAGTTTCAATGAATGAAGCTCTTACAAAAGTTGCAAATACGGCAAGCGAACTTGCAAATTCCGCGAGTGAAATTTCAGCGGGAACGGAAGAAATGGCAGCCGGTGCAAATGAACAAAATATGCAAACAACCGATGTTGCGAGTGCCGTTGAAGAAATGACAAGAACAATAATTGAAAATACACGCAATGCTACTGCTGCTGCAACGGCATCTTCGGAGGCAGGAGATAATGCCAAAAGAGGCGGTAAAGTTTTGGCTGAAACAATTGATGGTATTAATAGAATTGCCGAAGTGGTTGTTAAATCTGCCGAAACTATTCAAGGACTTGGCAGAAGAAGCAATCAAATTGGTGAAATAATTAAAGTTATTAATGATATTGCCGATCAAACCAATTTGCTTGCATTAAATGCTGCAATTGAAGCTGCACGTGCCGGAGAGCAAGGACGCGGATTTGCAGTTGTTGCGGATGAAGTGAGGAAACTTGCGGAACGAACTACAGGTGCTACAAAAGAAATTCAGACAATGATTAAGCACATTCAAAAGGAAACCGCCGAAGCAATAGAAGGAATTGAACAAGGAACAATTGAAGTTGAAAACGGCAAAAAACTTGCAAAAAATACCGAAAATGCACTGACCGAAATTATTAAAAACTCCGATGAAATTGCTGATGTTATTAATCAACTTGCTGCAGCAAGTGAAGAACAATCGGCAACAAGTGAGCAGATTAGTAAAAATATTGAAGGAATCAGTAATGTTACGCAGCAGTCTGCTCAAAGTACTCAGCAAATAAATCACGCTGCCGAGAATTTGTACAGACTTACAGCAAATATGCAGGAACTTTTAGATTTATTTAAATTAGATAATAATAGTACAGATAGAATGCTGCCGAGTGCAAACAATGAATATCCGGTTAGCGATAATGGAAATTTTCTCAATTAACTTTCAAATAGGGTGTGGATATAATTTCCGCACCCTCCCTCCTTTAACAAATCCTTTTTAAATGTAATATTTTTCATTGTTAATTTCTTTACAGTTTTTTTGTTGAGGAAATACTAAATTACCGATTAGAAAACAATGAATAAATTTATT
>CAZXDS010000150.1:7238-8488 GCA_964639525.1 uncultured Melioribacteraceae bacterium | reverse complement strand
TTAATAGTTTGCTTGATGTATTTTACTTTTACTTGTTTTATTATATATATTTACGGATGTGAAAATTAGAATATACTGAATTTATGCGAGGGCAAAATGTTTAATAAATTACATGTTTTATTATTTGTGATTTTTAGTTTTTTAACAACTCAAGCTTTAAGTCAAAATTTATACCGTTCAAATCCAAGTGGATTTGGAGGTTCAGGCAATTGGAGTACTGCTGCTAACTGGCAAGTAAGCAATGATGGAGGTGCGAGCTGGAGTACCGCTTTGTCAGCACCAAATAATAATGCTGATGTAGTAACTATTCAGGCAAATCATTCCATAACTCTGGATTCTAATTTTACCGTTAAAGACTTGACAATTGAATCAAATGGTGAGCTGCATAATTCTTCCGCAACATTATACGGAATTTTTATTTACGGGAATTTATCTGTTACCGGTATATTAGGTAGCAGTTCCGATAATATTGCATTAGCTTTTGATAGAAATGACGGTGGAACATCTATTATTTCCGGAACCGGCACTATTGCTCTGCAATACATTGCTAAATTTAATAATGCTGCATGTACAATCACCATATCAACTGCTTCCGTAAATTTGTACAAATCCGGTGATGCCGTCTATAATACTTCGGGAAATAGTTTAACACTTAGTATGTCCGGCGGTACGTTAAATCTTAAGAACGGAACTTTGAGTTCAGCAGATATTTCCTACTCTTTCGGCGGCGGAACTATCGAATATTCTGCTTCGGGTTCCCAATCAGTGCTTGGAACTACATATAACAATTTAACATTAGCCGGCAGCAGTACAAAAACCTTGAACGCCGCTGCAGCGGTTAACGGTATTTTATCCATGCGGGGAACTTCATCACTTGACAGGAACAGCAATGCTCTTACTTACGGAAGCAGTTCAACATTAAAATATGAAGGCTCCTCTTCACAATTAACTACATCACAAGAATTTACAGGCAGTGTTAAAAATATTTTAATCGCCAATACTAATGGTGTAGCTTTAGATGCAAGCAGAAGTATTTCAGGAAATTTTACATTAAACAGCGCTGCAAGTTTTAATGATAACGGAAAAACATTAACCATTAATGGAAATTTCATAAATAACGGGACACATAGCGGAGCTGGTAAAATAATTTTATCAGGTACTTCGAGTGCCATTTCCGGTGATGGTATTTTTAAGAATATTGAAGTCAGTGGAACAAACACGTCAAATTCAAGTGTCGGTACTTTTAGCGG
>CAZXDS010000150.1:4116-7138 GCA_964639525.1 uncultured Melioribacteraceae bacterium | reverse complement strand
TCTGATATAACGATTAATGGTGTGTTAACTTTGAATGCCGGTTTTAATATAGGCAGTCACTCATTAAACATTAAAAACTCAATTGAAGGGACAAGTACAAACTTAGCATCTACAAGTTCATCCACAATTGAAATTACTGGAAACGTTTCAAATGTAGATTTACCGAGTAGTATTTCTGCTCTTGGAGGGTTTATTATTAATAACCCAAATGGAACAACATTACAAGCTGACCTAACAGTATCAACAACATTAACTTGTACAAGCGGCAGCGTTAGTACTAATAGCCATACGCTTACATGGAATGGTATTACAGATAATTTAACAGAATCTGCCGGCAATTATATTGTTGGTACTTTGGCAACTACACGAACAGTTGCTTCAAGTTCGAGTGAATTTTTCGGCGGAATTGGATTATCTTTTTCGAGTGGTTCCGATGCGTTTAGCTGTTTGGTTACACGTTATACCGGAGCTTCCGCAGCAGTTAATGTTGGCGCAAATACAGGAATTAATCGTAAGTGGGAAATAACTCCGGCAGCAAATTATTCCGGTGACAGAAATTTAACCTTATCGTGGCTGCAGAATGATGATAATGGTAAAACTCTTACTGCTATGCGAATTTATTCACTCGCTCCGGCTGCTTCCGATTGGGTGGATGAAAGCGGAACTGATCAAGACGGCTCAAGCCGTTCATTAACAAAAACTTCATTAGGTGCAATTACTTCCGGTACAAAAATGACTTATACTATTTCTGCAACAAATTCACCTTTACCTGTCGAGCTAACTTCCTTTACTGCCGAAGCAACCAATAAGGGTGTTTTATTAAAATGGACAACTGCAACCGAAATAAATAATTATGGTTTTGAAATTCAACGCTCTGTAACATCCGGCAACCTTCGAGGTCAGGATGGATATTCCGATAGTAGCGACCTCGAAGGTTACAAAACCATTGGATTTGTAAACGGAAGCGGAAACAGCAATTCACCTAAATTGTATTCATTTGAAGATAATAATGTACCAAGTGGAAATGTTAAATACAGATTAAAACAAATTGATGTTGACGGTGCGTTTGAGTATTCCGATATTATTAATGTAATTGCAAATATCCCTGATAAATTTGAATTACTGCAGAATTACCCAAATCCGTTTAATCCTGTAACCACAATAGTTTATGCAATTTCTTCAGCAGCAAATGTAAACTTAACTGTTTATGATATGCTTGGACAAAAAGTTACAGAATTAGTAAATACGCAGAAAAATCCGGGTAAATATACAGTTACTTTTGACGGCAGCAAGATAAGCAGCGGTGTATATTTTTACAGATTAACAACTTCAAATAGGACAGGCAAATTTGTTGCTTCAAAAAAATTAATTTTAATGAAATAAAAAAATATCTTTAATTCTAAAAGAGAAATATTGAAAATTACCCAATATATAAATTCACTTATTTTTACTTTGATAATATATTAATTGTATCTTTATCACATTATTACTAAAAATTTATGAGAAACCAAATGAAATTATTAATCTCCGTTCTTTTAATTGCTGCTTTTAACATTTCATCTTTTGCACAAGTACAGAATCCCGAAAGATTGGATAAAAGATGGAAAACAGATACAACAAAACATTCCGTAAATTTATCGGAATTTATAGCACTGATGCCGCGCGACGGATTTCAAATTTTGAATTACCCAAAATTCCTGGGTAGCGAGGAAGGTTTAAAAGCATTTTATGAAAAGGAACCGGTTGTAAGCATTGAGATTAATAATTCCGCAAAAGCATATTCATTAAATATTTTATCCTTCCACGAAATTTCCAATGATACTTTAAGCGGTGTTCCAATTCTTGTTTCGTATTGCCCGCTTTGTAATTCGGCAATAGTTTTTGACAGGCACATTAAAGTTGACGGCAAAAATAAAACTGCACAATTCGGAATAGCAGGAATGCTGCGAAAAAGCAATATGGTGATGTGGGACGATTTAACCGAATCATGGTGGCAGCAAATAATGGGCGAGGCGGTTGTAGGTAAATTAACAGGAACACAACTTAAAATAATTCCTTCTCAAATAATTTCCGTAAAAGAATTTTTTGACAATTATCCAAACGGGGAAATTCTTTCCAATAAAACAGGATTTAAACAAGCAGAAAAGAAATACGGGAAAAACTATTATGTAAAATACGACAGTGTCGGGAAAAAACCGTCACGCTTTTTTCATGATAAAGTTGACTCACGTTTGCCTGCTATGGAAAGAGTTATCGGACTTTCAGTTAACGGTGAATATAAAGCATATCCGTTTTCGGTAATTAGGCAAAACGGAGTAATTAACGACAAATTCAATTCGCAAAATATCGTAATATTTTATGAACCCGGGACAGTCTCCATTCTTGATAAAAGAGAATTCAATGAATCAAAAAATATTGGTTCCGCTACAGTATTTTTTCCCAAAGTTAATAGCAAAAAACTAACATTTAAAAATAATTCAGCCGGCTTTACTGATGTTCAAACAAAGTCTGTTTGGAATATTTTAGGAAAATGTATTTCAGGTAAACTGAAAGGTGCTCAGTTAAAAACAAAAACACATGGTAATCATTTTGCTTTTTCGTGGTTCTCTTTTCATCCGGCAACGGAGGTTTATAAATAAAGGGCGGCGATTCGGGGCAAAATTAAATCGCCACGGCGAACAATAGAAACAATTGATTACAGTACAAAAGAAAAATATTTTTCCGGGCAAATTTGCTATGCACAGAATATTATTCTGTGTTACGAAATATTTGCCCCCGAATTGCTGATAAAGGGATAAGTACTCGAATTTAATATAATTTTTCCTTAATTTTGCCTGCACAAATTGTTAAATTTTATTGTTCAAATTTTATAATTATTTTTTATTTAAATTTTAGAAATTTTCCATATGAATTTATTATTAATCACGCTCGCAGTATTCGTTTTGAATATTCCTTTTGGGTATTGGCGAGCAAATGTTAAAAAACTTTCCGTTCAATGGTTTTTGTCAATTCACATTCCTAT
>CAZXDS010000150.1:0-4016 GCA_964639525.1 uncultured Melioribacteraceae bacterium | reverse complement strand
GAGCAAATGTTAAAAAACTTTCCGTTCAATGGTTTTTGTCAATTCACATTCCTATTCCTTTTGTAATATTTCTCAGAATTTACGGCGGCATTGGTTTTGCACTCTATACATACCCGATAATAGTTGCTGCATTTTTTGGCGGACAATTTTTCGGTAAAATACTTTATTCAAAGTTTCAGTTAAAAAGCAGCAGTTTACTTTCAAGCTGTCTTGTAATGGATATATTTCGTCTTTCAAAAAGCAAATAAACAATTGTAAACTTTCTTCTGACAGATTTAGCAATTTCATGTTGCTGAGTGATTATATAAAATATATTTTGAAATTTATCCCACAGAGTTGCTTTATTATTTGACTTTATTACTGTCCGGCAATAAATTCTATCTCAATTCCAGCCCCGAGCAAAGTCATTGTTATTGCTAAAGTACTCTCATTATTTTAAAACAATCATTTCTTTACACTTCAAAAAATAAACCGTACTTTCGTAAAAATTCTTAATTCTAACAAAAAGAATGGAACTCTAGTAAAAAAGATAGTCATTTGTACACTCGCTAAGAGTAAACATTTTTCTTATATATTTCGGAATAGTTAATTTTTATTATCAATCTTTTTTATCTTTAAAATAAAGATTAAGGAAAATAATGAACGCAAAAATTTTAATTGTTGATGACGAAAAAACAATCAGGGAATCTCTTAAAGTAATTCTTGAAGATGAAGGATACTCCGCCAATATTGCCGGAGACGGAGCAAAAGCATTGGAAGAAATTAAAAATAATAATTACGACATTGTAATTTCAGATATTAAAATGCCGAATATTGACGGAATGGAATTGCTTGAAAAAGCATCGGAAATTTCGCCGAATACTTTTTTTATTATTATGACTGCTTATGCTTCTGTACAAACTGCAATTGATGCACTAAGAAAAGGTGCTTATGATTATTTAATTAAACCGGTTGAATTTGAAGATTTAATAATTAGAATTAAAAGATTATTGGCATATAAAAATCTTGCCGCTGAAAATAAAGCACTGCGGCAAAGGATTTCATCCCCAACGGGTTTTCAAAATTTAATTGGTAAAAGCGATACAATGCAGCGGGTGTATAAACTAATTCAACAGGTGGCTCCTACAAATTCAACTGTTCTTATTGTTGGTAAATCAGGCACCGGGAAAGAGCTTGTTGCGAAAGCTGTTCACTACAAAAGTTTACGAAAAGAAAACATATTTTTACCGGTAAATTGCGGTGCAATTTCAGAAACATTAATCGAGAGCGAACTTTTCGGACATAAAAAAGGCTCGTTTACCGGAGCAACCGAAGATAAGCCGGGATTATTCAAAGTTGCCGATGGAGGTACGCTGTTTCTAGATGAAATAGGAGACTTGCCGTTAAATTTGCAGGTTAAACTTTTGCGTGTTTTAGAAGACAGACAATTTTTACCTGTTGGGGGAACGAAACCCATAAAAACAAATATTCGCTTAATTGCAGCTACAAATCAAAATTTGAAGGAGAAAATGAAAGCCGGAGAATTCAGGGAAGATTTGTTTTATCGGCTTAATGTAATTGAAATAGAACTACCGTCATTAAACGAACGGAAAGAGGATATTCCTTTACTGGTAAATCATTTTATTGAAAAGTACTGCGATGAAATGGGACGGAAAGTTATTGGCGTTGATAATGATACAATGCGGTATTTAATGGCACACGATTGGCACGGCGGTGTGCGCGAATTAGAAAATGTAATTGAGCGTGCTTTAATTTTTGCTGAAAACAATGTTATTACGCCGAAAGATTTAACCGAAAATATCAGAGGCGATAAGGCATCTTCTTATCCGGATTCGTTAAAAGAAGCAGTAAAGGATTTTGAAAAAGATCATATCTTAAAAACAATTAAGAAATATGAATATAATAAAGACGAAGTTTCGCAGGCACTGCAAATTGGACTTTCATCTCTTTACAGAAAAATGGAGGAATTAAATATTCCGACAAAAGCGGCATTAACTCCGGACGAATAATTTTTACCTTTGTTTCACCTTTAAATTTTATTAATTGAATTTATCCTTATGGAACTGTTTAAAAATCTTCCGCAAATAGAAACAGAACATTTGATTCTCAGACAGTTTAACCATAATGATGTCGGCGATGTTTTTGAATATGCAAAAGAGCCGGATATAACAAAATTTGTAATTTGGTATCCGCACACATCTAAATATGAATCCTTGGAATTTATCAACAACACGGTTGAGGCGTATATTAAAAATAAACCCGCCCCGTGGGCAATTGAATGGAAAGAAAATAGTAAGGTAATCGGCTCAATCGGTTTTAATAATTTGGATATTATAAACGAAAAAGCTGAGGTAGGATTTGCACTATCAAAAAAATATTGGGGAAAAGGAATAACCTTGGAAGCATTAAACTCCATTATAGATTTTAGTTTTTCAAATTTGAAGCTTTATAGAATTGAAGCACATTGTATGATAGAAAATAAAGCGTCTGCCCGTGTATTGGAAAAAGCAGGAATGAAATATGAAAGAACCTTAAGAGAATTTGCTAAAGTTAAAAACAAATTTATTAGTGCAATGTTTTATGCAATACTAAAATCTGATTGGGGAAAACAATGAGACAAATTTTCAAGATTATTTTATTTCTTTTACTTGCTGCATCCATCATTTCTTGTGAAAACTTGCACAATTCAAAATCACATCAATTGAAATTAAAATTACTTCATTCTTACAAACTTAAAACTCCCGAACCTTCAGGATTGTCATTTTCACTTGATAAAAAAAACCTTTGGGTAGTCAGTGATCAGAACAGTAGAGTTTATCAAATTTCATTAAAGGGAAAAACAAAGCACTCTTTTAAAATTTCGCAAAAAGATTTAGAGGGAATTACGGTTGTAAATGATTCTATTATAGCTGTTATTTCGGAGAGAACCAATACTATTATTTTGCTTAATAATAACGGACAAAAAATAAAATCAGTAAAATTGGATTTAGGGAAAAAATCAAATTCCGGAATTGAGGGAATTTCTTACAATAGTAATAACGGACATTTTTTTGTAATCAAAGAAAAGCATAAAGGATTTCTGCTTGAGCTTGATGAAAACTTGATAGAGATTTCTAGGAATAAATTAAACTTTGCCAAAGATTATTCCGGATTATTTTTTAACACGGGTAATAATCATTTGTGGATTTTAAGCGATGAAAGTCGTCTTTTAGCAGAATGTAATATGCAAGGAAAATTAATGAAAAAATACAAACTTGACATCCCGAATCCTGAAGGTTTGTCAATAGATTTTGCAAATAAAAAAGTTTATATCGTTTCCGATTCAGCAGAAAGACTTTATGTTTTGAAAATAAAAACAGCTGATTAAATAATCAGCTGTTAATTCATGCAATACTTTATTTATAAAAGCCTTTTACTAATCCGTTTCCATTTGGTTTAGCTTCTTTTGCTTTATGATTTTCTATTTTAACTTTCCCAAGTATGCTGTAAATTGAATAGGCTTTTGCCCATCCGAAAATACCGCCATTTAAATTTTTTACGTTTTTGTATCCCATTTCCTGCAAAGTTTTTGTTGCCAATGCACCTCTTCCGCCAAGTTTGCAGTAAAGTACTAAATCTGCGTTTGGATTTTTAAACATACCGGCAATTTTAAATTCAAGCACTCCTCTTGGAATCCAAATAGCACCCTGAATATGTCCGGCGGAATACTCTGCAAACTCTCTTACATCAATAAGAGTAAATTTTTCTTTTTTGTCGATTCTTGCTTTTAATTGTTCTTTTGTTATTTGTGTTATTTGAGCTTTGGCTTCTTTAACAATTACTTTTTTTGATTTAATTGCTTGTGCCTGAGAAATAGAACTCATTCCCCAAAAAAATACCATGATAAAAAATACTACTGCTTTGAGATTGGTTTTGTTGTTTAACATTTTTCATTCTCCCGTTTGTTAGTGAAATATTATTGCAAATAAAAGTCGGCAAAAACCTTTTTTCAGTCGATTTATACTAAGATTAAAATT
>CAZXDS010000149.1:0-8632 GCA_964639525.1 uncultured Melioribacteraceae bacterium | reverse complement strand
GAGTTAAAAAATCAGTATCAAAAAACTTTACAGTTGGTAGAACTAAATCCTGCACATCCTTCATTAAGATTACACAAGCTTCAAGGCAGATTAGATTCTTTGTATTCTGTGTCAATCAATCTAAATTACAGAATTTTATTGCTCTTTATGATAGTCGAAGATAAGATTGTTCCTATTGATATTGGTTCCCATTCAGATGTTTATTAGTTTAAGACGGTAACCTTCAAGGTTAAAAAACAGCAACCTTGAAGGTTTTTGCAAAACTTGAAAGCCGATTTGTTTTAAGATTCAAAGTCGCTTCAACATCTGTATGTTTTGATGAATAACCGAATAACCTCCAAGTTTAAAACCCTACTGCAAGTTCCAATTCATGTTTATTTTCATAACTTTTTGATGAACACTTATAATTCTCTAAAATGTAAATAATTTACACGAATGCTTTCTATAGAACTTGCTGAATCAAGTTGTTAATGAGATTTAGGAGATGTTTGTTTTTCTGCATTTCCCTTTTTATTGAGATTATTTTATTCCATCAAACTTTTCATCTCAGCAAAATAACTGTTCATAAAATTATTTGCTAATTCTTCAGTAGCTGCTTCGGTTATACAGCGGATTATCGGTTCGGTATTCGATTTACGGAAATGTACCCAATGATAATCAAAATCAATTCGCAAACCGTCGTCAGTGTTTATTTTTTCATCTTGATATTTTTCAGTCAGCTTTGCAATTATTTTATCGGGTGAATTATTACCAAGTTCAATTTTCTTTTTTACAATTTTATATTGCGGTAAACTTTCTTTCAGTTCCGTCATTGTTCCGCCAAACTCTAATAAATGCTGGAGTGTAATGGCAGTGCCTGTTAGAGCATCTCTGCCGAAAACAACTTCGGGATAAATTACACCGCCGCTTCCTTCTCCTCCGATTACGGCGTTTACCTCTTTCATTAATTTAACAACATTTGCTTCACCAACGGGAGAGCGGAAGACATTACAGTCGAATTGTTTAGCTGCATCGTCAACTCCGCGTGTAGTGGAAAGATTAACAACTACATTTCCTTTTGTTTTGCCGAGTATAAATTTTACAGACTGCACAATTGTATTTTCCTCGCTGAACGGTTCGCCCTTATCCGTTAATAACACAAGTCTGTCAACGTCAGGATCAACAATAATTCCAATATCTGTGTTGTTGTCTTTAACCGCCTGCATTGCTTTCGTGAGATTTTCCGGCAGCGGCTCGGGCAATCTTGGGAAAATACCGTTTTTCTCACAATCGGAAAGTACGACTTCGCAGCCGAGCCTTTCCAACATTTCGGGCATAATGTATGAACCTGCTCCGTTTACACAATCGAGCAGCACTTTAAATTTCCGCTGTCGTATTTTTTCAATATCAAGAAAATCCATTGCTAAAACTGAATCAAGATGATCGGTTACGCCTTTTTCGTCAAACAAATGCTTTCCGAGAGAATCCCATTCGGCGTATTGATTTCCCGGTTTGTTCAATAAATTTATCATCTCTTTATTTTGTTCGGGAGTCATAAACTCACCGTCCTTATTGATTAGCTTTAATGCGTTCCATTGATTTGGATTATGGCTTGCTGAAATTTCAATTCCGCCGACAGCATTATGTTTTTTTACGTTGAATAAAACCGTGGGCGTTGGGCAAATACCGATATCAATTACATCATTTCCTTTTGCAAGCAAAGTACCGATTACAATGTTTTTAACCATTGTTCCGGAAATTCGAGCATCCTGTCCAACAATTATTTTGCCCTTTCCGCTAAACTCAGAATACGCTGAGGTATATTTTACAATAGTTTCAGGAAACAATCCATCGCCTATTATTCCTCTGATTCCCGATACGCTCACCATAAGTGTCGGCATAAAATTCCTCTTAAATATTAAAAATTATAAATATTAAAATACCAAGTTCACTATTTTTACTTATTTTTACAATACAATAAAAAGAAAAAATATTATGGATAAAATTCAAATAAATAAAGTTATAAAAATTAATAAATTGTTAATCAATTATTTTGGCATTCCAAAACGAAATAAAAAATTACCCGACCCGGTTGAAATGACAATCGGCACAATACTTTCGCAAAACACAAACGATAATAATTCCTACAAAGCTTATAACAATCTTAAAAATAAATTTCAAACGTGGGAAGCAATTAAAGATGCAAGTTTATTCGCAATTGAAAAGGAGATTAAAATTGCAGGACTCGGTAAACAAAAATCTGCCGCTATAAAAAATTTTTTAACTTCGCTGTACAAAGAAAACGGAAATATTTCTCTTGAGAATATTAGAACCATTGATAATTTATCGGCAATAAAACAGTTAACATCTTTCAAAGGAATTGGTGTTAAAACTGCAAGTTGTGTTTTGCTTTTTTCATTGGATAGAGATGTTTGCCCGGTTGATACACATCTTTTCAGAACAGTAAACAGACTCGGTGTTGTCTCGGCAGCGAATAGAGACAAAACCTTTTTTCTTTTAAATGAAAATTTCCCACCCAAAATTGCACACTCATTTCATACAAATTTAATTCGTTTGGGAAGAGAAATTTGCACGCCCAAAAATCCATCATGTGGAATTTGTCCGTTACAAAAAGTTTGCCGTTTTGAAGGAAAGCTACTAGAGAATAAAAGGGCTGCAAATAAGAAAAGCTTTATGTTGTTGGATAATATTAAATCATAAAATTGTAAGGCGGATTTCCAATCCGCTGTTTGTAACCAACTGAAAAAATATTATTTATCTTTAAGATTACTTCCTTTTAAAATCTAATTATGTAAAGAAAATCCAAATCAGACATATTGTGACAGCGATTCGGGGTCAAAATTAAGATTACAAAAAACAACACGTTAAGAGTATATAAAAAAATATTTTTCCGATTAAATTTGCCATATTTCTGTAACACAGATTATTAATCTGTGTTACGGAAATTTTGACTCTGAATCGCTGTATTGTGATATTTCAATTCCTTTTCAGTCAATTCTTCTGTATATTTAAAATCTTTTAAAAAATGAAAAAGTGATAAAAAATGACAAAAAGGTATGATTTAGCTATTCTTGGCGGTGGACCGGGCGGATATGTTGCTGCAATTCGTGCTTCACAGCTTGGCTACAAAACTGTTATTATTGATAAAGGAAATCTCGGAGGCGTTTGCTTAAACTGGGGCTGCATTCCTACCAAATCATTGTTAAAAAATGCCGAGTTATATGATGTAATAAAAAACAGAGCCGATGAGTTTGGGATGAAAGTTGAAGGTTTAACTTTTGATTTTCAAAAAATTATTCGGCGAAGCAGAGGTGTATCTGAAAAGGTTGTGAACGGTGTTGAATATTTGATGCGTAAGAATAAAATAGACCGGATTAAAGGTTTCGGGAAATTTATCACAAAAAATAAAATTGAAATATCTGACGAAAATGGAAAAGTTGCGGAAACAGTTGAAGCTGATAAAATAATTATTGCAACAGGTGCTCAGACAAAAACCATTCCTACAATTCCTGTTGACCGTGAGTTTATTATCACAAGCAAAGAAGCAATGAGCTTGCCCAAATTACCAAAGGAAATGATTATTATCGGCGGCGGAGCAATCGGTGTTGAGTTTGCGTATTTCTATTCCGTTTACGGCACAAAGGTTACAATCATTGAAATGCTTGATAATATTGTGCCTGTTGAGGATAAGGAAGTCTCAACAACTTTGGCAAGAAGTTTTAAGAAAAGAAAAATAAATTTATATACCGGTACAAAGGTTGAAAAAGCAAAAGTTAATAATAAAAAAGTTAAAGTTTTAATTGATAAGAAAGGCAAGAAAATTGAATTAAATGCGGATATCGTTTTAAATGCAATTGGTGTTATCGGAAATGTTGAAGGATTCGGACTTGATAAAATCGGTGTAGAGTTGTTTAAAAATCATATTAAAGTTGATAAAGAAACATATCAAACAAATGTTCCTAACGTATTTGCAATTGGCGATGTTATTGGGCCGCCGTGGCTTGCTCATGTTGCTTCATTTGAAGGAATTCACTGTGTTGAAAAAATGAAGGGTTTGGACGTTTCTTCTTTAGATTATGATTCAATTCCAGGTTGCACTTATGCACAGCCGCAAATAGGGAGTATTGGAATGACAGAGCAAAAAGCGAAAGAAAACGGTTACGAAATTAAAGTCGGGAAATTCCCGTTTTCGGCAAGCGGAAAATCTGTTGCTATCGGAGAGCGGGAAGGTTTTGTTAAAATGATTTTCGATGCTAAATACGGTGAACTTCTCGGTGCGCATATTATTGGACCTGAAGCGACTGAATTGATTGCCGAAATCGGATTGGGAAAATCACTCGAAGCTACATTTGAATCGTTTGCACAAACCGTTCATGCACACCCGACACTTTCGGAATCAATTATGGAAGCTGCAGCAAATGCGTATGATGGATCTATAAATATCTAAAATTAAAAATTGGAAGTAACTTATTTTGCAAAGAACATTAGATTTTAAAGATTTAGGATTTATCAATTACAAGGCAGCGTGGGATTTGCAGCATAAGTTGTTTGAGCAAAGAAGGAAAAATGAAATAAAAGACACCTTACTTTTATTGGAGCATCCAAATACATATACTCTTGGTAAGATTGCTGACAGAAGTAATTTAGTTGGAACCGAAAAATTTTTAAAAGAAAATAATTTTTCAATTTATGATATTGACAGAGGCGGTGATATTACTTATCACGGACCGGGACAAATTGTCGGTTATCCCATTATCGATTTGAACAATTGGAAAAAAGATACTCATCTATATCTTAGAAATTTGGAAGAAGTTATTATTCAAACGTGTTCTGATTATGGATTGGCTGCCGGGAGAAAAGAGGGGCTTACCGGTGTGTGGATTGAAGATAGGAAAATTTGTGCTATCGGCATCAAAGTCAGCAGATGGATTACAATGCACGGTTTTGCGTTTAACGTGAATACGGATTTGTCACTATTCAATGGAATTATTCCCTGCGGAATTAGAGACAAGGAAGTTACATCATTGCAAAAAGAACTAAATAATAATTTTGATATTCAAGAAATAAAAAATAATATATTAAATAATTTTATTGAACTATTTGATTATGAAATTAGCTGTTAACATATTACTATGTTTTCAGATTAACTTATTTACAAATTATAATGAGACTAAAATATTATTATGTTTATTTGTAAGTAATAATGAACATTAGCATGAAAGGTAGAAAGGAAAAATAAATGACAACTGAAGAAAACGAAAAGAATAAGTCAGCAAGCAGCACCAAACATACAATACCAAATAAATTGAACAATAAACTATTGAAAAATTTTTCAAAAGAAGAACTTTTGAAAGGTTTAAATACAATGGTTTCTTCGCGAGAATTGGATCACAAAATTCTTACCTTACTTAAGCAAGGCAAAGCCGGATTTTTAATTGCCGGCGCGGGACACGAAGCCACGCAAGTTGCATTTGGCGAAGTTTTAGAATCGGGTGTTGACTGGGCGTATCCATATTATCGCGATATGTCTTTCATAATGGCACTCGGTGTAACTAACAAAGAAATAATACTTGAAATGCTCGGCAAGGCTGATGATCCGGCAAACGGCGGTCGCCAGATGCCAAATCACTGGGGTTCAAAAAGGTTAAATATTCCTTCACAATCAAGCCCTACCGGCACGCAATTTTTGCAAGCTGTCGGAACTGCTTTAGCATATCAAAAGCAAGGAGAGAAAAGGGTTGTTTATGTAAGTTCAGGTGAAGGAACAACAAGTCAAGGTGAATTCCATGAAGCACTTAATTGGGCAGCTCGTGAAAAGGCTCCGGTTGTTTTTGTAATTCAAAATAATAAGTGGGCAATTTCCGTTCCGGTGCAAGATCAATCAGGTGGAAAAAACGCTTCCATTGGTGAGATGGTGAAGGGGTATTATAATTTATTGGTTTTGGAAGTTGACGGAACCGATTATTTAACAATGAAAGAAACTGCAAAAAAGGCTTGCGAGCATGCCAAAGCCGGAAATGGTCCCGTATTAATTGAAGCTCACACGGTACGTTTATTTTCGCATTCGTCTTCAGATGACCAAAAAAAATACCGACCCAAAGAATCTCTCGAAGAGGATTTAAAAAATGATCCAATAGAAAAGTTAGCAAGTTTGCTGATTAGCAAAAAATATTTAACTCAAAATGAATTTGAACAAATGAGGACGGCTGCTCATAAAGAAGCGGATGAAGTAGCGGAATGGGGACTTCAGCAGTCTGACCCAAAACCTGAAACAGCCGCCCGATTTGTGCTTGACGAAAGCGGATTAATAGATGAACTTGATTACGAAAATGCGGAACCGAATGGTAATAAAATTGTTATGGTAGATGCAATAAATCACGCACTTCACGAAGAGATGGCAAGGAATGATAAAATGTTCGTTTTCGGCGAGGATATTGCCGACGGGAAAGGCGGTGTTTTTACTGCAACTAAAGGGCTTTCCACAAAGTTTGGAACTGATAGGGTTTTTAATTCTCCGTTAGCCGAAGCCAGTGTTGAAGGCGTTGCAATAGGGATGGCACTTTCGGGAGTGAAGCCGTGTGTTGAAATTCAGTTTGGCGATTATATATTTCCTGCATTTATGCAGATGAGAAATGAACTTGCAACTTATCGTTATCGTTCAAACAATGCTTGGTCTGCTCCTGTTGTTACAAGAGTTCCTGTAGGCGGATTTATTGGCGGAGGGCTCTACCACAGTCAAAACATTGAAGGGTTTTATGCTCACATTCCGGGAATTTTAATTGCCTATCCGTCCAATGCAGCCGATGCAAAAGGACTTTTGAAAACTGCGTTAAGATTAAACGATCCTGTCCTTTTTCTTGAGCATAAAGCGTTATATCGCCAGTCTTATGCTAATTCTCTTGAACCTGATGAAAATTATCTTTTACCATTCGGCAAGGCTCATGTTTTTCGCGAAGGGAATGATTTGACTGTTGTTACTTATGGGGCAATGGTTCACGAATCAAATTTTGCCGCAAAAAAATTATCGGAAGAAGGATACTCTATTGAAATTGTTGATATTAGAACAATCAATCCATTGGATGAAGAAACGATTTATAATTCGATTAGAAAAACCGGAAAGGCTGTTGTTGTTCACGAGGATACTTTAACAGCAGGCTTTGGTGCTGAAATTGCTGCACGCATTGCAGATAATTCTTTTGAATATCTTGACGGACCAATTAAAAGAATTGCTGCTCTTGATGCGTTTGTTCCGTTTCAACATGACATTGAGAGAACTGTTCTCCCAACGAGAGACAGAATTTATACTGAATTAAAAGAACTGCTTGCATATTAGTAATAACGGAGAACTAATAGATGAAAGAAGAAATATTGATGCCCAAGATGGGTGAAAGTGTAATGGAAGGAACTCTGATTAAATGGTACAAAAATGTTGGTGATTCCATTAAGAAAGATGAAATCATTTTTGAAATCAGCACCGATAAAGTGGATACAGAAGTTCCGGCGCCGAGCGATGGAGTTCTTGCAGAAATTAAATTACACGAAAATGAAACCGCCGATGTAGGTTCGGTAATTGCAATATTGGAAACAGAATCAAATGCAGTTGTTGGTGAAATTACCGGAGGGAAGCTCGCAATTGAAAATATTGAAAAGGAGAATAAAGTGAGTAAAATAGATTTAATTGATATTCCAATGCCTAAAATGGGCGAAAGTGTGATGGAAGGAACTATTATCAAATGGTACAAAAAAGTTGGTGATGTTGTAAAAAAAGATGAAACATTGCTCGAAATAAGCACCGACAAAGTTGACACGGAAGTTCCATCTCCTGTTTCGGGGACTTTGGCAGAAATTCTTTTTCAAGAGAACGAAACTACTGAGGTTGAAAATATTATTGCGCGAATATCCATTTCAGGAAAAATTGCACAAAGGAAATCAACTGCAATTAAAGAAACTGAAAATATTGTAAAAGTGGAAGAAGATATTCTATCAGTTGAAAATAAACCATTGAAAAAAGACAGTGCTGTAAAAAATTCAAATAAATTTTATTCTCCGTTAGTTCTAAATATTGCAAGAAAAGAAAATGTTTCTTTTGATGAACTTGAAACAATTTTAGGCAACGGTTTAAACGGCAGAGTGAATAAAAAAGATATTTTAAAATATGTTGCTGATAGAAATTCAGGTAAAATTAGCAGCAGTGTAAAAGAAGAAAGTAAAATACAATACTCAGCTAAGCCAAGTTATCAAAAAGGTGAGGGCGTTGAAATAATTCCAATGAATAATATTCGTAAGCGCATTATGTACCACATGATTCAAAGCAGGGATACTTCCGTTCACGTTTCTGAAATGATGGAAGTTGATATGACAAATATTTACAACTTCATTCAAAAAAATAAAGAACGTCTGTTAAAAGAAGAAAATATAAAAATAACATATATGCCGTTTATTTGCTCGGCAGTAGTTAGGGGACTGAAAGAATTTCCACTCATGAATGCATCGGTTGACGGTGAAAATATTCTGATGAAAAAATATATAAATCTCGGCATTGCTGTGGCAGTTGAACCGAATGGATTGATTGTTCCCAATATAAAAAATGCCGATGAAATGAGCATTCGCGGATTGGCGAAAGCAATTTCCG
>CAZXDS010000148.1:0-8794 GCA_964639525.1 uncultured Melioribacteraceae bacterium | reverse complement strand
TCATCGTTATAAATCATTATTTTACATAGTTTTAATTTTGCCCCCGAATTGCTGAGAAATTCTATTATCGTTCAATATGCGAGGTTGTTATGAAAAAAATATTTTTATTATTAGTGTTTTGCTTTTCTAATTTAGGCTTTCTTTTTGGACAGACGTTAGCAAATTCTTTTAAAATCCCTGCAAAAATAGAATCAGCATTTCATAAAGAATTTTCAGGTGCAAAAATTTATAGTGTTCAAAATATTTTAAAAAATAAAAAGCACTATTATAAAATTGAAACAATAGTCTCAAAAAAAATCAATGGAATCACTTATAATGAAAGTGGTAAAATTGTAGTTGTGGAAAAAGAAATTGCTTTGAATAAAATACCGGAGAAACTTCTTAAGAAATTAAAGAAGAAATATCCCGGTTCGGAAATTGTAATCGCTCGTAAAATTATAAAGAATAAAAAAGTCAGTTACGAATTAAGTACAACGCAAAGCGGGGAAGAATATATAATCAACATTTCGGACAAAAGCAAAATATTAAACAGAAAACATATTTTTGAAAAAGTTGAAGAAGGGTGTTAAGTTTAATAAAAAATATTAAAACAAACATCGCAATGAATTGTCGTGTTGGCACGATTAATTGGGACAGCTCCAAGCTTCAGCTTGGTGGAATGTGAACAACTCCAAAATCCTACTAACTGCTTCCCGATACGGGTCTGCTTCAGCAGTTTATGGAACAGCAAAAATAGTATAACTGCACATAATCACAATACCGACTGAGGTCGGTTGTGTTGTTGGTGTAAGTTTTCCGGATACCACAATGAATTGTGGTGTTGGTACAATTTAAATGCCTACCGGTAATCCGGCAACCGACGGATTAAAAGCAAAGCAACTTTGTTTTTTATCGGACACTAATAGAAAAAAATTAAGAAGATAAATTATGTTTTTGGTTAGACAAAAAAAAGGTAAGTTTATATGTCAAATTTATGAGATTAATATGACAAAGAAAAAGCATTCATCTTTAACAGAAACACACGCCGCTGTAATTTTAGACAGCATACTTGATGGTGTTTTTACCGTCGATCGCGATTTAAAAATCACTTACTTTAACCAAGCCGCCGAAAAAATTACGAGAGTTGCCCGACAAGAAGCAATGGGACAATATTGTTTCGAGGTATTGCGTTCCAATAGATGCGAATCAGGTTGTCCATTCAAAAAACTTCCGAATTCCCAAATTAATAAATTAAATCTTAATGTAAATATTTTACGGGCAGACGGGAAACAGATACCGATAAGTGTTAGTGCAACATCCCTAAAAGATGAAGACGGAAATATCCTTGGCGGAGTTGAAACATTCCGCGATCTTTCTGCATTGGAAACATTACGGAAAGAAATTAAACAAAATTATACTTTTGAAGATATTATTTCTAAAAATTACAAGATGCTG
Organism: uncultured Melioribacteraceae bacterium; assembly: GCA_964639525.1. Taxonomy (GTDB): domain Bacteria; phylum Bacteroidota; class Ignavibacteria; order Ignavibacteriales; family Melioribacteraceae; genus CAZXDS01. Next base: position 7,360 of record CAZXDS010000148.1, on the reverse strand, counting down.
CAATTATTCAGCATTATGCCCAACATTGCCGAGAGTAATTGTACAGTACTTCTCCAAGGACCAAGCGGTTCAGGAAAAGAACTTTTTGCAAGAGCTGTTCATAATCTCAGTCACCGCAACAATAATCCGTTTATTGCCGTTAACTGCGGAGCTTTACCTGATAATTTACTTGAATCCGAATTATTCGGTTACGTGAAGGGTGCCTTTACTGATGCAAAGAAAGATAAACCTGGAAGATTTGCTTTAGCTCACGGCGGCACTATTTTTTTGGATGAAGTCGAAAGTTTATCACCTGCTACTCAAGTTAAACTTTTACGCGTGCTGCAGGAAAAAGAATATGAGCCTCTCGGTGCTACTAAAACCGAAAAATCTAATGTTAGAGTAATTTCAGCATCAAAAGTTGATTTGTATAATTTGGTTGAAGAAGAAAAATTTAGAGACGATCTTTTTTTTAGATTAAATATTGTCAAAATTGAACTACCTTCCCTCGCGGAAAGGAGCGATGATATCCCTTTATTAGTCAATCATTTTATTGAAAAATTTAACCACAAAAAAGGCAAATATATTTCTAAAGCTTCAAATGAAGTTATTGAGTTATTAATGAATTACAGTTTTCCCGGTAATGTACGGGAGCTTGAAAATATTATTGAACATGCTTTTGTTATGTGTACTAATGAAGAAATAAAATTGAAACACTTGCCTCCTGAATTGTTAGGATTTCATCGTAAAGTAAACAGTCATATTAATGTGCCGCTTCCATTACAAATTACGGAGCGTCAAACCATACTTGAAGCTCTTAACAAATATAATTGGAATAAGTTAGAAACTGCTAAAGAGCTTAAACTTAATCGTTCTACTCTATGGAGAAAGATTAAAAAATACGGACTAACCAAATAGTTTAAACGTTGCAATTATGAAACTGTTGCAAACGCAATAGATGCGGACTTGCAACTTCCACAGATTACCTAAGAATACAAAACCGATAGAAAGAGTGCTTTATCCCTTTATTCTCCAATAATTTAATTTGGCCCGCATTTTGTGTATGCGTTATTAAAATTATTTCTATTTGAAAATTATGATAATAGCAATTCCAATATTCGGAGAAAGGGTTTCACCAAGGTTAGACCTTACTGAAAATTTAAAATTATTTACTATTAAGGACACCACAATATTAAAAAGTGAAATAATCAGATTGATTTCTCACAATAAACTTGAGAGAATTAACATGATTATTGATTTAAATCCTGACTTGATTATTTGCAACGGTTTGTCTGAAATTTTTCAAAAAGAAATTGAAAAAAATAATATTAAACTTATTCCCTGGACACATGGAGAAGTAGATGAAGTTTTGCAAAAATATTTGGTTGGTTCACTAAAAATAAAGTCTGATTAATTATAAAATAATTTTATTGAGGAAGTTAATATGGTAAATCAAAATAGACGAGATTTTTTGAAAACTGCTACGGCACTTGGTGTTGCAGTTACCGGTTTGTCTCCGGGCAAGATAAATGCTGAAACTGAGAAAGTTCATCCTGAAGATCGCATGGGTGTATTGGTTGATACAACAGTCTGCATTGGTTGTCGCAGTTGCGAATATGCTTGTAAAGTTGCTCATAATCTTCCAACAGAACCACTCGAAAATTATCACGAAAACAGGTCGGTATTTGATATGGAAAGACGACCCGGTGAAAAAGCTTTAACAGTTGTAAATGAATTTAATACTAATCAGGGCTTGCCTATTGATGTTAAAGTTCAATGTATGCACTGCGAAGAACCTGCATGCGTAGCATCGTGCATAGTTCATGCATTTACAAAACATAAAGACGGAAGTGTTACTTGGGATACTGACAAATGTATCGGCTGCCGTTACTGTGTTGTTGCTTGTCCTTTTCAGATACCTGTTTTTGAATATTCAAAAGCAATAGAACCGGATATAATGAAATGCGACTTTTGCTATGACAGAACTTCAAAGGGATTATTGCCTGCGTGTGTTGAAATTTGTCCTGTAGAAGCCTTAACGTACGGCAAGCGAGTAGATCTGCTTCAAGTTGCCAAAGGTAGAATAAAACAAAAACCGGATAAATATTTTGATCATATTTACGGAGAATATGAGGTTGGCGGAACATCATGGCTTTACCTGTCCGGTGTGGATTTTAAAAAACTGGATTTCCCGACTTTAGATGAAAATCCGGCTCCTGCAACATCCGAAGCCATACAAAGCGGTTTATTCAGGTATTTTATACCGCCGGTTGCTATATATACGTTGTTAGGAGGAATAATGTGGATGACTAAAAGAAATGAAAATTCGGAGGATGACAAATAAAATGGAAAGTATTTATAAACCAGTCCCGCTAAAAAATCATTTTCTATCAGTCGGCGTAGTAATCTTAATTGCTCTGGTAGTTAACGGAGTAATTTTTCTTGCATTACGATTAATTTTCGGTTTAGGATTTGTAACTAATTTGGATATTCAGCATCCATGGGGAATTTGGATTGCAATAGATGTTGCATGTGGTGTTGCATTAGCATCAGGCGGATTTACCACCGCAGCTCTTGGGCACGTGATGCACAGGGAAAAATATGAAGTAGTTTTACGTCCTGCACTTTTAACAGCTATGCTTGGTTACACGTTCGTTGCTTTTGGTGTTATGATAGATCTCGGACGATGGTATTACATTTGGCATCCGCTGATTTTTTGGAACGGAACTTCGCCGTTATTTGAAGTGGGAATTTGTGTGATGTTTTATTTAACCGTGCTATATATTGAATTTTTCCCTGTTGTTGCCGAAAGGTTTATAGGTAACGTAAAGTTTAAAGGGTTTCTAAAATTTCTCAACACTCCGATTGATTCAATTTTAAGAGTACTAAACAAATCTTTAAGTAAAACCATGTTTGTTTTTGTTATTGCCGGTGTAGTTTTATCTACACTTCACCAATCATCACTCGGAACATTAATGGTAGTTGCCGGCTCTAAGATGCATCCTTTGTGGCATACACCAATATTGCCTTTACTTTTTCTCCTTTCAGCAATTGCCGTAGGTTTCCCGATGGTGATTTTCGAGTCACTTATAGCTGCACACTCTTTTAAAATAAAACCCGAAATGGAAGTATTGACCAGTTTGGCTAGAATAGCAGGACCCCTATTATTTGTGTATTTCGGATTTAAACTTGGCGATATGGTGATTAGAGGAACTTTTGTCTATTTAGAAGTTGTTAACACCGCCAGTGTGATGTTTATGATTGAAATTGTATTCGGAATATTGATTCCTTTAAGAATGTTTTTTTCCGAAAAAGTGATTAATTCAAAATTAGGTTTATTCATAGCTTCTTCGCTTGTAATTTTAGGAATTTTCTTAAATAGAATTAATAATTTTTTGGTTGCTTACAACCCGCCGTACGCAGTTAAAAGTTATTTCCCTTCAATTGGAGAAATATCGGTTACTGTTGGTTTTATTGCATTATTAGTTCTCCTATATAGAGCCGCCGTACTAATCTTTCCGGTAATAAGCTTACCTGAAAAAAGTTTACTTCCTAAGAACAAATTTGAAATTAGAGGAGGCTCAAAATGAAAAGGGTTTGGATTATTTTCATACTTTTTAATTTTCTTATAATTGGCAGTTTGTTTGGACAGCATAAAGTTAGTAAGAATCATAAATATTCTAATGTTGATTGTTCTTTGTGCCACAGCTGTAAATTTCCAACTACTCAAAAGCCATGTCTTAAAGCTTGTCCGCGTTTTGAAATTATGAACACCTATACATTTGCAAAGGAAGGTCCTGAGAATATAGTAATAGATACACTGCAAACTATTTACGCTCCTGTAAATTTCCCGCATAAACTGCACGCTGAAATGTCAAAAATTAGTGGCGGTTGTATTCAATGTCATCACTACAACACAACTGACAAAATCGAACCATGCAGTGACTGCCATAGCAAGGATAGAAAAACGGCGACTGTTACAAGACCAGACTTAAAAGGAGCATATCATCAGCAGTGTATGAACTGCCACCGTAAATGGAGCCATAAAACAGAATGTAATTCGTGTCATTCGCCTTTGGATAAATTAGTAACTAATGTTCCCAATAAACCAAAAATTAAATCTATTGAAGATCATCAAAAATTAAAAGTACCCGAAAAAATTGTATTCAAGACTTTTACAAACAAGGGAAAACGAGTAACATTTTATCATGATGAACACATAAACAAATTCGGACTTAAATGTGCAGATTGCCATAAAAATGAAGTATGTGTGGCATGTCATGATGTAGAGAATGCAAAAAAGGTGAAAAATGGACAGTTAGATAAAACTGCCGGTGGGTTTAAGTCTGTAGTGCAAGCCCATCAAAAATGTTCAAGCTGCCACAAAACAGAGGTTGAAAACAATTGTACTTTTTGCCATAGCAATACGGAAAGAGAACAATTTAACCATGCAAAAGTAACCGGTTGGAAACTCAATAAATTTCATAAAAAATTGAAGTGTCAAACCTGCCATGGGAATAAAAAACAATTTACCAAGCTAAATAATAATTGCGGAAGCTGTCACTCAAAATGGAATCAAGATAATTTTGATCATAAAATTACAGGTATAATATTGGATGACAACCATACGGATGCAGACTGCGAAGATTGTCATACGGATAGAAATTATTCAGCACCGCCGGCTTGTGATAATTGCCATGACGATAAATCATATCCTAAAAATGTACCGGGTAAATTAATTTCAATAAAAAAAATAGAAAAACTATGAAAACAATAAATCAAGGATTTCATAAAATTGGATTTAAACTTATAGTTGCGGTCGGTTTAGCTGTAATAATTATTATCGGTTGTTACTCTTACATCAATTTACGCTCGCAAAGCAATATGCTCCTTTCCGAATTTGAAAGGCATGCAAATCAATTGAGCGAAACGATTAAAAAAGCTACAAGTATAGGCATGTTAAAAAATGAAAGAGAGCAGACTTTCGGAATAATTAATATGATAGGAACAGAAAAAGGGATTAAAAAAATTAGAATATTTAATAAAGAAGGTGAAATTATATATTCTAACGATTCATCACTTGTTGGGAAAATGGTAAATAAGCAAGCTGAAAGCTGTTATGCATGCCATACGGCAGGTAAGCCTCTAGAAAAATTATCTATGAAAGATAGAACAAGAATATTCCATTCACAACTGGATTCGGAAATGCTTCTCGGTACAATGAACCCAATTTATAATGAACCTTCATGTTGGCAAGCAGAATGTCATGTCCATCCTAAATCGCAAAAAGTTCTCGGCGTTTTGGATATCACAGTATCATTAAAAGAAGTTGCACGTGAACAAAAAACAAGTACAATAAAATTAATAGGTCTGGCACTTTTTTCAATATTGGCACTCGGTTTAATAATTGCATTATTTATTCACAAATGGCTTGTGAAACCGGTTAATATTTTAATGGATGCAACGCATGAAATAGGCGTTGGAAATCTCAATTATAGAGTAAAAGATTTAGGAAATAATGAACTCGGTATTCTCGGACGTTCGTTCAATAAAATGACGAAAAGATTAGCCGAGGCAAGGCTGCAATTATTTCAATCCGATAAAATGGCATCCCTCGGCAGATTAGCTGCGGGTGTTGCACATGAGATTAATAATCCATTGACAGGTGTTCTTACTTACGCCAGCTTTTTGCAGAAACGATTGAAGAAAGATGCCGAAGTTCAGGAAGATTTATCCGTTATTGTAAAAGAAACTATACGAAGCCGTGAAATAGTAAAAGGACTTTTGGATTTCGCCCGTCAATCAGTTCCGAAAAAAAATGAAGTTTCTATTAATGAGCTAATCGATAACTCCATTAAAGTAACTAAAAATCAATTAACATTAAAACACCTTGAAATAGTAAGAAAGAAACAACCGGAATTACCACTGATTACGGTAGATGCTAACCAAATACAGCAAGTTTTTATCAATTTAATAGTAAATGCAATTGATGCGGTTCCGAACGATGATGGACAAATTCAAATATCAACTTCTCTCGTAAAACTATCGCCTCTCGGTGTAAGTCAAATTAAAAATGCAGTTTGCAGAAAGAGACATAGCCTTATTGACAATGAAATAAAAATCGGCAGCCTTGCCTCGGTCAAAGTGAAAGCCACTCAAAATGGGGAAACCGGTTTTATAAATCTTGATCCAATTTACGGAAAACATAATCATAAATACGGATTCGCTGTAGCAGAAAAGAAAAATATAGAAATGTATTGTCCTCGCTGTGAAGTATCACTTAACGATAGTAAAAAAGTGTGCCCTAAATGCGGTGCAAATATTTATACTTTTGAAGTCCCGCCAAACGGCATGTTTGAAGGCTGTACAAATAAAGCTTGCGACTGGGAAAGATGGCAAGCAATGGACGAGGTTGGGGAAAAAGATTATGTCGAAATTAAAATAAAGGATAATGGAAGCGGAATTCCCGAAGAAGACCAGCCTAGAATATTCGAACCGTTTTTCAGTACAAAAGGTCAAAAAGGTACCGGCTTGGGTCTGGCAATAATTTGGGGAATAATTGACAATCATAACGGAACTATAAATGTTGAAAGTGAAGTAAATAATGGGACAACATTTACAATTCGTTTACCAAAGTAACGGAAGGAAAACAATGGGAATAAAAGACATATTAATTATCGACGATGAAGAAGTAATTCTTGACGCTGTTAAAAAGATAGGTAAAATGGAAGGTTTTACCGTTGATACCGCATTGAATCCGGTTCTCGCTCTTAACATGATTGAAAAGCAAAATTACAAAATAATTCTTTGTGATATCATGATGCCCGAAATGGATGGATTTCAATTATTGGATGAATTATATAAAAGGAAACAAAATATTCCGGTGATTATGATTACAGGTTACTCAACTGTTGAAAATGCGGTTAAAACACTTTATAAAGGTGCAATAGATTTCCTCCCGAAACCATTTACCGTGGATGAACTTTTATCTTCAGTTTCACGGGCATTTAAATATTTAGAAGTACAAAAACAAGTTGAAAAAGCACAATTTCAACAAATCGGGGACTCAATTATTTATGTCCCGTGTCCTCCAAAATATATGAGATTAGGATTTACCGGTTGGATGCTGATTGAGCAGGAAGGTGTTGCCGTTATTGGTGCAACCGATCTGTTTATGAGAACAATAGGTTCAATTTCAAGTATCGAAATGATGAAGAAAGATGATGTTTTTTACCAGGGAAATTCATGTGTTAGTTTGGAGAGTACAGAAGGTTTAATTCATAAATTTATGGCACCAATCGGTGGGAAAATAATCGAAAGAAACGATAAATTAATTAACAGCCCTTCACTCTTGGAAAAAGACCCATACTTTGAAGGATGG
>CAZXDS010000147.1:0-8805 GCA_964639525.1 uncultured Melioribacteraceae bacterium | reverse complement strand
CCGGCTTTCGACTGATTTTCCGATTAAATTTGACATATTTCTGTAACACAGATTACTAATCTGTGTTACAGAAATTTTGGCTCTGAATCGCTGGCTTTATAAATTCAGTTTGTCTAAGGCTTAATCAATATCTATATTTGCACTTATTTTTTAGGATGATAATTGATGAACCGATTTTGTGTAACAAAGCTGGCAAACGGAATTACAGTTGTTTCGGAAAACTTACCTTATGTAAAATCATTTTCAGTCGGTTTCCGGTTTAATGTAGGAACACGTGATGAAAATAAGAAAAGCAACGGCATTAGTCATTTTCTTGAGCACATGTTTTTTAAAGGAACGCAGAGCCGCTCGGCAAAACAAATTTCAATGGAAGTAGAAGCTCTCGGCGGTTACTTAAATGCGTTTACTTCCAAAGAGCATACTTGCTTTTACGGGCGCGGACTTTCGCACAACCTGGAGAAAACATTCGCTGTTCTTGCGGATATGTTGCAAAATTCGTTGTTTGATGACAGGGAAATTGAAAAAGAATCCCGTGTTATAGTTGATGAAATGAAAGATATTGAGGACTCGCCTGAAGAAATAATATTTGATGAATTTGAATCAATACTTTTTAAGGGCAGCAGTTTGGAACTTCCGATTATCGGGACGGAAAAGAATGTGCTTGGTTTTAAGAATGCTGATTTGAAAAACTACATCAAAAAAAAATACAGCAACGACAAACTTTTTATTGTGGCTTCCGGAGCGATTGAACAAAATAATTTGATTGAACTAACCGAAAAATACTTTAACGGTTCCTTCGGGAAAAATAGAAAAAGAGCCGTAAGAAATATAATTCCGAACAAAGACAATGTGTTTCTTGAAAAATCAATAAACCAAGCTCATGTTATTATCGGGCGAAATACAATTGGGTACAATTCTGAAAATAGAATGGCTGTAAGTCTGCTATCACACATACTTGGCGGCGGTAGCAGTTCACGGTTGTTCTATACTATTCGTGAAAAAAACGGAATTACTTATCAGATTAATTCTTTTTTAAATTCGTTCTATGATACATCTACTTTTGGAGTTTACTTTTCAACAAATGAGGAATCTGTTCAAAAGGCATTGAAACTAATTTATAATGAATTTGAAAAGTTGAAAAGAAAGAAAGTCGGACGGAAGGAATTAAACAGAGCCAAAGAATATCTGAAAGGTAATCTGCTGATGAGTTTGGAAAGCACAACAAACCGTATGATGCAAATGGCGCAATCGGTAATTTATTTCGGCAGAGTAAAGACTATCGAAGAAACCATTGAAAAAATTGATGCAGTAACGTCCGATGATATTTTAACTCTTTCAAACGAACTTTTGAACAAGGAAGATTTTTCTACTGTGCTTGTAAACTCAAAAAATCTCTTGTTGGGGAAGAATATAACGTAATATTTGATTTTTAAAATAAAATATTCTAAATTCAAAAATAACATTTGAGTGTACAATGACAATTGAAATAGAAACCGCAAAAAAATATTATTATACGGATTTAATTTACGAACTTCATATTGCAGAAGATAAGTTATCATTATTCCGTAATAAATATAAAATGGAGTTTAGTGAGTTTGAAAAATCCATAAAAAAGCAGCAAGAGGATTTTGTGAAATGGGATGATTATCTTGAATGGAAATCCTTTGAAAATGTTTACAAAACTTTGTTGAAAAACAAAAAAGACTTTACTGATGGAAATTTTAAAGTCGCTTGATAGCAGCAGAGTTGTTTCTTCCTATAAAATTGGTATTTTTAAAAATTTCGAATTTGGTTTTTATATTAAAATTTTTGCTACTCTCATTGATTCCACAGAATTATTTATCAGGGAATATAGCGACTTAAAAGAAAGAAATTATTCATATCATTGGCAAACTAAAGAAGGTGAGTTGATTTGTCGTTGGGATAATGCCCCACATTATAAGTCTCTGAAAACATATCCGCACCATAAACATCAGGAAGATAAAGTATCGGAGAACTATTCAATTGAGCTATCTGATATTCTTGAAATTATTGCAAAAGAAATTGCAAATAGATAATTAATCGAAAATTATGGAATTCCTTATCAGATTAATTCTTTTTTAAATTCGTTCTATGATACATCTACTTTTGGAGTTTACTTTTCAACAAATGAGGAATCTGTTCAAAAGGCATTGAAACTAATTTATAATGAATTTGAAAAGTTGAAAAGAAAGAAAGTCGGACGGAAGGAATTAAACAGAGCCAAAGAATATCTGAAAGGTAATCTGCTGATGAGTTTGGAAAGCACAACAAACCGTATGATGCAAATGGCGCAATCGGTAATTTATTTCGGCAGAGTAAAGACTATCGAAGAAACCATTGAAAAAATTGATGCAGTAACGTCCGATGATATTTTAACTCTTTCAAACGAACTTTTGAACAAGGAAGATTTTTCTACTGTGCTTGTAAACTCAAAAAATCTCTTGTCGGGGAAGAATATCGCGTAACCCATCATTTTGTTAATAAAATATTTTGTAAGAGTATTTATTGCTTTCTTATATATAGTTATGTAAATTTGCAGTGATAATGCAAATTTACATAAAATATCAAAATGATTACTCGTAAATTAACCGAATATTTAAAAAAGATGCTGACGAAATTTCCTGTCGTTTCAATAACCGGACCTCGTCAGTCAGGAAAAACAACATTGCTGAAATCGGCATTTCCGAATTACAAGTATTTCAATTTGGAACGGCTTGATCACCGCGAAATGATTCTTGCCGATATAATCGGGTTCTTAAGAAATACCGGCTCAAAAGTTATATTTGACGAGGCTCAAAATATTCCTGAATTGTTCAGCTATATTCAAGTAATTTCGGACGAACGAAATATTCCAGGGCAGTATATTTTATCAGGTTCTCAGAGCTTTTTACTGAATGAACGCATTTCACAGTCTCTCGCCGGTAGAGTAAGTGTTAACCGTCTTTTTCCATTTGATATTAACGAATTACCTAAATCGCAAATCAATAATCAGCTTGAACTTATACTAAGAGGTTTTTATCCGAGAATTTACAACGAAAACATTTCACCGGAAGATTTTTATCCTTCATATTTACAAACATATATTGAAAGAGATATACGAACATTAAAATCTATTGAAAACTTAAATGCATTTACACGGTTTCTCAGTCTCTGTGCCGGTAGAGTGGGACAAATTCTGAATTTTTCATCACTTGCAAATGATGCAGGTTTAGCTGTAAATACAGTTAAATCATGGTTGTCGTTGCTTGAATCGAGTTACATTATTTATCTGCTGCAGCCATATTATAAAAACTTTAATAAGCGCATTATTAAATCTCCAAAACTTTATTTTTATGATACGGGCGTTGTGTCCTCATTGCTAAGATTAACAGATACAAACACATTGATGAATCATTATGCCTACGGTTCATTATTTGAAAATCTAATAATCAATGAAATAATCAAAACACAGGCACATTTGGGAAAACGTCCGTCTGTATATTATTGGCGTGAAAGCAATGGCGCCGAAATTGACTGTATAATAGAAAATGGGAATAATCAAATAACAGCTTTGGAGATTAAAGCGAGTGCAACTTTTAGCAACCATTTTGCAAAAAACTTAAGCAAATTCACGGATAAAAACGAAGGAATTTCTGTAAAAAAAATAATTTTATATGCCGGGGATACGCCTGTAAATTTATCAAACATTCAAGTTACTACATGGAACGAATTTCCCAATTTTGTAAAGAAATTAATTTAGAAAAATATTAAGGTAGTTGTTACTTCATCACATAGTATTGTTGCAACTTTGCAGTTGAAAAGCAGTTTAATCTTTTGTGCTTTTCCTCGTTAACTTTATTACAGTTATTTCCGGCGTAGCATTGTAACGAACCGGAGCGATTGACATTCCCAAACCATGATTAACGTAAACCATCATTTTATTAATGAAATATTTATTCAAACTCACTTAAAAAATTCAATAAATTATAATGTTCTATTCCTTTAAAATTTGTAAACGGCATTTTATCCATACTGACTACAATTTTTTTGTAGTTGTCTTTTATTAATAAAAGATTTCCGAATTCCCTGTCGATTGTTTTCTTATCAGCAAGTAAATAGCAGACCTGGACATAAATTTTATCGTTATTTTTAACGGCAACAAAATCTATTTCTCTTCCGGCGGCAACACCGACTTTTATTTCATAACCGAGAAATATAAGGTGCATATAAACAGCATTTTCCAATATTTTAGAAATGTCCTGAGGTCTAAATCCAATTAATGAATTTCGTAATCCAAAATCTTCAAAGAAGAATTTTTCATTTATTTCAAATACCTTTTTGCCTTCAATTTCCTGTCTCGAAATTTTATCAATCAAAAATGTGTTGGTTAAATAGCCGATGTAGTTTATGATTGTATTTACCGGAATATTGATTTTTTGACTTTTCAAATAGTCACTTATTTTTTTTGCTGAGATTATGTCCCCTGTATTTTCCGCAAGATAAAGAGTTAATCTAATAAGAAATTCAACATTTCTTAATTTATGCCGCGAAACAATGTCTTTTAACAAAATTGTATCATAAATACTTTTTAAGTAAGGGAAAACATTTTCATCATTGAGCATTAGATTTTTAAGGTAGGGCATACCGCCGTATTTTAAGTAATTCATTAATGTATCTTCGTTGCGCTGAAGATTGTGAAAACTTAAAAACTCGTTAAAAGAGAGCGGATTGATTTTTATTTCAATATATCTGCCGGAAAGAAACGTTGCCAACTCACCGGAAAAAATATGTGCGTTGCTGCCGGTAATATAAATATCAGTATTTTCTCTATTTATCAAATCACGAAGCACTTTTTCAAATCCGGTAATATCCTGCACCTCATCAATAAAAATATAGCTGTAGCTTTTGCTGATTCTTTGTTGCAAATAATCAAACAAATCCTTATCTGTTTTGATAAAATCGTATTTATATAATTCTTTATCAATGTAGATGATATTTGCTTTTTTATCTTGAGCTAAAATTTCTTTCTGCAGCCATTTTAAGAAAAAACTTTTTCCCGTCCGCCGTTGACCAACAAGTACTTTTATTATGTTTTTTTTGATAAAAGGTCTTAACCTTTCAAAATATATTGGACGTGGTAGTATTTCCATATTGTTTGCTTTTTATTTTAAACATAACTAAAATTAATACAAATATCAAAGATATTTTAGTTATAACTAAAACTATTATCCTTAAAAAATAGAATTAAAATGTTAGTGGTTTTCCCGGAATAAGTTTTTCTAAAAATTGTAGGCAGGGAATACACAAGATATTGTTACGAAGGATTTTTTCTTTACCGCGATATAAAAATATTTTTTTACTTTTTGGGTAATCTTTTGCGAATGATTGCAGCGGACGTAAATCGGCCGGACGGATACGATTTGTATTTTTGACTTCAATGGCATAGATACCATCTTCCCCGTATAATATGAAATCAACTTCAACTCCGCCTCTTGAATGCCAGAAAAATATTTCATAAGGATTTCCATTGTAAGCATTCCAAGCTTTCAATTGTTGAATAATCAATCCTTCAAGAGCTGCACCGCCAATTTCTTCAGGACTATCAAGCGGACCTTTAGGGCGAAGTGCTTGGAACACTCCGGTATCAAAAAAATAGAATTTAGGGTGTTGAATAACTGCTCGTTTTGCTCTTTTGGAAAATACCGGCAGCCTGAATGCTAATAAAATATCCTCAAGAATTTTTATATATCCTTCAACAACCTTTCGTTCAATTTCACACTCTCTTGCAACGTTGCTGATATTAAGAATAGAGCCGTGAGAAAAACTAATAGATTCTAAGAACCTTGAAAAATTTCCGATATTTCTGATTAAACTTTCTTGCTGTACTTCTTCCTTAATGTAGAGTGAAACATATGCTTCCAATGTATCTTTTGGGGAAGCTGAAGATATAACAATCGGCAATAATCCGAATTTTAAAATAGTATCTAATGAAATATTATTATTTAATTCGGATAAAAGGAACGGGTGAAATGTTTTAAGCAGCACTCGACCGGCAAGAAGATTAATTCCGGTTTGCTTTAGTTTTCTGGCACTGGAGCCGGTTAGAATAAATTGTTTATCTTTTTTCTCCTCAATTAAACTATGCACGGCACTTAATAATTCGGGCACTTTTTGAATTTCATCTACAATAATTACTTTTTTATCGGGGTTACCACGTACAAGCTCTATAATTCTTTCCGGACGTGCCGAGTAAGTTCTAAAAATATCCGGCTTTAGAAGGTCAATCCAAAGAGCATTTGGGTAATTAGTTTTTAAAAATGTGGATTTTCCCGTACCGCGCGGACCAAATAAAAAGTAACTTTGCTTAATTGTTTTAAAGTATCTTGGATAATAAGTTTCCATTTTGCGACCCATTTTGGAATTGGCACTTCCAATATTAAAGAGTTTTTAACTCAAAGTCAAAAGTTATTTGAAAAATCAGTCTCACATTATAACCCGGAGTCCTATGTTTGACAATAATCTTAAATAAGAAATTCTAAAAAATATATCATCTTTAATTTGCAATTTATTATTCAACTGTATATATTGCACCTATACAGTTAGAGCAGTTTGTAAAAATTGGAAAAATAGAATGATACTAAACCTAACAGATTTATCGAGTGAATCTTTACAGAATCAGATTTACAGGCAAATACGAGAATTGATTCTTTCGGGCGATTTGCTGCCGGGTGAAATGCTTACTTCCATACGCAGTTTGGCTCGTGAACAAAAGGTAAGCGTAATAACTGTTCAGCGGGGTTACGAAATTTTGGAACGTGAAGGTTTAATTAATTCGAGAAGAGGAAAGGGATTTTTTGTTTCCCAACTACACTACAAAAAGAAAAAGACATTATCAGAAAATAAACTAACTGAGAAACTACAGCCGCTAATTAAATCTGCAATGGCGGAAGGAATGACAAAAATGGAAATTATTAAAGTTGTAGAAAAACTAACAAAGGAAAAATAAAAATGGAAAAGGCATTCGAAATTAATGGGCTAACAATGAAATTCCCAGATTTTAATTTGGGACCGATAGATTTGGATTTACAGCAGGGAACTGTTTTGGCATATATCGGACCGAACGGTTCTGGTAAAACAACAACAATGCATTGTATGGTCGGTTTGCTCAAACATGATTCCGGTGAAATAAAAATCTTCGGAAAAGAAAATAATCCGAACAAACCGGATTGGAAATACGACATCGGCTATGTTGGCGATAAACATGTTTTTTATGAAAAGTGGTCGGGTAAAAAAAACTTGGAATTTGTTTCTCAATTTTATCCTGATTGGGACAACAATTTTGCTGCCGATCTGTCCAAACGTTTTGAAATTCCATTAAAGAAAAAAGCAAAGGAATTATCTACAGGCAACAGAGCAAAACTTTCGTTGATAAGTGCACTTGCACATAAACCGAAATTGCTGATTCTTGATGAACCGACTTCAGGGCTTGACCCTGTAGTTCGCGATGAGTTTCTTGATGTTCTTTTTGAAGCTGTTGAAAACCACGGCTGTGCCGTGTTTTATTCCACGCACATACTTTCGGATATAAGCAGAATTGCCGATGAACTTGCTTTCCTAAATAACGGTAAAATTATGTTGCGAACAGCAAAAGATGATTTGACTGAAAATTGGAGAACAATTTCATTTAAACTGCACAAAAACGGTGTTAAATTTGAAGAAACCGTTAATACCGAAAAAGACGGTGAAAGCTACAAAGTAATCAGTAAAAATTATAAAGCTACATTGCAACAGCTTAACCGGCTTGGTGCCGAAAATATTAACGAAGCACGAATGAGTGTTGATGAAATATCAGTTCGGATATTGAGAAATAGAAAGTAAAATTTTTGGAGTTGAATTATGTGGAAATTGTTAAAAGCTGATTTTATGTATCTTGGGAAAAGTCTAATTGGTGTTTCTTTAATTTTAGTGCTGTTCATATTAGCTGAGATATTATATTCACCTGGAATCAGTGACAAATTACAAGGTTTACTTATCGGATTTTTGAGCGGTGTGTTATTTATTCCGCAAATCATGAATCATCAGGAAAAAAGGAATGGACTTTTTAGACTTATGCCGGTTACACCTAATCAAGTTGCAAAACAACGAATTTTATTTGCTGCCTTTGAAATTATTCTGATAATCATATTTTTAATAATTATAGAATCAAATATTTTATTTTCAAATAATACAGAAAGATTACGACTTTTTGCAATAGTAGGAACGATAATACTTATATTAAGTGGCTTTTTCTTACTTCGCGATAAATGGTTATCTTTTTTTGAAAAGAAGCAGCAAATCATATCGATTATTAAATATTCAGCATTATACGTTTTACCTCTGATTGGCATTTTGTTTTTCATACGCAGTTATTTTAGCCAAGAGAATACATTATACAGCATTCCCAAAGAATATATACTTGCAGCGGTATTCATATTTTTTGCAATAGCAATTTTTAATCGGTCAATTAGTTCCTATATGAATAGGAAATCTTATTTAGATTAAAGGTGAACAATGTTTACGCTAATTATTTACGAATTAAAATATGGAAGTATCGGCATACTTAAAATATTACTTTTTGTTATTGCTATTCTCCTGTACATACAATTTACCTATGATAAAATTGCAATCAATTTTTTATGTTTATTCATGTTTCTTTTTTACGCTGCTCAATCATTTTTAGTTTTGTTTTATGAAAACAGAAGCTATTACCTCAAATCACTTCCTGTTTCAAATTTTCAATTGGCTTTGTATAGAATTCTCGTTAAC
>CAZXDS010000146.1:0-8875 GCA_964639525.1 uncultured Melioribacteraceae bacterium | reverse complement strand
TTTTTATTTCTCAGGACGCATCAGTGGAAACAGCAACACATCTCTTATTGAAGCTTGATTTGTTAGGAGCATTACCATTCTATCAATTCCAACACCAAGTCCTGCAGTTGGAGGCATTCCAAACTCCAAAGCACGAACATAATCCTCATCAATTGGATGAGCTTCTTCATCCCCTGCTTCAGCATCTTTACGTTGCTCCATAAAACGTTCCTTCTGATCAATCGGGTCATTCAATTCACTGAATGCGTTGCAGATTTCCCTGCCGAGAACAAATCCTTCAAACCGTTCAACCAAACCTTCACGCGAACGATGTTTTTTTGCAAGCGGCGAAAGTTCCAACGGATAATCAACTATAAATGTTGGCTGAATAAGTCCTTCTTCAACTGAAAGTTCAAAAAGTAAATCGATTAATTTGCCTTTGCTTTCACCGCCATCCAAATCACCATTGCGTTTTTTAACTTCATTTTTCAGTTCTTCTTTGTCCGCAATTAAAACATCAATTCCTGTTTTTTCTTTAATTGCGTCAACCATCGATAATCGGTTCCACGGCGGAGTAAAATCAACTTCGGTACCTTCAATTTTAAACACAGAAGTTCCGAAAACATTTTTGGCAACTGTATAAAACATTTCTTCAACAAACTTCATCATCCATTCGTAATCTTTGTAGGCTACGTAAAGTTCCATCATAGTAAATTCAGGGTTATGACTTTTATCCATTCCTTCATTACGGAAATCTTTGGAAATTTCATAAACGCCGTCAAAGCCTCCGACAATTAAACGCTTCAAATAAAGTTCATCGGCAATTCTCATGTACAATTTCATATCAAGAGAGTTGTGATGAGTTTCAAATGGTCGTGCAGCCGCTCCACCGTATAGTGGCTGAAGTATAGGCGTTTCAACTTCCAATATTCCCTTTTCATCAAGGTATTTGCGAATTTCCGTAATAATTTTTGATCTTTTCATAAAAACATCTTTTACTTCGGGATTCACAATTAAATCAACATACCGCTGACGATATCGTAGTTCTTTATCAGCAAATTGATCAAAAACAACTTTATTCCCACTCTCATCAACAATCTCTTTTGCTATCGGAATAGGACGAATTGATTTTGCCAATAAGGTTAATGACTTTGTATGCACCGAAATTTCTTCGGTTCTTGTTTTGAAAACAAATCCTTCAATGCCTATTATGTCCCCAATGTCCATCAACTTAAAAGCATCGTACTGCTCATTTATTTCATTCTTGCGCAAATAGAATTGTATTTTACCTTTTAAGTCCTGAATTTGTGCAAAGGAGGCTTTACCCATCCTCCTGATTGCCATTATTCTTCCGGCAATTTTAACATCCTTACCTTCATATTTTTCAAAATCTGCTTTTATATCAGTTGAATATGAATCTACATCAAAACTAAATGCGTATGGTTCAATTTCCATAGCCTTTAATTGTTCAAGTTCTTCAAGTCTTCTTTTTATTAAACTATTTAAATCAAGTTGGTCGTTTGAATTTACCAAGTTTCCTCCTACGGTATTCAATTATACTTTTTAATTATTCAATATTGTAATAATATTTTTTTATTATTTAGAAATTTTCTTTTTAAGACGAATCGTAAATTTGTTTATCTCTTTTTCAGGTATTTGAATATATTCACCTCTGTTCAAATTACCTAAATCCCACCCGCCGAAACTTTGCCTATCCAATTTTTTAACAAAGTAATCAAAATGCTCAAACATTCTTTTTACAAAATGATTTCTACCTTCCGTTGTTGTTACCTTTACTTTTTTGAAATTTCCTTTTTCCGGAAAACTTATATCGTGGAATTTACTTCTCTTTCGGTCAAGATAAATTCCTTTAAGCATTTTTAATCTATCCTCTATGGATAATGGCTTATTCAGCATTGCAACGTATTCCCTTTCAATTTTATTTGATGGGTGTAAAATAAAATTTGTAAAATCACCGTCATTTGTTAACAAAAGAAATCCGGTGGTTTGAAAGTCCAGTCTTCCAACAGGAAAAATTGCACTGCTTGTGTTAATAAGTTCAACAACAGTCTTTCTGTGCTTGTCGTCCTTTGTTGTTGTTATAATTCCTCGCGGCTTATTAAGCAAAAAGTAAATTTTCTTTTCCGGTTTAATGTTTTCGCCGTCAAGAGTTATTCTGTTTTTCTCAGGATTAACTTTTGTACCTAAGTCAATTACAACTTTTCCATCTACGGAGATTCTGCCTTGCAGAATATATTCTTCAGCTTTTCTCCGCGAAGCAATTCCGCATTCAGAAAGGTATTTATTCAGTCTCATCATAATTATTCTCATCCTCTTTCACTGTTTTTTCATCATCTTCAAAATTAGTATCGTTTTCCAAATCTTCTTCAATTGCATTCATCATTATTTTTCTTTTCTGCTCAAGAAAATCAGCATCTTTCATAATATCTTCAATTTCTCTCGGCTTTGGTAAATCTTTTAACGTATTCAATCCAAAATATTTAAGAAACTCTGCTGTTGTAGTGTAAAGCAAAGGTCTCCCAACAGTTTCCGCCCGACCTTTAATTGTAACGAGTTTTTTTTCCAACAAAGTATTAATCATATAATCAGCGTTAACACCTCTGATTGTTTCAACTTCGGGTTTAGTAATCGGCTGCTTATAAGCAATAATAGCAAGGGTTTCAAGTGCCGCTTGCGATAGCCTACGCTTACTTTTTACAGAAGAAAGATATCCCACGTATTTAGCATATTCCGGTCTCGTGGCAAATGAATAACCATTTGCTATTTTCATTATCCTAAAAGCTTTGCCGTTAGTATCATACTTTTCATTTAGTAAGTTAAAAGCTTGCTCAACATCGTTTGGTGTAACGCTTATTTCATCTCCATCAATGTCCTGAATTGCATTAACTATTTCAGTTGCAGGAATCGGTTCATCAGATGCAAATATTAATGCTTCAATTATTGAAATATAAATTTCTTCCATTTAAATACTCACAATTTCAAAATCATTAAAATTAGGTGATTCCCGCAATCCGATTTTTCCGGAACGAACAAGTTCCAAAATTGCAATAAATGTAACTATCATTTGAATTTTATCACGAAGAGTTTTTACTAGCTCAACAAATGTAAGACTGCTCTTAAAAATCAATTTCTCCATAATAAATTCGCCTTGTTCTTCTATTGTAAAATTTTCTCTAACAATTTCGTGAACATATTCCTTCGGTCTTTCCTCAATTGCTTTTTTGAACGCCTTCATCAAATCATAAACAGAAATATTTTTCAGAAGTATTTCCACATTTTCAACTTTTTCTTTGGGATCCAGTTCAAAATTTCCGCGAAAATTTATTTTACGCTGATTAGCTTCAAAATATGAAAACTCATCCGACATTTCCTTGTATCGTTTATATTCCAAAAGTGCAGCAACCAATTCAGCTCTCGGATCAATTTCAGAACCTTTTTCATCAACTTCTTTAGGGAGAAGCATTCTTGCTTTAATCTGCATCAAAGTTGACGCCATTAAAATAAAATCTCCGGCAATTTCAAGATCCAATTTTTCAATCAATTTTACGTATTCAATAAATTCACTTGTAATTGTAGAAATCGGAATATCATAGATATCCAATTCATCCCTTTTAATGAAAAAGAGAAGTAAATCAAGCGGACCTTCAAATTTTGGCAAATTTATTTTATACAATTGTTATCCCAATTTCATTTGCTGATGAACTTTTTCCATTGTCAATTCCGCCTCGGCTTTAGCTTTTTTTTCACCGGCAAGCAGAATATCTTTTACTTCATCAATGTGTTGTTCGTAATAATTTCTTTTCTCAATAATAGGTGAAAGGAATTCATTAATTTTCCCGGTACAATTAAGTTTGCAATCGGCACAGCCTAAAACACCGGAACGGCAATCAGTTTCAATTTCACTTATTTCAGTAGGATTAAAGCTTTTATGATAGGTAAATATGGTACAAACTTCCGGATGTCCGGGATCGTTCCGCCTTATTTTTTGCGGATCGGTTTTCGCTTTCCTAATTTTTTTCTGAACTGCATCGGCGTTATCCGAAAGTAATATTGTATTATTTAACGATTTACTCATTTTGGAATTACCGTCAAGACCCGGAAGACGGGCAAACTTTGTAAGCAGCGGTTCTGGTAACGGGAAAATATAGCCGTAAAGTTTATTAAACTTACGAGCAATTTCCCGTGTAATTTCAACGTGTGGAACTTGGTCTTCTCCAACCGGAACCGCTTGCCCGCGATACAATAAAATATCTGCCGACTGCAGAACAGGATAACCGAGATGACCGTAAATAATATTTTCAATATTCAATGACCGCACTTGTTCTTTCACTGTAGGATTACGTTCCAAGCGTGCAGTTGTAATTAACATTGTAAAAATTAAGAATAATTCAGTATGCTCTTTAATTTGGGATTGCCTAAACATCGGGCTTTTTTCAGGATTTAATCCGCAAGCAAGCCAGTCAATTACCATTTCAATTGTGTTCCGGTAAATTTCATCCGTTTTTAAATTAGTCGTTAACACATGATAATCCGCAATAAGATGATAATTTTCATATTCATCTTGTAATTTTACCCAATTTTCCAATGCACCCACATAATGCCCAATGTGTAATTTCCCGGTAGGACGCATCCCGCTTAATATTCGCTTTTTGCCTTTGTTTTCCAATGTTAATTTTTCCAAATGATTATTATGAATAACCTGTAAAAATAATGATTTTACTTCAAAGTTTTTGAATTATTTAAAATCTGATTTTAAGAATGTAATCAAAAAATTGTTTCGCAAAGATTGCTTTCTTATATTTTTATTTGTTAATAAAATCATAAACTACGAGAAAATTTTCTATTTTTTATAAATAATATTTAAACCTTTATAACTGCAATAATAAAAACAAAAATATTTAAAATTAAAATGAAAGAAATCAAAAATAAGAATAAAGTTATTGTTGCCTGTCTAATTGCAATCCTTGTGTTTATTACATTTAGTACAGTAACTTCGCAAGACTTGCCTGATTTTAATCAAATCCGAAAAGATTTTTTAAAAAACAAAAAAAGTATTGAATTAACTTATGAAATGGGCACTGCGTTTCCAAAATCAGAGTTCGACAGCACTTATTATTATGGTGAATTATTATATAAGCGTGGAATTAAGGAAGATAGTGATTCTGCAAAATATCTTGGTATGCTATTAAAAGGACGAGCATTTTTTAACGAGCTAAAGTTTGACAGTTCAAAGCTTTATTTTAGAAATTTTATTTCCCAAGTGAAAGAGAAACCCGGATTTAGCAAATATTATTTTTCCGCAAAAAATCTTTACTGTTTATCTTTGTGGCGTTCACATCATGTTGAAGAAGCAAAAAACGGCTTTGAAAGTTTACTTAATGAACTTATTTCTGCTGGAAATGAAAAGATGCAAATAGGTGTTCGTGGTAATCTCGGAGTTTTATATAGACAGCTCGGTGATTATAATTCGGCAATTAAAAATTTTGAGTTATTAGTTTCTCTTGATAAAAATAATCCCTTTTCAGTTGCAAATGCTTACTTCAATATTGGAACTATGTATAGCAGACTGCACAAATTTGACCAAGCTGATGAAGCCTATAACAAAGCACTTGGTACTAAAAATATTAGAGACGAGTTTAGGATAAGTTTAATCGGAAACAAAGCAAACAATTTTAGTATTTGGGGAAAGAAAGATTCGGCAGAATATTATTACCGTAAAGCTGTTAAACTTTCCGAATCCATTCCTGACCATCCGGCAAGTGTGGTTCCTTATTTAGAATTATCTAAAATTTATTTGCAAAAGAAAAATTTTAGAGAAGCAAAAAAACTGAGCAAAGAAGCTTTACGTATTTCACAAAAATTGCATGACCGAGTACAGACTATGCTTTCAAATATGTCGATTGTGAAACTCTATTTTGCCACAGGAAAATTTTATAGAAGCATCAATTTAGCTGATTCCGTAATAAATTTTGCAAATAATAATCGACTCGGGAATATGCTTCAGGACACTTATAAAATAATTTCTATGGCTTATGATTCACTTGGAAATACCGGAAAGGCATTATCCTATTTGAAAAAGCATGCCGATTTTCAAGATAGAATGCGGAATTATGTTAAGGATAGAACAAAAATTGATATGCGGGCAAGATACAATATTGGACAAATGGAAGAAAAAGTTGCTCAAAATAAAAAGACACAAAAATATGGTCTTATTATGTTGTCTATTTTTAGTATTGGAATTTTTCTGTTGGTTTCTCTAAGTCTTATTGTCATTAAAAAGTATAAAAGTCAAAAAAGTGTCTCAAATCAATTACTTGAAGAAAAACAAGAGCATAAATTAATAATTGAAAAATTAACAGCAGATTTGAGAGAAATTGAGAAACAGGAAACGGAAGATGACGGATTTATTTTTGTAAATAATAAAAGAATTGAATTCAAAAACATTATTCACATCACTTCAAGCGGACATTATTTGTATTACCATTTGCTTGATAAATCTTCTCACGTAATTGAAAGAAAAAACTTAAAGGATATTTTAGAATTACTTCCGGCAAACCAATTTGTTCAAATTCACAGGTCTAATATTATTAACATCAGACATATTAAATCATTTTCTCTGCAAGATGTTGCACTTGTTAATGACAACGTTATAAAAATGAGCAGAACGTACAAAAATAATCTGTATGAGTTAGTAAACAGGAACTGATTCTTTTTACTAAAGCCATCATTGTCTTTGCTTTATTTGGTCCGTTGCCTAAAGGCAACGGCAATTACCGTCGCTTTTTCGCAGAATCCTTTGGATAAGCGACGGTAATAAATATAAAAAACAAAAACGGCTTCAGCCACATTTGTTCGCTTAAGTTGACAGCAT
Source organism: uncultured Melioribacteraceae bacterium (assembly GCA_964639525.1). Taxonomy (GTDB): domain Bacteria; phylum Bacteroidota; class Ignavibacteria; order Ignavibacteriales; family Melioribacteraceae; genus CAZXDS01. The sequence goes on along the minus strand of CAZXDS010000146.1, from coordinate 2,004 downwards.
TGCAGCCGGTAGGCATGGAGAAAATTTTTGTAAAATCCGATCTCGGATTCTGTGAAAAACCACTTTGCTTTGTGTATAAATCATACACATAAATCTCGTTTTAACGAACAATCCAAAGTTAAAATTCACACTTTTTTTTGATTTTCAAAAAATGATTACGATTGTAAATTACTAAAATCTGTATTTCGTGCCGTTTTATTTGTCATTCACGACATTAAACTTTTATTTTGCACCTTTTGTATTATTTTCTCATATCGAAAGCAGACAGCATATCGGATAAATAGTTGTGAATAGAATAATATGAAATAATTATTGTGGAAACAATTTAGCATCAACTAAGGAGCAAGCCGAAAATCCTGTAAAAGAGTAGGTATAATAAATATAAAGGATAAATAAAATGAAAAAATCATTAATAATTACGATAAGTCTGGCAGCCATTTTGCTATTATCTAGTTTTACATGGATAAGTCATGGTAATAGCGACAATTCAGAATTATCAAGTGCACGTGGTGGATATTATTACTTAGTACTTGACGGAATGGTTAACAGAAAAACAAAAAATGCTGCTCTAATTACAAAGGTATTTTATTCAAGTGAAAAGCCAGCGTGCAGTGATTTTATGAATTATGCTAATGCTCATTTCCCAAAGTTTAATTATGCAGCACACGGACAAGGAGCAAATAGGTATTGTGTTTGGGGTAGATATAAAACGAAAAGAAAAGCCAATAGGTCTAGAGATAAAAGAATTGCAAGTTTAAAAAGAAATGATTTTAGAGTTATTTATACAAATTTTACCGGTTACTAAAAATAAGTTTTTCCTGCTATTGGATTTAGAATTGTAACATAAGACTTTGAATATTTTTCGTTTTGGATATACGTAGAAAATAGAACGGGAATATTCAAAGTTATTTTGTAAGAACTTGGGGATTGCTATTTCAAATATTGAATTGAAAGAATGGGAATGTTTGATTAGCTCATTTAACAAAGTAGATGTAGTAGCGAGGGATGAAATCATTGCAGATTACAGGAAAGATAATTTTAGGATAAAATATATCCGTAATTTTTATTATAAATGCGAGAAATAAATGAAAACAAAAAAGATAGAATCTACGAAAAGAGCTACTAATTATTACAAATTGCATTTACCAATTTTACTACTGGTAACATTATTTATTCTGTTGTCATCGACACAGAGTATTGCTCAAAATAAACAGCATAAAGGGAAAGGAAATTACGCAAGTTTAGCAATTGACAGAATAAACGGTGAACGATACGGCTGGGCGGTTAACTATAAGTCCCAAGATGAAGCGGATAGGCGAGCACTTAAAGAATGTAAGAGGAAAGGCGGTAATGGTCATATTGTCCTCCGGTTTAAAGGCGGATGTGGAGTATTTGTTGTAGATAAAAGAAATCCGGGTTTATATGGCTGGGGAACTGCGGATACACATGAAAAAGCTAAAAATAGAGCCATGGACGAGGCACGTGCTCGTGGTGGTAAAAATTTAAAAGTCCGTGTTTGGGGATGTAACAGTTCGGACTTAGTATATTCGAAAGATGTGCAGCCTTCAATTAAAGGTGTTTATTACTTTTATTTTACTAAATCGAGTAAGGATAAAAAATGTTTTATTACTGATGTTTTATACCAGCCCAATGTAGCGAAAAAAAATAATGATAGTTGGGTATGGACTTCGGATGCCAAGCAAAAAATGAAAAGGCGTGCTACAAAATTTCTTGATGCTGTTGAAGATAACTTGTACGGGTATTTGGGTGAGTTAAAAAAGAAAGTAATAAAGCGAATTAGTTTAGATTGGAAAGGCGCTAATGAACTGGATATTAATAATAAAGCAATAAACTTGCCCAACTCTGATAGAAAGAAAAAATTGGGAAAGGCTATTACTGCTATTAGAAAAAGTTTTAAAAAAGACGGATATAAAATTTTTAATATTAATGTATTGAGTTACCCACAAAGATACACTATCTTTAATAAGAAAAACTAATAAAAAA
>CAZXDS010000145.1:4066-8911 GCA_964639525.1 uncultured Melioribacteraceae bacterium | reverse complement strand
ATGAATTTAGTTATTCAAAGTTGGCTGCACTTTTTAGATTAAATAAAAATCAATTATAATTTCCTCATTCATTTTTTAAAAATTATAGTTACTTTATACTTTTAATATTTTTAAAATAATCTTAGACTACAAATGAAAATTAATGTTCAATCTGAAATTGGAAAGTTAAACGGAGTAGTAGTTCACAGTCCGGGTAATGAAATTGAAAATATGACTCCCGAAAACGCTGAACGTGCATTATACAGTGATATTCTAAACCTTGCCGTAGCATCAAAAGAGTATGGGCAGTTTATTGATGTGCTTAAATTAATGACTCAAACTTTTGAAGTTAAAGATTTAATAAAAACAACACTCGAAATTGAAAATGCCAGAGTAAATTTACTTAACAAAATTTGTAAAAATGAAAATGTGGAATATTTGAGAGAGCAGCTTGATGATTATTCTTCTAAGGAATTATCTAATCTGTTGATTGAAGGAATCCCGTTAAGACGGAATACGCTAACAAAATATTTTAGTGAAGAGCGTTATTCACTTCAGCCTCTTCATAATTTTTTCTTTACACGTGATGCATCGGCAACAATTAATAACAAAGTGTTAATTTCAAATATGCATAGCGTTGTTCGCCGAAGAGAATCTTTAATAATGGAAGCCATTTTTACTAATCATCCCGACTTGAAGGCAGGTATAATCAGTAATAGCTACTTAAGTTTGGAAAATCCGGATATTTCTTTTGAAGGCGGAGATATATTAATTGTCCGTGATGATGTTTTAATAATTGGTAACGGACTTCGCACATCGACGCAAGGTATTGATTTTATTTTGGAACAAATAAAAAAAGAAAAAGTAACTAAGCATATTATTGTTCAACAGCTTCCCAACACTCCGGAATCTTTTATTCATCTTGATATGGTTTTTACAATACTTGATGTTGATAATTGTATGATTTATGAACCCGTTATTTTAAATAAAAATAATTATCGAACAGTTCATATCACAGTTGAAAACGGTGAAGTTGCTTCAATAGCTGAAGAAAATAATATCCTGTCAGCACTATCAAAATTGGGAATTAACTTGAAGACGATTAACTGCGGAGGTAGCAAAGACGAATGGGTACAGGAAAGAGAACAATGGCATTCGGGTGCGAACTTTTTTTCAATAGCACCGGGACGCGTTATGGGTTATCAAAGAAATGTTCACACAATTAATGAAATGAATAAAAACGGATATGAAATAATTTCGGCAGAAGATGTTATTGCCGGAAAAGAAAATCCGGACAATTACAATAAAGTTGTAATTACAATAGCAGGTGCTGAACTTTCACGCGGCGGCGGCGGCTGCCGCTGTATGACAATGCCCTTAAACCGTGATGCTGTTGAATACGCATAAATTTTAAAATCAGATTCTATTATGACACTTGAAAAACGAAATATATTAATCGTAGATGATGAAGAATTTATTCGTTCAAACTTAAGCAGAATATTAAGTGAAGAGAATCATAATGTTATTTTAAAGGAAGATGGAAGTTCTGCATTAGAAATCCTTAACACACAAAAAATAGATCTTGTCCTTCTTGATATTAATCTCCCTGATATAAACGGACTGGAAGTATTACAAAAAATTAAGATAAATTATCCCGACTTGTTGGTGATTGTTATGACCGGTTATGCGTCAATTGAGTCGGCAGTTCAATCTCTAAAACTTGGAGCGTATGATTATATAAAAAAGCCTTTCAAAGCCGATGCGATTAAGTTAATTACCAAATTAGCATTGGAAACACTGTCTCTAAAAGAAAAAGTTGCGGAACTACAAAAACAACAATCCGGAATAACAGGCATTGACGAAATTCTTGGTCAAAGTGAGAAAATAAAACTGATTAAACATCAAATAAGGGAATTTGCGAAATACGATTCCGAAACAGTCTTGATAACAGGTGAAAGCGGTACCGGAAAACAGCTTATTGCGTCGTCAATTCATTCTTTAAGTCCGAGGTCTGAAAAAGAATTTATAGAAATTAATTGTGCTTCAATTCCTGAAACGCTTTTGGAAAGCGAATTATTCGGTTTTGAAAAAGGTGCATTTACAGATGCTACAAAAACTAAGTCCGGCTTGTTTGAAAAAGCAGACGGCGGCAGTTTGTTCCTTGATGAAATTGGGGAAATGACATTAACACTGCAAGCAAAATTACTGCGTGTAATTGAAGACAAAAAATTCCGGCGTCTTGGTTCTGTGCAGGATAGAACTGTGAACGTAAGAATTATTGCTGCCACAAATCGCGATTTACACAAAGCAATTGAATTAAAAGAATTTAGAAATGATTTGTATCATAGATTAAATGTTTTAAGAATTGAGGCTCCGCCTTTGCATGAACGGGAAGATGATATTCTTATTCTTGCTAATTTTTTCCTTAATTATTATTCAAATAAATTCGGTAAAAAAATCAGTGGATTTTCTGAAAAAGTAAAAGAAGTTTTATTTCAATACAATTGGCCGGGAAATGTTAGAGAACTGAAAAATTTTATTGAAAGAATTTCAATATTGCAAACAGATGAAACAATTAAAATTGAACATTTAAAAAATGAACTTTTCTCAAAATATTTTGAGAAATCAAAAACTAATTATGCATCAATTCACTTTGGTGAAACAAGCTACGATGAGATGATTGGGAATTTTGAAAAAGAAATATTAAACAAAGCATACAAACAAAGCGATTTTAACACAAGCAAAACGGCAAGACTGCTAAAAATACCTCGGGAAACCTTACGCTATAAATTAGAAAGATTTAAAATATCAAATGGTGGAAATTAGCCGGCGGCGGTGAATTTTAGCCGAAATAAATTTTCCCCTTTTTATAATAACTTCATTACTCCCTATTTTCTAAATAATATAGTTGATTCAAAATGGCACATGCTTTGATAGAAAGAGATGTAGCATTTCTTTAATAACTAATTAATTATTTACACTATTAAATCTTTAGGAGGATTTATGAAAAAATTTACTTCATCAACGTTTATCGTTTTTATGCTTTTAATTACAACGGGATTTCTTTTTGCACAGGATGCCCCGAATTTAAAAGTTAGGATGGGCGGAACAGTACAAGCAATGGGCAGCTATTCTCAAACCGGTGGTGCCGCTGTTAACCAAGTTGGATTTGGATTAAGAAGAGTTCGTCTAAGAGCTTATACAAAATTTAGTAAACATTTCAAAGGTTTTGTTCAGATGGAAATCACAACTCCTAAGTTGCTTGATGCAAGACTTACTTATATGGTAAACAAAAACTTAAATATTCGCATTGGTCGTTTCATTGGTGCCGGTGTTAGAGCAGGTGGATTAACATCTCATACGGTTATTGATATTATAGAACGTCCTCTAACTGCAATAAGATGGGGTGGCGCAACTATCGGTGGTGATTATAGAGATTATGGCGTTGCTGCTTTTGGAAAACTTGGTGGTGGGCTTTCTTATAATATTACTATTCATAATGGTAAAGGGTCTGCTAATATTAAAGCTACACAGAAAGGTGCAGGTTCTATGTTGAACGACAAGTTTGCTTATAGCGGTATGCTTACTTTTAAACCTGCTTCAATTAAAGGTTTAGAAACAGGTGGATATTATGGCGTTGGCAACAGCAATTTTAGTGATTATAATGCCTATAATGCTTATGTATATTATACACCTAAGCAATTTGAAATTAAAGCTGAGTATATTGGCTGGAAAGATAATGCCACAGACGTAACTACCGGTGGTTATTATATTTTTGGCGGTTATAGTTTTGCTCATAATTTTGAATTTTTGGCAAGATATGAGAATTATGACCCGAATACAAGTGTTGACAATGATGCTCAAACCTTAACAACTATTGGTGCCAGATATTTCATGTTCTCTTCAAAAAAGACTGCAAGCAAAATTACTTTAGCTTATGTTATACATGGCGAACAAGGGGCAACTATTGATAATGATGCATTTTATGCAATGTTTCAATTAGTATTTTAATATTATTAGAGGATAATTTTGGAAAATAGCAAAATTATCCTCCCCAAATCTTAGTTAGAAAGGAGAAATTATGAGATTATACAAATTATTTGCTTTACTATTAGTCTTTGGTCTTGTTGCCATTAGTCTTAATAGTTGCGGCAAAAAAGAAACAGGCCCAATAAAAATAGGGGTACTTCTACCGTTAACAGGTCACCAGGCAAATTTTGGCACAATGGAAAAAAATTCCTACGAGCTTGCAAAAGCAAAAATTAACAACGCAGGCGGAATAGCAGGCAGAAAATTAGAATTTGTTTATGAAGATGATACAGGCAAACCGGATGTTGGAAGAGCCGGTGCTGAAAAACTTATCAATGTAAATAAAGTTCCTCTTATTTCAGGTGGCTACAGTTCATCGGTAACATTTGCAGCAGCGGCAGTTGCTCAACAATATAAAACACCTTTCTTGGTAAATACCGGTTCGGTTGATAAAATTACTCAGCCTGAAGCTTTTAATTTAACAACAAACGATGGTGATAAATTTTACATTTATCGTATGAACCCGCCTGTATCGGAATATGCTTCAGGTCTTGAAAGTCTTCTTTCGGAAGTAGTAAAACCAAAGTCTGTTTATATTATTCATGAAAGCTCTGCTTTTGGAACAAAAGGGGCAAAGTCATTTGCTAAAACCGCTGCCAAGTTAGGAATTAAAGTTCTCGGCAATCAATCATATTCCAGCGGAACAGTTGATTTTAAACCTTTATTATTAAATGTTAAAAAAGCAAAACCTGAGATGGTTTATATGATTTCGTATGTAATGGATGCATCATTACTTATGAAACAGAGCCGTGAATTAAATTTTACCACACCTAGACT
>CAZXDS010000145.1:0-3966 GCA_964639525.1 uncultured Melioribacteraceae bacterium | reverse complement strand
TCAAAAGAAAACATTAAAAAAGCATTGGATAATACTGATATGATGACGGTTTTCGGCCCTGTTAAGTTTACTTCTTACGGAAAAAAGATTCATCAAAATAAAATGAAAACTTATGTTGTTCAATGGATTGACGGCAACTTAAAATTAATTTGGCCTAAAAATCTTGCTAATGCCGATTTTGCTTTTCCAATTGATTGGAAAAATGTTTGGAAGTAAACTTGAAGTAAATTAGAAACTTTGACTATTAGTCGATTATTTAATTTACGGTTTGTTCTAAATCAATTCTTATTTTTGAAGAAGTGGAGATAATAAATTCTCATCCCTTAATTTTATCTTCACTTCTTCAATTTAACTTATTATTTGAAGAGGATATGTATGAATACATTCTTGCAATCTTTAGTTTCCGGATTGTTAATAGGAGGACTATATGCAATTATAGGAATTGGAATGTCCTTAATTATGGGAGTTCTTAAAGTAATTAACCTTGCCCACGGTCAGTTGATGATGGTTGCGATGTATATCACTTGGGCTTTATGGCAATTTCTTGGTATAGATCCGTATTTATCAATCTTGATAACAATTCCTGCCGTGTTTTTCCTCGGTGAAGGAATTAGTAAATATTTACTGCACCCTTTAATGGAAAAAGAATCAATTTTGCCTGAAAACCAAGTTCTAATGACTGTTGGCATCGGTATGGTTTTGGTTGAATTGGCTCGGACTATTTTTTCGAGTGACTATCGCTCAGTCCAAACATCCTATACTAGTGCCAATATTCAACTTGGCGGAATTTCCATGAGTGTTCCGATGATAATTGCTTTTGTATTTTCCCTTATTCTAACAACAGGAATGTTTTATTTATTAACAAAAACAGATTTAGGCAGGTCTATTAGAGCTACTGCTCAAGACAAAGACGCGGCTACTTTGATGGGAATTAGTTCAAGTAAAATAACAATTTTCACATACGGATTAGGTAGTGCTTTAGTAGCAGCGGCTGGGGTTTTTCTTTTACCGGTCTATTATCTTTATCCCGATGTAGGACCAATTTTTACAGTTAAAGCGTTTGTAATAACAATTCTCGGCGGAATGGGTTCGACAGTTGGTGCAATTGCAGGTGGGTTAGTGCTTGGAATTGCAGAAACTTTAGGAGCTACTTATATTTCAATGGGATACCGTGATGCAATTGGGTTGGTAATTTTTCTGCTGGTCTTGGTCTTTTTCCCGGGTGGATTAAAACGATTTACGAAGGTTTAGGTGATAATATGGAAAAGAAAAACACAAAGCAATTGCTAGTTAATAAAAATGAATGGATTGCATTAATTGCAGCAGTTATTATCCCTTTTATTTTTGATTTTTCGCCCTATATACAAGGATTGTTAATTTTTATTTTAATGTGGGTTATTCTTGGAACATCATGGAATTTGCTTGCGGGTTTTACAGGGCAAGTTTCTTTCGGGCATGCTGCATATTTTGGAATTGGAGCTTACGCTGCCGGAATTCCTTACCTTCATTATCATATTTCACCATGGTGGGGTTTATTAACCGGTGGAATCGCTGCTATTATTCTCGGCTATCTTCTTGGAATTATGGTATTCCGATTACGAGGACCGTATTTTGCTCTGGGTACTTTAGCATCAGCAGAAATTCTTAGAATAGTTTTTGGGCAGGAAGAATGGTTGAGCAATGGGCACAACGGCATACTTTATATGACCACTTGGGTGTCCAAATATCCTTATTATTTTATAGGACTTGTATTAGCAGCAGGGGCACTTTTGTCTGTAAAATTAATAATGCGAATGAAAGCGGGATTTTATTTTCTTTCGATTAGAGAAGATGAAGATGCTGCATCGGCAATTGGTATCGATACAAAAAAATACAAAAATGTTGCAACTGTGGTTTCTACTTTTTGGGCAGGAGTTGCGGGAGCTTTTTATATGATTTATATGGGATTTATTGATCCTGATGTTGTTTTTGCTCTGCATAACATTTCAATTATTACAATTCTTGTTGCTATTATTGGCGGTGTGGGAACTATTTGGGGACCTGCTGTTGGCGCTATTATTATGGTATTTGTACAAGAATTTTTCCGCTCGGCATTTTTTGGATTTGGTCCGCAGTGGATTTCCGGAATGCATGCATTAATATTCGGTTTGCTTGTGATATTTGTGATACTTTATTTACCAGGCGGGGTTATGGGAGATTGGCATTTGCTTGGGAAAAAATTGAAGTTCACTAAAAAAACAGTGGAGGTGAACTGATGAGCATTTTAACTTTAGACAACTTAACTAAAAATTTCGGCGGCTTAATGGCAGTTGACCATGTTTCATTGTCAATTAAAGAAGGCGAAATTTTTGGTCTAATTGGTCCAAACGGAAGCGGAAAAACCACTATTTTTAATTTAATAAATCAATTCTATCCGGTTTCGGAAGGTAAAATATTTTTTGACGGCAACGATATCACTCATAAGAAAACATTTGAAATTGCGAGACTTGGAATTGGCAGAACGTTTCAAAAAGTTAAACCGCTTAAAAGATTAACGGTTGAAGATAATGTAATGGCAGCGGCATTTAACAGAGAAAGCTCGTTTTCAGATGCACGTAAAGTGGCAAATGAAGTTCTCGATTTTTGCCACCTTTCGGATGTTAGTCAAATTAAAGCCGGCAGTTTACCAATTGGTGGTCGTAAGCGTTTGGAAATTGCAAAAGCATTGGCAACCAAACCAAAATTGTTATTATTAGATGAAACGGCTGCGGGGTTAAATCCCGGAGAACTTGATGAAGCAATTGGTATTATAACTGACATTAGAGACAAACTTGAAATAACTATTGTAATTGTTGAACATATTATGAAAGTAATTATGACTATTAGCGACAGAATCCACGCAATTGCTCACGGAGCTACAATAACTGAGGGAACTCCTGAAGAAGTTTCAAAAAATCCGACTGTTATTGAGTCCTATCTCGGAAGTGATTATAATACGGAGGGACTATTCGATGATTAAATTATCAAATGTAAATATGAGTTATGGAGATTTGCAAGTTCTTTGGGATATTTCGTTTGAAGTTCACGAAGGTGAAATTGTAGTTCTTGTTGGGGCAAATGGTGCCGGAAAATCTTCGATATTAAAAACAATTTCGGGGCTTCAGAAAGTAGGAGCGGGTGAAATTACATTTATGGGAGAAATTTTATCAAATGTATCTCCTGAAAAAATAATTAATCAAGGTGTTGTTCATGTACCTGAAGCAAGACGATTATTTAACGAGATGACTGTGGAGGAAAACCTTATTATGGGTTCTTTGCTGCCCGAAGCTAAAAAGAAAAGAGTTGAATCAATTGAAATGTGTTACGACCTTTTCCCACGCTTAAAAGAAAGAAGACTTCAACTTGCCGGAACATTAAGTGGCGGGGAACAACAAATGGCAGCAGTTGCTCGCGGATTAATGTCGTTGCCTAAATTACTAATGCTTGATGAACCTTCTCTTGGTTTAGCGCCAGTGTTAGTGCAGGATATTTTTGATATTATTAAAAGTGTTAGAAAACAAGGAATTACTGTTTTGTTGGTTGAGCAAAATGTACAAGCAACGCTAACATTTTGCGATAGAGCTTATGTACTTGAAAATGGTAGAATCACACTTGAAGGCTCAGGAGACGAACTGCTTCACAATGAGCACGTTAGGTCAGCATATTTAGGAATTTAGGACAAAATTTGCGTTTTTTATATTGATACATTTTTAAAAGTATTGAGGTTGTTGAATAGCGAACAAGGATTAACGATATTAGATTTAAGATTTCTTTTACTTCAAAAATCGCTAATCGGTGTTCCTTGTTCTTAAATCAATTGTGAATTAAAAGCTCATTGTGTTCTTTGTTACTCATGAGTCGCTTTTAATAGCAAATAAGGATTAACGATATTAGATTTAAGATTTTTCTACTTCAAAAATCGTTAATCGGTGTTTCTTGTTCTTAAAT
>CAZXDS010000144.1:5760-8917 GCA_964639525.1 uncultured Melioribacteraceae bacterium | reverse complement strand
AATTACTTCACAATATTCTTTGTTTCCAAATATTATTTCCATCGAAATTTATTCGGGAAATTCTCTAAAACATAAACCCGATTAAAAGTTCGTTGGTATTTGGAATTCCATTATTATATCTGAACACATAACGAAAATCAACGGATATCGATTTCGATATTTTTTGCCTGATACCGGCACCAATTCCGAAATCTATAAATGAGCTTTCGTTAAGTTTTGGTCGCGGTAACTTATATTCATCCGGAAGTTCATCAAGTGAACTATACGAACCCGCGTTGGCTGATTTAGTAACTTGCTCTTCTACGCTGTTAATGTTATGCCCGAATTCAATAATTGTGAAAGGCGAGAAATTATTTCCTGTAAATTCATATTCAAAACCAATATTTAGCGGAATAACCGCATATTCAATTTTATCCACAGAATAAGTATATTTTGAGAAAATCGTATTTCCCGCAATTGTACCCTTATTAAAAGTTTTTACTTCATTTTTGTAATTCTCAAATATGCTTGAATATCCAATGGATAATTTTAATCGGAGATTTTTAGATATGTTAGTTTTTGCTTCCAATTGAACAGAACCGCCGACTGTAGGTATTGTGTTAAAATTTACTCCGCCGTAAGCACCAAACCAAAATTTGGAAAATGCTTTTGTACTATTGTACTCTTGCGAGAACAAATTAATTGTGAACAACATTAAGAATAAAATAATATTTCTTTTCATTTCAACCTCATATTTTTAACACATATACTTTATTAAATAATGTGATATTGACAATGCAATTTTTAATGCACTATTTTTAATAGTAAAACAAACTTAATTTATTGTATGTTGTAAAAAAATACTATTAATTAGAACATGCCTAACAAAGGGATTAAAATTTTTGTATATTTTTATTGTATATAATTAAGTTAATATTAAAGTATAAGGATTTCAAGATGAAATTTTTTCTGAAATTAATTACAGTATATGCTATTTACATTTCAACATTACTGGCTCAAGGTACAGCCGGTACATCAGCAAAGTTTGAATACAGAAGATTGGTTGACATGCCTACTGCCGGAGTTCTTGAACGCGGATATACAGGGCTTTCGCTTGATGTTATGCCTTATGGTACAGTTGTTTCCACAATTGAAGTAGGCGTATTTGATAATTTTAGTTTCGGAATTTCTTTTGGCGGAAGTAATATAATTGGAACGGGAAAAGTTGAATGGTACGACAGACCCGGCGTTAATGCACGTTTTCGTATAATTGACGAATCAACTTCTACACCCGCAATTGTTGTTGGTTTCGATTCGCAGGGAAAAGGACGTTATTTTTCCGACCTAAAACGTTATGAAATTAAATCACCCGGTTTTTTTGCTGCGGCGGCAAAAAATTTTGACTTTCTCGGATATTTAAGTATTCACGGCGTTATGAACTATTCCCTCGAAAATAATGATTCTGATAAAACTTTAAACTTCCGCTTGGGAATTGAGAAAACCATAGGTAAAAAAGTCTCGATTGTTGCTGAATATGACTTCGGATGGAATGACAATTCAGACAAAACCGTTGGAAAAGGAAACGGTTATTTGAATATGGGACTTCGCTGGTCTATTGTTGACGGGTTCACAATCGGAGCGGATTTGCGAGATTTACTTAATAATAAAAAATTTACTACAAGTTCTGCCGATAGAGCTATTTTTGTGGAATATGTAAAAGCAATATTTTAATGTTCTTTATTGAATACGTTTGTTCATTATTTTAGTCAGCATATCTTGATAAAAACCGAATTTTTCCGTTTATTTATGGAACTTTCTCGGCATGATAATTGTGTTAAGAATAGTATTCAAGTTTAAACCAAATTTGAATTCATTCTTCAAAACGAGGAGTATATTATGAAAACAAAAATTTTAATATCGATATTCATTACGGGAATCTTATTTTCCGGATGTTATACACAAGCCGGCTTGAGTGGTGATAATTACTCGGACGAATCTTCTTACAATGGTTCACAATCCGGATATGTCAGCGAATATTCTAATGACAATTCGATTTTTGGAGAAGAACAAAGCAATGATTATGAAGATGCCGGCAGAACTTCAGCGGCTGATAATAATTATTCTTCGAATTCAAATGATGATATTTACGTTGATGATGGAAATAATGACATAGTACTTAACAATTATACAATGGCAGATATTTCCGGCAGCAGTTATGACTATTATCAACCGTATTATAAAAGATATCTTGTAGTTTACTCTCCTTCACCAATTGAGTATTTCAGTTTTGGATACCCCAGTAGATATTTTGCAAGATATGATAATTTTTATGATGATGATTGGATGTACTGGAATAACTATTCTTACTTCAATTATGTTTGGGGAGGCTATCCTTATTATGGTTATGGATGGAATTCACCATACTATGGCTACTATTCATGGTCCGGATACTACGGAGGATATTACGGAGGTTCTTATGGAGGTTATTATGACCCTTATTATTATTACTCACCTTATTACACGGGCTATTACTCTCCAAATTATTATAATCGCCATACCTACACACCAAGTTCAGAAAGATACAGAACTAATTACGATGGCAACTCAGGAAGCCGTCATGGAAGTAGGAATAGGATTAATTTGGGAGAAAATACAGTTGGAAGAAGATTCTCTGCTGTTAATACACCTTCGAGAAGCGGACACCTAAACTCAAGAGATATTTCCGGAGAGAGAAACGCTGAGGTTCGCGTTACTAGAAAAAGTCGTAATACAGTAAAGAGAAATTATAACATTCTTAGGGCAAAGCGAGGGAATGATATTAGGCAAATAGAAAGTAAAAGAACTGTTTCGAGAAGTAAAGTTGAAAATCGAAACACAATAACTAATAAAAGATTTACTGAGGTTGCTCAATCAACTAACAGAAATGTAAGAAGCACTCGTAATTTGAAAAGTACCTTGAATAGTAAAGTTAATAAAACTGAAAAACGAAAAACTAATTATGATTACTTAAAAAACAAGTACGGAAACAGTTCAAAAAGGAAAACACGAGATTATTACGCAGTGAAGTCTTCAACTAACAACAATTCTACATCTTCACATAGTAATAACCGAGGTTACAAGCAGAAAAGGACAGCATCAACACCGAATTATAATCCTTCGAGAAGTTCGAGCCAGAGCA
>CAZXDS010000144.1:0-5660 GCA_964639525.1 uncultured Melioribacteraceae bacterium | reverse complement strand
CAAGCAGCAGTTCGCATTCTTCTTCGAGAAGCTATTCAAGACCAAGCAGCAGTTCACATTCTTCTTCGAGAAGTTCGGGCAAATCAAGTAAATCACGTTCAAGATAATATCGTATTTAGTAAAAATAATTCAAAGTAAGCCGAGTTGAAACTCGGCTTCTTTTTTATACAAAAGTTCTCTTTAAATTCAGCTAAAATATTCTATAATTATTCTTATTTCACACGTAAGTATAAAATCACAATTTTCATAATTGCAAAATTTTGACTTTTTATTCAGCCATTTTATTGGTACTTTTAAAATCTTTTATTTTTACTTATTTATGTGAGAAATTTTTATGAAATTATTTTTGTTAATATTACTTTTCCCGATGTTTGTTTTTGCACAATATTACAATGGAACAGATGGCTTATATGGCGACCAATTAAAATTAAATCTTCATACTACAATAAAGGGACATGTTAGATTCCCTTATTCATCATCATCAACCGATGTATGGAATATATTAACTCAAGCTGATAAGGACCCGAACAATCCAAATAATGTAATTCTAATCTACACCGGATTTTCAGTTAACGGACCGCAAGAATACAATAATGGTTCAGGATGGAACAGAGAACACGTCTGGGCAAAATCGCATGGCTTCCCTGACCAAAGTGATACTGCCTATACAGATACACATCATTTACACGCAGCAGATATTTCTACAAATTCTGCAAGAGGCAACAAGGATTTCGACAATGGCGGAACCGAATATTTTGACGGCGGAACGGTTCCAACCGGTTGTTATGCTGATTTTGATTCATGGGAACCCCGCGATGCAGTTAAAGGAGACGTTGCAAGGTCAATGCTTTATATGACCGTCAGATATGAAAGCCGCTACGACCTTGAACTTGTTGATTATACAGGCACAAGCAATGGACCAATTTTTGGGAAAAAATCAACTCTGTTAGAATGGAATAGAATTGATCCGCCGGATAATTTTGAAAGGAGAAGAAACAATGTCGTTTTCGGTTATCAACATAATAGAAACCCTTTCATAGATCATCCTGAGTTCGCTGATAGAATTTATTCTCCCAATGCTTTTGAAGTTGAAACTGCGGAATCAATCTTCAATACAAAAATTATAATAACTTTTTCTGACGATGTCGAAACAATTTCTGCAGAAGATATAAATAATTATAAACTTGCTGAAAGCGGTATTTCCGTTTCCTCAGTTGAAGTGAGTTACCAAGGTGATGATAGAAAAGTATTGCTCACAACCAGTACTACTCTTACAGACAGCATGGACATAATTCAAGTTTCCAATGTTCAATCATCCTCCGGAGAAACTATTATAACCAACTCCCTTTCTTCTTTTGTTGTAAATCACGTTACTTCTGTTAATGATAATAAAGCAGTAATTGATAATTTCAAATTAAATCAAAATTACCCTAATCCGTTCAATCCATCAACCATTATTAGCTATCAAATTCCTGCAAGAAGTTTTGTATCAATTAAAGTTTATAATGTTCTCGGTATAGAAATTACGTCCTTAATTAACGATTATAAAACATCGGGAAAATACTCTATTTCCTTTGATGCTTTGTCAGTAAAAGGCGGACTTGCGTCAGGAATTTATTTTTACAGATTATCTGCCACAAACAAAACCGGCTCGTTTATAAAAACGAGAAAAATGTTGCTAACTAAATAATTCTGCATGACTGAAGTTCTATGTTTTCATCGTTACAATATTTAATTTAATATCACACCACATTGGGTTGTGGTGTGAGTAAAATTAATCTAAGCTTTACCAAACGCGAGACAGATAATTGTTT
The DNA here is from genome assembly GCA_964639525.1 of uncultured Melioribacteraceae bacterium. Taxonomy (GTDB): domain Bacteria; phylum Bacteroidota; class Ignavibacteria; order Ignavibacteriales; family Melioribacteraceae; genus CAZXDS01. The sequence continues at coordinate 3,846 of CAZXDS010000144.1, read as the reverse complement.
TCTTAAAATAAAGAACAAAGACAACGCACTAACTGCTTCAATGGTATTTCAATGATAAGAATAACACAACCGATTTAGCTATATTGCCACTTTAATTTTCACATTTAATTTAACTAAGGATAATTTTTGAAAATATTAATTTCGAACGACGACGGTATTAATTCACGCGGTATTTATGAACTTACAAAGGAACTTAGCAAAATCGGAAAAGTAACTGTTGTTGCACCGTTAACCGAACAAAGTGCAATCGGGCATGCGATAACAATGAAAACCCCACTTCGAGTTACGAAATCATTACACAATGGTGATTTTTTTGGATACGCTGTTAGCGGAACTCCTGCGGACTGCATTAAAATGGGGATTAAAAATATACTTAAAGAACGACCGGATATTGTGGTTTCAGGCATTAACCACGGCTCTAATACTGCCGTTAGTATTTTATATTCAGGTACGGTTTCTGCCGCACGCGAAGCCGCGATAATGGATATTCCGGCAATTGCAATTTCAATTACAAATCACAATCCCGAACATTTTTCCCCTGCAGCCAAAATCGCTTCACGGTTAGTCAAATTGGTTTTGGCAAATGGAATACGTAAAGGAACTTTGTTAAACGTAAATGTCCCCGATTTACCATCGGATAAATTAATGGGTGTGAAAATAACAAAACAAGGTAAGTCAAAATGGGATGATAGTTACGTTGAAAGAATAGATACTTTTGGCGAAAAATATTATTGGCTTACAGGCAATTTGGAGGAAGTTGATACTAATATGGAATTAGATCAGTTTGCTGTAAAAAAGAATTTTATTTCCATAACACCGGTTCACTTTGATGTTACTGATTACGATTCGTTTGACAAGATGAAAGAATGGAATTTGGATTCAATTGAATTAAACAAAATAAATAAAATTCTGCCGGATTAACTCTTTATTAAATATGAATAATTTTGTTGGGATTAATATTTCATTTGCATTTAACTGGATTTTCTTAGTATGCGGTTTCGTTTTAATTCTTACATATGTTTTTTTCAATTACAAAATAACCATTCCGCCAATTTCAAAAAAATTAAAAGCACTATTTATTATCATTAGATCAGCAGCATTATTAATAATTTTAATTTTAATTTTTGAACCGAAAATTAATTTGAACTTTATTAATCAGGTTACCCCTGTAAATCTTATGTTCATTGATAATTCAAGCTCAATTGCTGCTAAAGATAGTGTCGCTCGAAGTGACAAAATCAAAAGTATGGTTGCTGATATCAATAATAGTGTTAACGGGAAGAACAATATTTATTTATTTTCCGGTTCCGTAGGAATAATTGCCAAAGATAGTTTGAACAAAATAGATTTTACCGGAAACCTAACAAATCTTGAAAATATTTTTACCTTCATCTCTAAAAATAATTTAAATCCTTCAACTGTAACTATTATAAGCGATGGAATTATTAATGACGGAGAAAATCCGTATTACTCAGTAAGAAAAATTGATGCACCGGTATTTTCAATCGGAGTTGGTGATACTTCAAACTTTGATGATATCGTAATTAAAAATATTATAACCAATAAACTAATTTATGCAAACGAACCTACAATGGTGAAAGTAACAATTTTCAACAAAGGTTTAACAGCTAAATCAGCAAATATTTCATTCTTTGATAACAATAAATTTGTTGATAGACGAAATTTTTTAACAAATAAGGAAGGAATTAATAATCTTAATTTCTCTTATATACCGTTAAATCCGGGACAAACAAAGTTAACATTTAAAATTGATAAAATTAGTAATGAAGTAAATACAGTGAACAATAATAAATCCGTATTCATTAATGTTTTAAAGAATAAACTAAACGTCCTATTGATTGGTGGAAGCCCATCTGCCGATTATTCATTTATACAGCAAAGTCTTAAAAGTGATTCCAAATTAAAAGTTAATGAAGTTATTCATATTTCTAATTCTAAAATATTAAATTTCAATAATATTGATTCATATATTGATAGTTCTAATATTATATATTTAATTGGGTTGCCAACAAGCTATACACCGCAAGAATTATTGAATAAAATTAGTTCTGCAATCCTAATGCAGAATAAATCATTTTTCTTTTTGTTATCTCCCGATACCGACTTAAAAAAACTGGGGGCAATTCAAAGTAGATTACCATTTTTATTTTACAGACAAACTCAAAACTTATTATCTGCTCAACCAAATGTAAAATCTGACGAAACGGGATTGTTGAAAGTAAACGGGAATTTTCATTCTCAATTGTGGAATACTCTTCCACCAATTTCCATTAGTTCAACTGATTTTCGCGTTAAGCCGGGAGCATTTATTTTATCAAGTGTAAAAGTAAATAATCAAGTTCTTCCCTACCCTTTAATTACATGTGATAATCTCGGCAGCAGCAATACAATTGCCGTGCTTGGCTTTAATATCTGGAAGTGGAAACTTCAAGCAAGCGATGCACAAAAAGAACTTTTCGATAGTTTTATCTTAAACAGTGTCAAATGGTTGAACAATTCATCAAAGAATAAATTGTTTTATTTACAAACGGACAAGAAAGTTTTTGAGCTTGGAGAGACTGTAAATATTTCAGCACAATTATATGACCAAACATTATCACCGATTGATAATGCGGAAATTTCATCTATTATAAATACAAATGATGCTAAATTTAAAGTTCACTTTTCACCAAACGGAAATGGTATTTATTCCGGTAAAATTGATCAATTACCGATTGGTTCCCATAAATTTATTGCTTCCGCAAAAGTAAATGGTAAAACCATTAACAATGCACAAATTACGGTTAGAATTGAAAACAGCAATATTGAACAATACAACACACGCATGAATAAACGTTTACTGCAGCTTCTATCCAAAACAAGCAACGGAAAATACTTTGACATTGACAATTACAAAGATGTAATAAGCAAAATAAATAGATTTAATTCATCTAGCCAAAAGGAAATCCCGACCACAAGAACTTACGACTTACTCAATCTTGAGTGGCTGTTAGCTCTTGTAATTTTACTATTTGGCTCTGAGTGGTTCCTGCGCAAGCGAGCAGGTTTGATGTAGATTTTTTATCAAAAAAAACACAATTTAGAATAAATTTTCATTCCGTTTAATATGATTTTTTTATAAGTTTTGAACAATGCAAACTTTAATCAATATAGTGGATTTCTTTATTCCCCGCTTGTGTATTATTTGCAACTCACGTTTAAGTAATTTTGAAACACTCGTATGTGATAATTGCATCTCTTCTTTGATTACAACCACTGATAAATTGTTATATGAAGAATTTGCGAGGAAGTTCAGCAGCGATAATTTAATCTCTGATTTCTATTCACATTTTGTTTTTGAAAAGGACTCGGAATTGCAGACAATTATTCACTCATTAAAATACAGCGGCAAATTTCTTGTTGGTAAAATGCTCGGTAAAATAATTGCTGATAGTGCCGGAAATAAAATAAATTCTTGGAATTGTGATGCAATTATTCCGGTTCCGCTTCACCCTTTGAAAAAAGCAAATCGAGGCTACAATCAAGCATATTTTATTTCAAAAGGATTGTCGAAGTGTATGAAAATTCCTGTCTTTACAAAAGTAATTAAACGAATAAAGTTGACTGCAACACAAACAAAATTAAATTTTACAGAGCGAAAAGAAAATATGCAGAATGCTTTTAAACCCAACAAAATAAATCTTGTTAAAAATAAAAATATAATATTGATTGATGATGTAATCACAACAGGAGCAACAATAAAAGAATGTGCGAAAATTTTAAAAGAAAATGGAGTAAATAAAGTTTTTACCGTTTCAGCAGCAATTGCTGAACATAGTAACAATA
>CAZXDS010000143.1:0-8948 GCA_964639525.1 uncultured Melioribacteraceae bacterium | reverse complement strand
ATTTATCGCTCAGTCATGATCACCGATTAGTTGATGGCATGCTCGGCGGAAAATTTTTAAAATTGGTAAAAGAGACTTTGGAAAATTTTGATGTGGAAAATATTTAAACAGACTCAAAAATTAAATATTATAAGGTTGAGTCCACTCTGAAAAGTAATATTTTCATTAACCCCACGTTTCAACGTGGGGAAAACAAGATAGAAACATACAATCCCAAACGGGTTTTAACCCGTTTGGAGTTTTTCGGAGTGGACTCAAGGTTTTGAATATCAAAAAGATACTGCCATGAAGTTCGCTACGGCGAATTATTTCAGCATCCTTTAATTGAAACAAATATAATTGTAAGATTCTGAACTAATCCGGTAGTTGCCGGACAGAATGACAATATGGAGCTATGCAAAGCTTTTTGTTAAAGAATTAATAATGAAAATTTAAAATAGAGAAAATAAATTGCTAAACGTTCATCAAAGAGAATATAAAGAAACAAAAGAAAAAGATGTTAAGGAAATTGGAAAGCGTCCTGAGTGGCTTAAAGTAAAACTTCCAAGCGGGCAAAATTATAAAGATGTTTTATCGCTTATGCGTACCGAACATTTGAATACGGTTTGCGAAGAAGCTCGCTGCCCAAACCTTGCTGAGTGCTGGAACAACCGAACTTCCACGTTTATGATACTTGGTGATACTTGTACAAGAACTTGCGGTTTTTGCAATATTAAAACCGGTTTGCCCAATCACGTTGATTTGGACGAGCCGCGTAGAGTCGCGGAATCAGTTTTAAAACTTAATCTAAGACACGCTGTTATTACATCTGTTGATAGAGACGATTTAGAAGATGGCGGTGCTTTTATTTTTGCTGAAACAGTAAAACAAATAAGAGAAATTTCATCGGATTGCACAATTGAATTGTTAACTCCGGACTTTAAAGGAAATGAAAAATCTTTTGAAATTATTTTGAATAACCCACCGGAAATATTAAATCATAATCTTGAAACAATAGAACGCCTTTACCACGCTGTTCGTCCTCAAGCCGGATATAAGAGAAGCTTGAATTTAATTTCTTGGTTTAAACAAAAGGGATTGCGAACAAAAAGTGGAATTATGGTTGGAATAGGGGAGACGCAAGCCGAAGTTTTGTCACTCATGCGTGATCTTCACGGTGCAGGTTGTGATATAATGACTATCGGTCAGTATCTTCAGCCAACTAAAGAGCATTTACCGGTAGATAGATTTGTTACACCTGAAGAATTTCAACTTTATCATGATGAAGGAATGAAGTTGGGTTTTCTTGCAGTAGAGTCAGGTCCGCTTGTTCGTAGTTCATATCATGCGGATAAGCACGCACGTTTTATTTGAAGTATATTATTCTTGTAATATAAGATAATAATAATTAAAAATTTAATAATATATTTTTTATGTGTCTTGCTTTTGTCCTGCTAAGCGGTAATACGATATTGTCTTCCAATTCTAATTTGTAAACACTTCCGCTAAACGATGAAATTTTTTTCATATAATCCATATTAATGATGTAAGATTTATGCGATCTTTCAAATTGCGGTGGCAGTATCATTAGTAACTTTTCCAATGATTTGTTATGAAGCCTTACAGATTGACTAGTTGTGTGGATTTCAGTGTAATGTCCTTTTGAATGTAAAAACAATATGTCGCTGACCAGTATTTGTTCCAAATGGTTTTTGTGCTTTACCGTCAAGTATTTAGTCAAGTTAGCAGTTCTGTATTGCCCATAGAAACGTTCAAGTGCTTGCTTTAGTTTTGCCGCAATAATTGGTTTTGGCATAAAATCCAAAACTCCATAATCAAAGGCTTCAACGGCTCGTTCAATATGTGCAGAAACTACTATTGTATGAAATGAATCGGAAACTATTTGCTTTAGCAGTTCAAATCCATCGGCTCCTTTTAAATTTAGATCTAAGAATAACAAATCTATTTCATTACTTTCAAGAAACTTAATAGCAGAAGTTAAAGACATTTCCCAAAAAATGTTAAAATCCTTGTCTTTATTTTCATTTTGAAGCAAACGTTCTAGCCGTTTAGCAGAACGCGATTCATCTTCAACAATTAAAATTATCATATTATTATTCAACCTTTATATATTTCAATAACTGTTTCCCAGCCGATGCTGTAAGAATAGGAAACAATATTCCATTTGTTTCCGTAACTTTCGGTTAAGCGGGCTTTTATGTAAGTAAAACCGGTACCGTCCAAACAATCTACCGATTCTTTTTTTTCACCTTTGAGAAAAGAACTTTTATTTCCCTCCATATCACTCAATTCGGAATTGGGTGAATAAATTGATATAATTCTATATTTAATTCCGCCTTTCAGCTTTTCTTCTTTAATTATAAAATAGGCATTTTCACTGTCAGAAGGCTCGTGGGTAATTCCATTTTCTATTATTGTATGAAAAATAGCAGGAGGAACAGTTTTATCATAATTTATGTTTTCTTCAAAAAGTTGATAATTTTTGTCCTGCCGGTATTTCATTATTTCAAGATGACCGCGGCACATATTAATTTCATCTTTTATCGGAATTAATTTGAGGTTTGAAGTTCTAGAAAAATCTCTAAATTCGCCCGACAATGCATGTATAAATTCTACTCCCTTTTCAGGTTCCACTTCAAGCCAATCCAAAGCAGCATTTAATGAATTCATTAAATAGTGTGGCTGAATTATTTTACGCAGCATCTCGCTTTCTAATCTGGCTGATTGTGTTTTTGCAATCTGATATTGTCTCTTTTGTCTAAAATATTGTTTTGAAAGGGAAATACTTATAAAAAACGGGAAAACAATAAAACTTATTTTCATTAAACTAATATCATTTCTTGAAAGTAAAATAGAAATAAATACAAACATGCCAAATATCGCATTAATGCCGCCTTCCTTTCTTAAATAAAAAGCCCAAAGTGCAATTACAATACCCGGAGTAAGTGCAACGGCTTGAAAGTATGACGATTGGTCAAAATAAAAATAAGAACCTACTATGAAAATTGCTGATAATACAAGAGCGGTAATTCTAAATTTTAAATTGAATTCTAACATAAAAAATAACGGAAAAGAGAACAACAGCAGCAATGTTAAGTAAAATTCAATTTGGTCAACAAGCATTATACTTTTGTACGTAATTGGAATAAGATATGAAATAGTTTCAAATGAAATGTTAAGGGCAATTAAAACAAGTAAAATTGCAAACAGTAAATAATGCCATAGTAATTTATTTTTATTAAATGCTCTTAGATAGTAAATTGCAAGCATCATATGAATAATAAATAGTACTAAAAGAAAAATAGAGTCGGAAGTCGGGACTTCAGACAATGAATCATAATTGTTTATTTCTAGGGTAGGAAATTCAACGTATTGTCCATCCGGAATAAATATGCGTATTGCAAGCATATTTTGTCTGAATATATTTAACGAATCGGGGAAACGAAGTGTTTTTACTAAAATTCCATTGTTCTGAAATATATCATTACCGCTACTGCAATTAGTTCCAATATAAACACCATTCCAAAATAGTTGATAAGTTCCGGTTAATGAAATAGAAAGTCCTAATTTATTTGAAGGAATATTTATAGTATTTGTAATAATTTTACATCTAAACCACATGGTAGAAGATTGAAAATCCAATTTAGTACTATTATAATAATCCCAGTTCGTATCATTATAATTAATATTTTTCCACCCAAGACTATCACCTGACTGAAATTTTTCATAGTCTTCGTAATAATCAAACCTTTGCTGTGCAATATTTGAAATTGAAATAAACAGTAACAACAATATTGTAAGCGAAAATTTTTTAGTAATTAAGCATTCCATAAAATATATTATAATTTAATTGATAGTAAATATAAGATTCCTACTTCAAAATATATACAAATATGAGCATTTCAGCACATTGTGAGAGCAGTTTTGGAAAAAAACATTGTCCTAATTGATAATTCATCTTATTTTAATTTCTAAAAAAAAGTATGAGTATTTTTTAGTAGTACTGATTCACATTTGATTAAACTCGGTTAATTTTTTCTTTTCACTAAAAAATATACAATAAAATATATTTGATAATTTGATTAATAAAAAAATAGTTTGAGAATGAAAATTACTTATTATTTAACATTAATTGTAGTTTTTTTGATTTTTGGAATAGCAGTCGCCAAACAATTGTCTTTCTTATTTTAAAATTTGGAATTGTAGTACAAATTACCTCTCAGAATCACGGCCGGTTTGCGAATTGTAATTATTATTTCAATCGCAAACCGTGTTGTGGTTATCAAAAGTAATTGCTCAAATATTTGCATCTTACACATCAGAGTTGTAAAAAACACTAATCTTCAAATATCAAAAAACATAACTAAATGAAAAAATCATTGTCGAAAATAATAATAATAATTTACTAATTGAATTGAAAAACTTTATAATATTCTTTAATTTAACACTTTCATTTAAATAGAATTTAGGAGCAAAATTGGCAAACAACGAAGGTAAAATTGTACAAGTAATTGGTCCTGTTGTGGACATAGATTTTGAAGATGGTAGTTTACCAAGAATTTATAATTCAATTCATATTCCGCGTACAAATACCGAAGATGTAGAAGAGACTTTAATAGTTGAAGTACAGCAGCATCTTGGTGAAAATAGAGTTCGTTGTGTTGCTATGGATTCTACAGATGGTTTAGTTAGGGGCATGAAGGCTGTGGATACCGGCAATCCCATTGCTGTTCCTGTTGGACCTGAAACTCTTGGACGTTTGATAAATGTTATCGGTGAAGGAATTGACGGACTCGGCGAAATAAAGACAAAGGAAAAATATAATATTCACCGCCAAGCCCCGAAATATGAAAATTTATCAACATCTCAGGAAATGTTTGAAACCGGAATTAAAGTAATTGATTTACTTGAGCCGTATTCCAGAGGTGGGAAAACCGGACTGTTTGGTGGAGCCGGTGTTGGTAAAACCGTTATTATTATGGAATTGATTAATAACATTGCCAAACAACATGGTGGTTATTCTGTATTTTCCGGTGTTGGTGAACGAACGCGTGAAGGTAACGACCTTTGGCTTGAAATGAAAGAATCAGGTGTGCTTGAAAAAACTGCACTTGTTTTTGGTCAGATGAATGAACCGCCTGGAGCGAGACTTCGTGTTGGTTTAACTGGTTTGACTATGGCTGAATATTTCAGAGATGCTGAAAATCGCGATGTACTTTTGTTCATTGATAATATATTTAGATTTACGCAAGCGGGTTCAGAAGTTAGTGCTTTGCTCGGACGTATGCCTTCTGCCGTTGGTTATCAGCCTAACCTTGCTACCGAGATGGGAGAGCTTCAGGAAAGAATAACATCTACGGACAAAGGTTCTATTACATCGGTTCAGGCAATTTATGTTCCTGCTGATGACTTAACAGACCCTGCTCCTGCAACGGCTTTTTCTCACTTGGATGCAACAACAGTACTCAGTAGGCAAATTGCAGAACTTGGAATTTATCCTGCTGTTGATCCTTTGGATTCAACTTCGAGAATTTTAGAGCCGTCAATTGTTGGCGAAGAACATTATCGCATTGCAACAGAAGTGAAAGAAATTTTACAGTCGTATAATGATTTGCAAGATATTATTAATATTCTTGGTATGGATGAGCTTTCGGAAGAAGATAAAATTACTGTTCGTCGTGCAAGAAGAATACAAAGATTCTTTAGTCAACCTTTCCACGTTGCCGAACAGTTTACCGGCTTTGCAGGCAAATATGTGAAGATGGAAGATACAGTTCGCAGTTTTAAAGAGATTCTTGAAGGCAAACATGACGATCTTCCTGAAGCTGCATTTATGTATGTTGGTACGATTGAAGAAGCAGTTGAAAACGCTAAAACGATGATGTAGTAATTATGAAATTAATTAATGTAGAAGTTATCACGCCGTCAAAACCAATTTTCAAAGGGGAAGTAGTTTCAATTACTATTCCCGGAACACTTGGTGGTTTTCAAGTTCTTTATAATCACGCGCCTTTACTCAGTTCTTTCGAAATTGGTAAAGTGAAAATTCAAGAGCAAAACGGAGCTCAATCTGTTATTTATGCAACCGGCGGCGGCAAAGTTGAAGTATTGAATAACAAAGTCTTAATTCTATCAGAAAGTTTTGAAAGAGTTGATGAAATTGATGTCGATAGAGCCGAAAGGGCAAAGGAAAGGGCAGAGCATAGATTATCTGAAAAGGATAAGAAGGAGGTTGATGTTGCCCGTGCTGAAGTAGCTCTTAAAAAGGCTTTGAATAGATTAAAAATAATAAAAAATTAAAGTATTAAAAAATTAGTAATATTTTATCAAATTAAAAACCCGCTGATAGATTCAGCGGGTTTTTTTATTTCATTCTATCATAAAAATAATATCACCATTTTTGATGATGAAATTGAACTATTTTGCTTCATCATATCTACGTGCAACCTCATCCCAATTAACTACATTAAAGAAAGCGTCCACATATTCAGGTCTGCGGTTTTGGTACTTTAAGTAGTAAGCGTGTTCCCAAACATCAAGAGCAAGAATTGGAGTTCCTTTTATTTTGGCAATATCCATCAAAGGATTATCCTGATTGGGTGTTGATGTAACTTGCAACTTGCCGTCGTTTAACAGCAACCAAGCCCAGCCTGAACCGAATCGAGTTTTTGCAGCGGTTGAAAATAAGTTTTTAAATTCTTCAAAAGAACCGAATGAACTGTTTATTGCAGCAGCCAAATCATTAGTCGGCTCACCGCCTTTATTAGCACCCATAATTGTCCAGAACAAAGAATGATTATAATAACCGCCGCCGTTGTTTCTCACAGCAGTTGAGTAATTAGAAACGCTGCTGAGAATTTCTTCAATTGAAAGATTAGCAGTATCTCCTCCTTCAAGTGCAGCGTTTAAATTATTTGTGTATCCATTATGATGCTTGTCGTGATGGATTTCCATTGTACGCGTATCTATGAAAGGCTCTAATGCATCAAATGCATAAGGCAGATTTGGAAGTGTGAATTTTCCCATTTTGTTTCTCCTTGTTAATTTATTTATAATGTGTAAATTGATTAAGTAGTTGTTTCAGCTTCTATAAGTTTTTCTTCTTCTTTCTTCGGTGAAATATCAATTATAACTTGCCATGTGAAATTATTTACGGGGCTTAATTTATTTTCAATTACAAGATGCTCAGCAAAATTGTAGGCTAATTTTTCAGTTTCCGTAAATCGAAGATCATTATCTTTCAACTTAAAATACGCATGGATTGCATACTGTAAATCTCGTAAAAATAAATTGGAATGGTAATGGAAAGGATATTTTTCAGACAAAAATACTAAGAAAATTGTTTCATTCGATTTTAATTCTTCAAGATAATTCATCATGATTCTCCGGTTAATTCTAAAAGTGTAGTGTTTTCAAAAAGTTCAGCTATTTTTAATTGAATTCTATTTAATGGATTTACCAAGCAGCAATTATCAAATCGCTTACATGCATCGGCTGAAGGTTTTTCAACCATGCAATCAGTCAATTGCAGCGGATGTTCTACAGCTTCAATAATTTTATTTAATGTTATTTTTGAGGCGGATGATTTTAGAAAGTACCCGCCTTTCGCTCCCTGAACAGAAGTAATAATGTTTTCCTTATTCAGTTTTTGTAGAATTTTCGCCAATAAATTGTATGGAATATTTACAGATTCTGAGATTTCCTTAGTTGTGCAATGTTCTTCCTGCTCGCCAATAAATTTTAGAGCTAATACTGCATATTCTACCGATTTTGGAATTTTGAGCATTGTAAATAAAAATGTTAATTAAATACGACTAAATAAGTCTGAAATAAAAATATGAAAAAAATACAATCTTTGCAAATGAAAAATTGAAAATAATAATTTGTATGAATAAGCTAATGAATTGAATTTTATATGTCGGTATTTTAAAACAGCGATTCAGAGTCAAATATTCTTGGCAAATTTGTAATAAAAACTGTTGTCGCAGACCCGTATCGGGAAACGGTTCTTAGCTTGGCTAAGCTTATTGTTAATCCCGACTTATCCGCCGTGGCGGACGTGGACTAATCGAAAAAGAATAATGTTTTAGTTAGTTTACTGGTTTACTTTATTTTAATTAACCGGAAAATCAGTCGAAAGCCGGATTCGGTCTTTGCCAAAATATTTTTTATCATCGCTATAAATTATTATTTCACATAGTTTTAATTTTGTCCCCGAATTGCTGATCTTTTAATTCTGTTTGGCAAAACGTTTTTGGGGGATTATTTAACCGAAAAAACAGTGCATTTCATCGTCTGCTACTATGTTAAAAAAATCTGAAATAAGTTTAACATACGGTATCGGTTCATATAAATACCATTTTAAGTTGTCTCTCATCCAAAATATTTTCCAATGTTTTTCTTTTTTTACATAAGTGGCTTTAGCAATCTGCTCTTCTATAATTATTTCAGGGCGTTCCATTCGGGTCTTATTTCAAATATGTAAACGCTTTGCTCTTCAATATGGTAGCTTAAATCTACTTGGTTTCGTATCTCTTCCGGCGGGCGTTTGTAGTAGAGAAATTTTGCCGCTTCTTTTTTTATCTCTGTTATTTGTTCTTTTGCTAGCGCCATAATTTATGTATTAAAATTTGTAATGTTTTTTTTCTTTGGGAATAGATTCTATTTCTGTAGTGTTTAATTTAATTTGTTTCATGCATTTATGAAGTTGTGTGATATTTGGTAAATTACCAAAGAACATATCTTCAAAATCATACTCATCTAATTCTTTAACATACTAATTCCTTTTGTATAAGATTTTTAATATTCTTTGTAAAGATATCTTTATTTGATAAGAAGCTCTATTTTTTTTACATAAGGATATTACTCTGATAATAGTTTTGGTTTTTTTTTCATATTTTGGCTAACGGTTTGGCTATGCGTAGTGCGAGATTTCTTGCACTTAACTT
>CAZXDS010000142.1:0-9005 GCA_964639525.1 uncultured Melioribacteraceae bacterium | reverse complement strand
TGAATCGGAAAAAAAAGTAAAAAGTTATCTTCAAAATGGGAAAAGAAATTTGCGTATGATGATACTTGGAACTCTTGGGGAGAGCGAAATTTAAAATGAAAGAAAATATTTTTGTGAATTCGGATTGCTTAACAAGGGAACAATTACTTAATTACAAAGCTCACAATTTGAGCAGTGAAGAATTGCGTAATATTGAAAAACATTTGATCGATTGCCCTTTTTGCAGTGATGCAGTGGAAGGTGCCGAAACCATTTCTATAGAAGAAATGAAAGAAGACGTTGACTTCGTGAAAGGAAAAATAGAAAATCACAAGAAAGGAAGATTGCCGAGAGCATTTTTATATTCAGCCGTTGCTGCTTTGCTACTATTGGCAGCTACAGCAATTTTTAATATTTCACGACCTTCGAATGCCGAACAATTGTTCAAAGAGTATTTCGAGGTTTATCCTGATGTAACTTTGCATAAGCGTGGATTGGAAAACAGCAGTAAATTAACTGAGGCAATGAATTTTTATAATAAGAAACGATATAAAAATGCATCAAGAATATTTAGCGATATAATGCAATCTTCCAATAACGAAACTGCAATTTTTTACAATGGAATTTCTTTAATAGTACTTAACCGTATTGATAATGCACTTGCTGAATTATCAAAAATCAGTAATGATTCCAAAAATAAATTTTACTACGAGGCTAATTGGTATGTTGCTCTAAGTTTAATTTATTTGAACAAAATTGATGAAGCTAAGAATCATCTGTTAAGATTACAGAATAGTTCAGACTATAGCAAAAAAGCAAATGAAGTTTTAAAACAATTTGCCGAATGGAAATAGTATGTTAAATAATTTAATAAACATATTATGAAATATTTATTTTTTATATTAATATTAAGCAGTAGTATTTTTGCTAAAAGCAAAGACTTAAAACGGGACAAATTGGGCTTACTAACTTTTTCAAAAATTGAAGTGGAAAACATTAAGGATATTATCGGCGGAAATATTATTTCGGATAAAAATATTAATAAAACCAAGCTCCTCAAAAATTTAGAAAAATATGACATTATTCATTTAGCTACACATACGGAAATCAATAATAAAAATCCTCTGCTTTCAAGATTTCTCATTTCTGCTAAATTCGATAGTACTAATGAATCCAATTCTATTTTTGTTTCTGATATCTATCCTTTGCAGCTTAATGCTAAAATGGCAGTGTTAAGTTCGTGCAACACCGGAACGGGCGAACTACTTAAAGGTGAAGGGATTATGAGTTTAGCGCGAGCTTTTAAGTTTGCCGGCTGTCCTTCGATTGTGATGAGTTTGTGGGAAATAGATGATATTTCAACATCTGAAATTATGAAAGATTTCTACACCCAACTTAGAAACGGTAAAAATAAAGATGAGGCATTACGGAATGCCAAAATTGCATATTTAAAAAACAGCAATTCAAAATCTGCCGCACCGGTTTTTTGGGCGGGGTCTGTTCCTATTGGTAATATGGAAAAACTTACTTTTAAAAGCGGCTTTTATTATGAGAATTTAGTTTATGTGTTTGCGGTTTTTCTCTTTCTGTTGTCAGTATATTTTTTTTACAGAAAAAGAAAAATACTAACATAGTTTATATTAGTAATAACTTCGATATTGCTATTCAAAACAAAATAGAATATTGTGAACACGTTTTATTTTGGAAGGTTTCAATTGAGAATTAAAAGCAATCTCCTTACTGAATAATTCAAATATTAGGGAAACAATTAAAATTGCATGCTTTTCGCGACCTCTGCGCATGCTCTGCGTACTTTGCGGTTAAAGAAACATTCCTAAATTTGCTCCGTAAACGAGTCCTTTTTTTTAACGCAGAGTACACAAAGTTTTCGCAAAGTTCGCTAAGTTTACTACTCGCATAATTATCCTACACACAAAAAGAAACTTCGAAAATCCCATTCAGATAATTCCATAACAAATTATTTGCTGAATGGAGCGATACCGAGAAATTTTGAAACTATATTATTTCCTTCCTTAGATTTACTAAGCACATTAAACGAATAAGCATAACCGATTGAATATTTGTTTATTAAATAGGGCAGATTTTTGTAACTGACATTTTTTTGAGGTTTTTTATATAAAAGTACATCGTAAGGAATGTAGCCGAGAATCCCGTCATTAATTATAAGTATGCGTTTTGTTTTAATCAGACTATCAGCCTCCGCAAAAATTTCCTTGTATATATTATTTGCTGAAGAAACGAAATTATTGTAGTTGTTATTTTTAATACTTGCTAAAAATTCATTTGCTTTCACGTCAAAATTATCAGGTAAATTCTTTTTTAGGATGTAGAAATCATTTTTAGAAATAATGAAAGTGTAAAGTTCTTTATCTCCAAGATAATATTCAATTGCTGATTGATTATAGCCCAACAGTGAATTTTTAATATTTGCCAAAGAGCTACTCAAATTTATTTTAGTAAAAGCTTTGTAAATAGGGTATCTATTTTCAAGTAACTTTTTAAGTTCATCATATTTTATTCGTGCAGTGAAAAGGCGGTCTTGAAAGTTCTTTTTCCCTTTTTCTGATACATCATTCGGATTGTTTAACGAAAGTTGTTTGACAAAATATCGAATGGTTTTGTGAAGCTCCTCAATTTTTTCTATTTCATCGTGTGGAATTTTACTAAGTTTTAGAGCTGATTTTTCTCCAAGACTTTCAAGAACGGTAAGCGATTTCCCAAATTCGGCAAGATTAAGTGCGTATTCAAAATGAGCTTTGGTGGGTTCTAAAACAAAATTTTTATACGCAGCTTTTAAACCTGTTTCGATAATAATTTTTACTTTTTCAGTTCCTTTTATTTTTGAAGTCTCAATGGCTTTGTTCCCGTAATTGTTTGAAAATAATTCCATAATTACTTTGTAAATATTTTCAGCTTCATTTAGATACATTGGATTCTGGGTTTTATTAAATAACTCCAAATTTGCTTTGCCTACAAAACTTAAAATTTCAACGAACATACTGTTTACGTCCGAGTAACTATTAATTTTATTAAAATCAAATTTGTTGGAATCGTTTCTAAAAGTAAAAAAAGATTTAATATCATTATAAACATCAATAACTTTTAGATATTCTTTCTTTTGCAAGTATGCTTCCGCCAATAATTCATTACAGAAAATAGTCCAACTGACATCCTTTTCTTTAAAATAGTTATTACATTTGATAGTATTTGAAATAGATTTATCAAAATTCCCAATCTTATTATAAATATGTGAAAGGAAAATTTTTATTTCAAAAATCGAAAGACTGTCATTTAAGGAATTGTTTTCCAATTCCGCATTTGCTTGAAGTTGAGTTTTAAGCGCAAGCGATTTTTTTCCGGCGTTTAAATAAGTTAATGCCAACGCACTTTTTGTTTGTGAATGTCGATAAATATTAATCTTTTCATTACTTTCAATAATTTTTAACGCCTTTTTAATTGCGGTAATTGAAGATTCATAGTTACTTAACATTCTGTAAGATTGCCCAAGGTTAATATAATTATCAAAATATTCGTTATTAAAGTTAGCTTTTAACTTGTCTTTAACATCAATTGATTTTTTGTAATAATTGATGGCGTTTTCATAATCGCCAAAAGATTTATAGTAAACGCCTAAGTTATTATATAAATGGGCTATATAAGGATGATATTCTCCAAAAGTTTTTTTGAATATGTCTAATGCTTTATTGTCAGAGGCAATAGCAGAATCCAAATTGCCTATACTATCATAGCTGTTTGCACGGTTAAGTAATATCATCGCAATAAACGGATGATTTTTCCCGAGAATTTTTTTTTGAATTGTCATTGCCGTATCATAATAGGAAACAGCAGATTCGTATTGGGCAATATCAGCCAACGCATTTCCTATGTTCATATAAGTTGAACCAACACTTTTGTCATAAAACCCTCTGCCTTTTCTGAGTTTGAGAGCCATTTTGTATAAATGTAATGCTTTTTTATAGTTTCGTTCGTTTGAATAAACGGCACCGAGATTATTATAAACGTCACCTATAAGCGGATTATCCGGTGATAAAATGCTTTTCCTAATTCGTAAAGATTTATTTAAATATTTAAAAGCTTCTTTCGTTTTACTAAAATCACGATACATTAATCCTAATAAATAGTAACTTTGAGCAATACTAAGATTAACCGAATCAAGATTACTTTTAGAAATTTTCAGTGACTTGGTGATAAATGAAAAAGCACTATCGTAATTTCCCAGTTTTCTGTAATTAGCAGATATTCTATTAGCTGCATCAACATAAAGTGAGTAATTACTATCAAGCAATAAATGATTTAATTTAGGAATAAGAATTTGATTTGAACTGTCGTACAGCGCTTTGAATGATAAGCTATCAGCTAATTCAAAAGATGTGCGGCTTTCACGTATTTTTGATTTTTCAAGTTCGCTCGATTTTGTATCTTCCTTTTTCCCACAAGAAATAAACAGAATTAGAACGATGAAAAACAACAAATTTTTAACAAAAATTGACATAAAATTATTCTTCATAGTTTAATATAATACAAGAATACCATTAATATAATATACAAATAACAAATAAATACTGAAATTATAAAAAAATTCTTCACACAATTTCCCTAATAATTTTTTACCAAACTGTTTCTAATATACAAGACATAATCAACTTTTAAACTGCTCTTTCCGCCGAAAATGCTATTTGTAAAATGTGATTTAAATCATAATTGTTGTTTAATCTAAATAGTAATCAGAAATGTAGCAAATATTTTTATGGAATATTTATCTTTTTTGCATCTACTCAATAAAGTAAAAAATCACTAATTAGAAGGATAAAATAATGCGAAAAATTTCATATACTATTTTCATTATGCTGTTGTTGTCATTATTAATATCAGCACAAACAACTTGGACAAAAATCAATCCGAATACTGCCGATTATTTTAATGGAGTTCATGCTTTCAGTTCTACAAAAGCGATAGCGGTTGGGGCTATGGGCAGTATCTGGGCAACTACCGATGGCGGAACGACTTGGGAACCACGTATATCTCCGATTTCCGAAGACTTAAAAGACGTCTTTTTTGTTAACGCAACTACATGATGGATTGTTGGCGGCTCTAATATATTGAAAAGTATTGATGGCGGAACTACGTGGTTGTTAGCTTATAGTGGATTTCCCAATCCAATGTATGGGTTGTATTTCATAAGTTCTACAACAGGTTGGGCGTGCGGTGCTTACGGAGATATTTGGAAAACTTCTGACGGAGGTGCCAATTGGACAGACCAAACTCCATCTGCACTAACTTTCGGGTGGTTATGGTCAATCTACTTTACGGACGCCACACATGGATTTGCCGTAGGCTCAAACCAATCTTATGCTTCAACGACAGATGGTGGTACTAACTGGACA
The DNA here is from genome assembly GCA_964639525.1 of uncultured Melioribacteraceae bacterium. Lineage (GTDB taxonomy): Bacteria > Bacteroidota > Ignavibacteria > Ignavibacteriales > Melioribacteraceae > CAZXDS01. Next base: position 3,600 of record CAZXDS010000142.1, on the reverse strand, counting down.
ATATCTGAAATGAGCGGTGGAGTTGGCGTTTGGTACAACAACATATTTTTTACAGATGCCAATAATGGTTGGATTGTAGGACATGACGAACCACTTAGGACTACAGACGGTGGTGCCAATTGGGGGCTTGCAAGTACAAACATAACAAAAGCTGATTTTGGGAATCAATATATGCACGATGTGTTTTTTACTAGTCCTTCTACAGGATATATAGTTGGGAACAACGGTAAATTTGCAAAAACGGTAAACGGCGGCAGTAGTTGGACCGTATCAACAATTGCAGGCGGGAATAACTTTTTCTGTATGTCTTTTTCCGGCACTACCGGTTGGATTGCCGGGCACGCAGGAGTGATAAAAAAAACAACAAATAGCGGGGACGTTTGGACTAACCAAATTCAGCCATTTACCGGCGAAGCATTGAACAGAGTGTTCTTTTACGATACAAATAATGGATGGGCAATTGGAAATAATGGCGAAGTATTAAAGTCAAGCGACAGCGGTTTGAACTGGACTAAAGTGAATATTGGCACAACTAATACACTTCATGATGTTTATTTCTCATCTGCTAATGTCGGTTATATTACAGGTGACGCAGCATTTTATTATACAGGCGACGGAGGCGCCACATGGTCTTCCAGAACATTTTCAAGCGAATATTTCAGTGTAAAATTTATTACGGATAATATTGGATGGATAGTCGGTTCAACAGCGACAGGAAAAATATTTAAAACAACTAACAGGGGGTTAACGTGGACATTAGCTATCCCAAGCAACTCATCGCCGCTTTACGATTTGGGCATAGTTGATGCTAATACTTTAGTTGCGGTAGGTTATGCCGGGTCAATTCAGAGAACTGTAAATACGGGCGGGTCTTGGGCTACGGTAACATCCGGAACAAATGAAATTTTAACCGCAGTATCATTTGTTAATCCGCAAGTAGGTTATATATGTGGCGATCAGGGAAGAATATTAAAATCAACCGATTCAGGAGCTTCTTGGACAACAGTGGCTGCAACAGGCAGAAATTTTACGGATATTCACTTTATTAATGAAACTGAAGGATGGGGTATTGCAGGAACTGATACTTGGCACACAGTTGACGGCGGTGTTACCTGGACTGCCGACGTTGTTTTGTCTAATCAGACGTTAAATTCAATATTTTTCCCGAATCCAACAGTTGGTTTTAAAGTTGGTTACGGCGGAAATATACACAGGGCAACCAGTAATCTTTTCGGTCAGAAACCCGCTTGCGCTAATCCGGTTAACCCGTTAATGAACGATATAGATATTCCGGTTTCCAGTAGTATTTTAATTTTTGTTTGGGAAGACGGCGGCGGCGCTGCGCCGGATAAATACAAGATTTATTTAGGAACCGACGGCGGCGGAACGACAACACCAACGAACATATTGAACGGCAGAGATGTAGGAACCGATTTATTCTATGCTCCTTTAAATGACTTGGTATATAACACTACCTACTATTGGCAGATTGTCCCATCAAATACTGCCGGGGATGCTCCGAATTGTCCGATTTGGTCGTTTACAACAAGAAAAGACATAAATTTTGGTGGGGGCGGATTATCTGCACCCGGATATTTCTTTGCTAACTCACTGCCGGGAGCTTCCGGTGCACCTTCACAGCCGGCTTATGGTTGGATTGATCCGGTGGCAAGCGGACACACGGAAATAACTACCTGGATATCGGGCAATTCCGACGATGGTTATATTTCAGCGAATATCGGGTTTACTTTCCCTTTTTTCGGGGTGGGTTACAGTTCCGTTTTCATCGGTACAAACGGATTGTTAACATTCGATGCAGGGTTCAGTGGGAAAGGTACAAACACTTCCATTCCGGATGCAGCAGCGCCAAATGCAATGATTGCAGCCCTACTTATGGATTTAACAGCAGTTGACGGCGGAGGAAGCGGAGGCGCAAATGGAAAAGTATATTACGGAACATCCGGCGGCGATTTTGTTGTTACCTGGTCTCATGTTTATGCCGCGAGTACAAGCGATTATATGACCTTCCAAGTAATACTCAGTTCCAACGGTGATATTCAGATGCAGTTTAATGATACAGAGTCAATTTCCGTTCCTGCTCCGCCTTCTGTTGATGGGGATGCTCTAATTGGAATTGAAGACCAATTCGGTAGCGCAGGAGTTACATATAGAAACAATGGAGTCGGCGGAAATATTTTCGGATCCCCGAATGCAGTTAAATTCGGCGATAGTCAATCCGCATTGCCGGTCGAATTATCTTCGTTTTCTGCCGATATTACAGGGAATGGAATTATCCTAAATTGGCAGACAGCAACAGAAGTAAATAATTATGGTTTTGAAATTGAAAAGGCAATTGATAATGGTCAATTGACAATGGATAATTGGAATAAAATCGGTTTTGTAAACGGAAGCGGGAATTCCAATTCACCGAAATCATATTCATATACTGATAATAGTGCAGTTGCCGGAAATTATAGTTACCGATTAAAACAAATTGATGTTGACGGGCAATTTGAATACTCGGATGTTGTGGAAGTAACAATTGGTGTTCCTACTAAGTTTGAACTATTGCAAAATTATCCAAATCCGTTTAATCCGGTAACGAGCATAAAATTCTCACTGCCTCGGAAAAGTAAAGTGCTTTTGAAAGTGTATGATATACTGGGCAAGGAAGTAGCCGAATTAGTCAATGAAGAAAAACCGGCGGGGGAATATACGGTTCAGTTTAACGGTGCAAATTTGGCAAGCGGAGTTTATTTTTACCGAATTTCCACCGGAAATTTTACAAATGTAAAAAAACTTATTTTAATGAAATAATAATTTCGGAGCGGGGTAATAATATACGCCCCGCCTATTTTTTTAGAAACAATTTCCAAGAGTAATCAGTGCGGACGTGATTACACAAAATTTATGTTTCTTTTGTAATAATACTCACGTTATTCTATTTTTTTAAAATGCCAAATAGAAGTTGAAACTATGCAGTTTTAATTACAAACCACATTTTCTCATCATTTTGTGCAGATTGGTTCTGTTAATTCCAATAAATTCTGAAGCTTTAGTTATATTTCCATCAAATTTTTTTAGCAGATTTTCAAGAAATATTTTTTCAGTTGCACGGCTTGCTTTATCCGAAACTTCCTTTCGCGTTGTATCCATTTCTTCCCAAGTAACATGAATATTGTCATGAATAATCTTGCTACTATAATTGGTAATATTCAATTGGCGGCTTACGATATCGGATGTAATCTCTTTCCTGTTAGCAAGTATTATTGAACGTGTAACAAAATTCTGTAATTCCCTAATATTCCAGGGGCAATCATAATTAAGCAAATAGAGATGGAGGCTTCGCTGAAGTTGTTAAATCCTATTTTTTATTCCATACTCGATAATTTCCCAAAATGCTTTAATAGAAAGTGCTTATTATAAAAATTACTCTACTAAAGTTAAAAAAATATGCTATTTGTCTGTCTGTGTTTTATGTTTTTCTTGGACATTTTTACTTGAAAGCCTTTGGTTTAACCATTATGAGTAAATTTACTTTTATGAATTTATTTAAAATCATAATCAATGGAAATTTTAAAAATATCTCTGTAATCTTTT
>CAZXDS010000141.1:0-9015 GCA_964639525.1 uncultured Melioribacteraceae bacterium | reverse complement strand
AAAATAAATAAATTTTTATGACCTTGAATTATTACAAAATATTTTTTATTCAAATTTTAACACTCATAACTTTTTCTAGTTATGCCCAAAATACCAACATTAAAGTTCGGCATATAAAAATTGGGGACACATTTGCTAAAAATGAAATACGCTCAATAATACAAGACCAAAAAGGATTTATGTGGTTTGCTACAAAATCATGTCTCTATAGGTATAATGGTTACAGTTTTAAACAATTTAAGAATAATCCTGACAATAAATATTCTCTAAGCAATGATGCAATTGAAACATTATTTGAAGATAAGAAAGGAATGATTTGGGTTGGAACCGAAAACGGATTAAACAAATTTAACCCGGATACCGAAAAATTTTCTATTTATAAGCAAAAACCGGACGATTCAACAAGTATTAGTAATAATATCATTTACTCAATTTGTGAAGATAGTTTCGGCTTTATATGGATTGGAACCGATAACGGACTAAATAAATTTGATACATCCAATGAACATTTTTATCACTATTTTAATAATGATAAAGATTCATCAAGCCTAAGCGAAAATGATGTCCGTGTTGTTTATTTAGATAGCAAAAAGAATCTGTGGATTGGAACCAATGGAGGCGGTATTAATCTTTTTAATGAAAGAACTGATAATTTTCAACGCTTTTTAGTCAATCCCTTATCTTCCCACAAATTTGCAAGTAATAAAATTCGTGCTATTTGCGAAGATAAAGCCGGAGATTTGTGGATTGGCACATTTAAAGGTTTGGGGAAATTGGATGCCGAAAAAAAAATAATTAAAACATATAATCTTATTACCGATTTCTCAAATAATTTCCAAAAATCAAATAAATCTAAAATTAAAGAATTCTTAGTCTATTCGATTGCCGTCGATCATTCCGGAACACTTTGGGTGAGCAGCCAATACGGGCTATTAAAAAAAGAGAAAAATACTTTTCAGGAAATTAATTATAACTTTACGGGCGAAAACCAAAAAGATGCCAATTTTAATTTTGTTTCAGCTCTCTATATTGATAAGAGTGAAATATTATGGCTCGGCACATATGGGAATGGGATTTTCAAAATGTATCCTTCATTGCAAAAATTTATTAATTATTCATACATTAACGAGTTTCCTAAAAAGTTAAACATTTCCAGCGTAAGAGTTATAAACGAAATAGATGACAAAAGACTTATTGTCGGCGGATATTACGGACTTGATATTATAAATAGAAAAACAAATAAAATTAGTCATTTATTAGGCGACGCAGCAATTTATACTTTGCAAAAAGACCCCGACAACCCGAACATTTTATGGATAGGCAAAGATGTGGGCGGACTTGTAAAATACGACTTATCAACTAAAAAAATTAAACAATTCAAATTATCTAGTCCAACTACTGTAAAAGGAGAAATTGTAAGCAGCATGCTTATAGACAGCAAAGGAATTTTATGGGTTGGAACAGAAATGGGACTAAATAAATTTAATAGAAAAACTGAAAAATCGGTACTGTTTAGTCATAATTTTAATAACCCTTTTAGCATAAGTAATAACAAAATTAATGTAATATATGAAGATAGCAACGGACTTCTTTGGGTTGGAACTAATTATGGGTTGAATATTTTTAACCGAAAAACCGGGAAATTCAAACATATAATTCATATTCCGGACAATCCTAACAGTTTAAGTTATAATGTTATTCTATCAATATACGAAGATAAAAATAATTTTAATTGGATTGGGACAAACGGCGGCGGCATAGACAGATATGACAAGAAAAATAATCAGTTTAAAAATTTTTCCACTATTAACGGACTTCCTAATAATGTTGTTTACGGCATTTTAGAAGATGAAGCTGAAAATCTCTGGTTAAGTACAAATAACGGGCTTTCAAAATTTAATCCGAAAAAGGAAACATTTTGGAATTTTGACGAAAATTTTGGTCTGCAGGATAACGAGTTTAATAGAAACGCATATTTTAAAAGCCAAACCGGCGAAATGTTTTTCGGAGGGATAAAGGGAATGAATGCCTTTTTCCCCGGAAACATTAAAAGGGGAAAAATTATTCCGCCTATTGCAATAACAAATTTTCAGCTGGGAGATAAAACCGTTCATGTTGGAAAATTGCCGGACGGACGCGTGATTCTAACAAAATCTATTTGGGAAACCAAGTCGATTGAACTTTTATACAGCGATTACGTTTTTACATTTGAGTATGCTTCCTTAGAATATTATTCTCCTACAAAAACAAAGTACGCCATTATGCTGCAAGGATTGGATAAACAGTGGAGCTATGTAGGCAATAGAAGATTTGCAACATATAACAGCATTCCACCGGGAGATTATATTTTCAGAGTTAAAGCACAAAACAATACCGGTATCTGGAATGAAAAGGGTGCGAGCATAAATATATCTATTACTCCGCCTTTTTGGAAAACCTATTGGTTTTATGTTGCAATGTTTTTAACTATTATCTATAGTCTATATTTAATTTTTCAATTTAGAATAAATCAATTATTAAAGGTTGAGAAACTTCGGATTAAATTGGCTAGCAATTTACATGATGATATAGGAGCAACACTTTCAAAAATATCGATGCAGGCTGAAATAGTTAGACAGGGAATTGATCCTAAGAACAACGATAATAATTTGACAAGAATTGCGGAATTATGCAGTTATTCAATTAATACGATGCGGGATATTGTTTGGTCAATTGATTCTCGCAATGATACATTGGAAAAAATGCTTAATAAAATGAAAGATGAGACTTTCAAATTGTTGGAAGGTAAAAATATTGAAGTTAAGTTTACAATAACCGATTTGAATATTCGAAGAAAAATCCATGCCGAGACAAGACAAAATTTGTATCTTATTTTAAAAGAAGCCGTAAATAATATTTATAAACATTCCAATGCAAAAAAAGTTGAAATAACTGTTTCTCAAATAAATTCAAAGTTAAGTCTGAAAATTCATGACAATGGAAACAAAATCGACATAAAAAAATATAATTCCGGTCATGGTTTAAGCAACATGCAAATGCGTGCCGAACAAATTGGCGGAGAACTCAGTTATACATTGAAAAACGGATTTACAATTATTGTGGAAAATATAAAATTAAAATAATACCCCGCATCGCATTTATATGCTATTACAATTAACTGATTTTTCCTATTTATTGAACTATGAAAAAAATTGCATTAATAGAAGACGATATTGAACTCAAAGAATTGTTGGAAAAATTTCTGAATTATCAAGAAGATTTTACTTGTGAAATATCGGTTGACTCTGTCGAAAAATTTCTTTCGTGTATTAGTGATTTTGACAAACCGGATGTTATTTTAACAGACATAGGTTTGCCGGGAATCAGCGGCATTGACGGACTATTACTTCTAAAAAAAAAATTACCTGATACTGAAATAATAATGCTAACGGTTCATGATGACTCGAATTATGTTTTTCAATCACTCTGCAACGGAGCTTCAGGTTATTTGCTTAAAAATACTCCTCTTCAAAAAATTAAGGAATCTATTGATATAGTTCTTTCCGGCGGTTCGCCTATGTCGCCAAATATTGCAAGAAAAGTAATTCAGCATTTCAAACCGAATTATAAAAAAAAAGAAACTGAACTTACAGCAAGAGAGCATGATATTGTGCATGGATTGGTTGACGGTTTGAGTTACAAACTTATAGCAGACCGATTTAATATTTCAATTGATACTGTCCGCCAGCACATACGCAATATTTATAGAAAGCTTAATGTAAACTGCAAAGCAGAAGTCATTTCAAAGCACTTCCGTGGAGAAGTTTAAAATTTATAATCAAACAACTATAATAATTCATATCAATCCGCACATAAATAAACAATTATGAAAACCTGAAGACAAATAGCATTTTTATGCTATTGCGAACCGATTTTTAATAGGATAACTTGTCCTATGATTTTTAAGTATTCACTAAATTTCCAAAGGAGGGAAAATGAAAAATCTAATTTTTGCTTTAATTGCTCTTAGCGGACTAACTTTATTATCGTGCGGGCATACAAACGATTTAGCTAAATATGATGTACAAGGTTCAAAAATTTTATTTAAACAAATAGTAGCTCCTGCCGCTAGAACTGTTAAAATAGAAAAATACAGTACTGCTAAAACGGGAAATGAAAAAAAGGATGGGTTAGCAAACCTTCTCAAAGCTGTGGTGGAAGTTGGGAACGATATATTGGCTGCCGATAAACAAGAAAAATTACAAAAACTAATACACACTCCCGATCTTTTATCTGCTATTACTGATAATTTGGGAGAGTCTATGAGTACTTATCTCGAAATTGCTCCTGTATATAATTTGTCAGATAATCCCGATTTTATTTGCACGGTAAAATTAAATTCATGCAAATTACTAATTGATAGAAATAAACTTGCAATTTATGTAAGCTCAACTGCCAATTTGGTTGATAGGGCAACAAGCCAAATTGTATGGAAAAATTCGGAATCACGCCAAATCCCAATTCAGAAAAATTATGGCGCCGAAATGAATGCAGGCAATTTAACAGAAGTAGTAAATGCGTTGCAATTGGCAGCACTTGATGAGAAACAGATAAATGCAATAATTGATGAAGCTGCTGATGACGTTGGTTCATAAATGGCTGAGACTTTACGTGAGGATGTTGCCGATGCCCATAAAGAACGGCAAAAATAAAAATGATTTTAAAAAAATTAAACCGCTATTTGGTTTGCAGTGTTAACCTTAACTTATTTACTTTAAACTTGAAGGAGAATGTAATGAGAAATTTTTTATATAGTACTATTATTTTTTTTAGCCTTGTAACCGTTACAAGTGCACAATGGATATTGGTTGATCCGTCACCGCAAAGCGATACACTTAATTGCGTTACGATGGTATCTGCAACAACTGCTTGGGCGGTTGGTAAAAACGGTACAATAATTAAAACAACGGACAGCGGCGAAAGTTGGTCTTCACAAAATAGCGGGACTACCGGAGAACTAAGAAGTGTTTTTTTTATTGATGAAAATAACGGCACTGCTGTTGGAACAGATGGAATAGTCAGAACCACAGATGGCGGAACAACTTGGGCAGCACCAACTAACACAAGTGGAGCAAATTTTTTAAATGGTGTTTCATTTTCGGACGCAAATAACGGGGTGGCAGTTGGACTAATAGGTAAACTTTTTAGAACAACAGACGGCGGAGTAACTTGGAGTAAAATAGACAATCAATTTTTCGACACTATGAATGGCGTTACTTTTATTGATGCGAATATTGGAACAGCTGTTGGAAGATCAGGAAGAATATACAGAACCACCAATGGCGGAACAAACTGGGTTTCGCAAACTAGTGGGACAACCAATACTCTTTTGGGAGTTTCTTTTAGAGATGTAAATAACGGTATTGCTGTTGGAATTCCATCTGTACTTATTACTTCAGATGGAGGTTCAACCTGGACATCAACATTAAGTACAAGTTTTCGCAGTGTTGCTTATTCAGACGCGAATTCAGCAATAGCTGTTAGTTCAAGCGGAAAAATTTCAAAAACTACTGACGGGGGAGCAACTTGGGTATCTCAAACAAGTGGAACGACAAATACGCTAAAATCTGTTTCGTTTGCCGATGAAAATAATGGAATTGTTGTTGGTTATGACGGTGTAATACTGAGAACTTCAAACGGTGGAATTACCGGAGTGAATGACAAAAATGATGGGATTCCGACAAGCTTTTCTCTCAAGCAAAATTATCCGAATCCTTTTAATCCCAGTACAATTATTGAATTTTCCGTTCCGCAAACTTCAAATATAAAATTGGAAGTATTTAATACACTCGGGCAAAAAGTATCAACGCTGGCAAATAGTAAAGTAAATGCCGGTAATCATACTATAAATTATAATGCAAACAAGCTTTCAAGCGGAGTTTATTTATATCGCTTAAAAAGCGGAAACTTTACAGCGACAAAGAAATTTATTCTTCTTCGTTAAAATTTAGAATAATTTCCATCTTTTTGTACAGCTAAGTTTGTTATTAGTCATAAATCATCATTTAATTAAAGTAACGCTTGAAATGAAAAAAATCATATTTATCTTTTTGTTGAGCATCTCAATATATGCTCAGAATTTGGAAACATTATTGAATCAAAAATTGAACGATTTATATATTTCTGAAAATGTAGTTGGTGTGTCTTCAGCTATAAGTATTGAAGGCAGTATTGTTTGGAAGGGTGCAGAAGGATTTTCCGACCCTAATCAAAATATTCCAATTGATACAAATATGATTTTTGGAATTGCAAGCATAACGAAAATGTTCACTTCGGCAATGATTTTAAGATTAGTTGAACAGAACAAGCTTAGTTTGTCGGATAAAATTTCCACTTGGATAATCCCGAGCGAAAAAATTGACGGTAATATAACCGTACATGAATTACTAAATCACACAAGCGGAATAAATAATTTCACAACAGATGCGTGGGTAGCTTCATATCAAGCAGAACCATATAAAATTTGGACACCAAATGAAGTTATTGATACATTTGTGGAGCTGCCTCTTTTTGTTCACGGTACCAATTGGAGCTATTCAAATACAAATTATCTTCTACTTGGAATGATAATAGAAAAAATAGAGTTTCAAACATACGCAGAAGTTTTGCGTACAATGCTAAATGAGTTAAATCTACCTTCTATGTATATTCCACCTTTTGAATCAACTAACGGTCCTTCGGCAATTCCTTGGTTTGATATAAATAACGACGGTGTTGATGATAATTTATTTAATTTTTCCATGAATTCTGTTAATACTTCAGCTTGGGCTGCCGGAGCTATATTTTCAACCGCTGAACACCTTGCTCAGTGGGGTTTTAAACTTTTCAACAATGAGGTTATTGGGTAAGAACAGTTCAATAATTTTTTAAATACGGTACCTGCAAGATCAAATTATGATTACGGGTTAGGTGTGATGAAATTTGATGTGGATGGATTAACTATTTATGGACACAGCGGCGGATACCTTGGTTATGTCAGTATGCTGATGATTGAACCGACTAAAAATATTTCGGTTTCTGTACTTATAAATCAAACTGAAGCAGATCCGCAAAAAATATGCACGGAATTATTGAAACTGACTTATAATTTTGTTGTAACAGCAATAGGACATAAAAATGATGGAATTCCGACAAGCTTTTCTCTTAAGCAAAATTATCCGAATCCTTTCAATCCCGGTACAATTATTGAATTTTCCGTTCCGCAAACTTCGAATATAAAATTGGAAGTATTTAATACACTCGGGCAAAAAGTATCAACGCTGGTAAATAGTAAAGTAAATGCCGGTAATCATACTATAAATTATAATGCAAGCGAACTTTCAAGCGGTATATATATTTACAAAATATTATCAGCACATTTTTCAGACAGCAAAAAAATGATGCTGATAAAATAAATAACACTCCGGATGCATTACCGGCTTTTAATAGTAATTATTAATCAAATAACAATGGAGAAAAAAATGAGATCAGTAAAATTGTATATAATATTAATAGCAACTTTAATGGCAATATTTATATTTGGTTGCAGTAATTCCGATAGTAACCCTGTTACAACACCCCCTGTTGATAATACTACTAGTTTAAAAGGGACTTGGACATTTAACTATACCGGTACTAATTCCAATAGCGGAGTTGATTCCCTATCAGTTACACTAAATATCGATGGTTCTGATGACAAACTTGGAGGAAGCGGCAGTGTTGCTTTTGTCCGGATTTCAGGCGGTGCAACATTCAGAACATCAAGTACCGATGCAGTTACAGGAACTTTTTCAGATACAAATATAAATGGAGCTACAGGTGACTTTAGCTTCACCGGTAATAAATCAGGTTCAAATTATACCGGGACTGCCGTATATATTATTGCTTCCAATCTATTTATTCAAGGAGATACACTAACAATTCAAAATGCTACTTTTAAAGCATCAAATTAAATTAGCGAAAATGCAATACATCTAATTCGGCAAAGGACTTTTCAGTACAAAAGAGATTTATCATCTGTGTTCTATCTAAAATACTTTGGTAAAATAAAACCTCCAATCAATAGTTTCATTCACAAAATTGGAGGTTTTTGATTGGCCGAGCAAATAAAATATTGTGCCCTCCTTATTATTGTACAGCCCTCAATTAAAATTTACAATCCGAAATGGAAACCTACTTGAATTACCCAATTATTTGCCTTGAAAGAATCCGAGCCCGGTTGATCTGCTTCCCTGTTTACAAAGTGATAAACAATTTCTCCAAACAAACCGTTATTATGACTAAAATCTATTTCTGCTCCGGCACCAAGGTTAAAACCGAAAGCATTCTTAAAATTCACTTCCGTATCTTGAACTGTTGCCCCGAATGTTGCTGCTAAATCCTTATACTCTTGGGTAAATTCAGATTTTATTTTTCCCGTGTACATTCCACCTCCGGCACGAAGATAAGGCCAAATTCCGCCGCCTGAACCGATTTTTAATTTAGCTAACGCACCATAATATAATTGTCCCATTTTTATTTCTCATGCTTTCATATTTACAGTAGCGTCATTTAGCTCAAATGTAAAAGGAACTGCTGCATAGCTTACTTCTGCTCCAATCTCAAATGCTCCCCCGCTGCCAAACAAAATATGTGCTCCAACAGGAACAAATTTTGACTGTGTATCTACTTCTCCGTTACCAAATGCTGAAGTACCGTAACCTACAAATACTCCAATGGATTGCGAATAGGCACTCCCTGTTAAAAACACTAAAATGAATAAAATGGAGATTAACTTTTTCATTTTGCTCCTCATATTGTTAGAGATTATTAAATTGAATGATGCTATTTATTTTTACGATATTTGTCGTTATTTGAGCAACATCATTTTTTTAGTTTTTGTAAAATTATTTGTTTGAATTCTATAGAAATAAATTCCGCTGGGAAATCTTTCGGCATTAAAATTAAATGAGTGATAACCGGCATTCATTTCTGAGTTTATTAGTTCGGCAACTTCCT
>CAZXDS010000140.1:0-9135 GCA_964639525.1 uncultured Melioribacteraceae bacterium | reverse complement strand
TGTATCTTGTACCTTGAACCTGCTTCCCAATTTATTCGGGTTATCCGTCCGCAGCGATTCAGAATAATTTTTTAGTAGCACACCAAAATATTATCTAACCTATCAATTCTCCAATAAAATTATCAATAAATTACTGTTTATATTCTGTTTCCTTGTATTCACTATTCTAAATAGATAAATTTGTCCTTCTTAATAATAAAAATAATCTGACTATGAAATATCAGCATCAAGAGATTGAAAAGAAGTGGAACGAATTTTGGGAAAGTAAAGAAATTTATAAAACCAATCTTTCCGATACGGAGAAAAAGTTATACGCATTAGTAATGTTTATTTATCCTTCCGGAGCAAAATTGCACATCGGGCACTGGTATAATTATGCTCCTACCGATTCGTGGGCACGCTACAAGAAGCTGCGCGGTTTCAACGTTTTTGAGCCTATGGGCTACGACTCTTTCGGGCTTCCGGCTGAAAATTATGCAATTAAAACCGGAATACATCCGCAGGACAGCACACTTAAAAACATTGATGATATTAAAGAACAGTTGAAAACAATGGGCTGTATGTATGATTGGAATGCCGAATTAAAAACCTGCGTTCCGGAATATTACAAATGGAATCAGTGGCTTTTTCTGCAACTATATAAAAAAGGATTAGCTTACCGGAAAAATGCGCCTGTAAATTGGTGTCCCGATTGTCAAACAGTTCTTGCCAATGAACAAGTGCAGGCAGATGGAACTTGCGAACGCTGCGGTACTTTTGTTGAACGGAAAAACTTAACTCAGTGGTTTTTCAAAATTACGAATTATGCCGATGAATTATTAGACGGCTTAAATAAAATTGATTGGCCCGAAAAGACGAAAACCATGCAGCGTAACTGGATTGGCCGAAGTTACGGTTCGCAAGTAAAATTTAAAATTGAAGGGCACGATGAAGGAATGGAAGTTTTTACTACGCGTCCTGATACGCTTTATGGCGTAACCTACGTGGTTATTGCTCCTGAACACGATTTGGTTTCAAAAATTACAAAGGATGAATATAAAGAAAATGTTGAAAAATATATAAATTCGGTAAAAAGTTTATCGGAAATTGAAAGGACTTCCACCGTTAAAGAGAAAACCGGCGTACCGACAGGGGCGTTTGCAATCAATCCCGTAAATAACGAAAGAGTTCCGATTTGGATTGCCGATTATGTTTTGTCAACTTACGGAACAGGCTGCGTTATGGCAGTTCCGGGACACGACGAACGCGATTTTGAATTTGCGAAAAAATTTAATCTGCCGATTCGCAAAGTAATCCTTCAAGACGGAACCGAGCCCGAAACCGAATTGAACGAAGCTTTTACCGGAGTTGGCACAATGATAAATTCCGGTGAATTTAACGGAACACGTTCGGACGAAGGAATAAAAAAAATAACGGTAAAATTGGAAAGCGAAGGAAACGGAAAATTAACGATAAATTACCGTTTGCGAGATTGGTTAATTTCACGCCAAAGATATTGGGGAACGCCGATTCCGATTGTTTACTGTGATAAATGCGGTGAAGTTCCCGTTCCGGAAGAACAGCTTCCGCTTGAACTGCCTTACGATGTTGCATTTACGCCTGACGGTGAGTCGCCTTTGGCACAGGCTTCTGATTTTGTAAATACAATTTGTCCTAAGTGCGGCGGAGAGGCAAAACGTGATGTTGATACAATGGATACGTTTGTGGATTCGTCTTGGTATTACTTAAGATATTTAAATCCAAAGTATTCCAAAGGTGCGTTCGACGAAAAGCTTGCGGACAATTGGATACCGGTTGATATGTATGTCGGCGGTGCCGAACACGCAACAATGCACTTGCTCTACTCACGATTTGTGCATAAATTTTTGCGGGATATCGGCAAAGTAAAAAGCGATGAACCTTTTGCCAAACTTATTCATCAAGGAACAATTACGAGCAACGGTGCTAAAATGTCAAAGTCAAAGGGCAATGTTGTAAATCCCGAACAGTTTATCAGTTCTTACGGTTCGGATGTTTTCAGAATGTATTTGATGTTTATGGGTCCTTACGATTTGGGCGGCGATTGGAATGATAAAGGAATTGTAGGTGTTGACAGATTTGTGCAGAGAACTAATCAAATATTTAAAACAAATGCTAATCTTGGTAAAAAGGTTTCATCAAAATCAAAATATGATTTGAATGAATTAAACCAAGCTGAAAAATCGGTTTATCAGAAAGTAAATCAGTCTTTAAGTAAGTACGAAGTGGAAATTGATAATTTTAGATTCAATACAACCATTGCAGTTATGATGGAATTGCTGAATGAAATTACAAAGAATTTTGAAAATGTACGAAATGAAATAAAAAATTACGTTCTTGAAAGATTTGCATCAATGCTGTCTCCGCTTGCACCTCACTTTGGCGAAGAGTGCTGGCAGTTGCTCGGAAATGAGAAATCCATTTTTGAAAATCCGGTTTGGTTTAATATTGACGAAGCTGCCTTAACTGTGAATTCGGTGGTTATCGGAGTTCAAGTAAACGGCAAAATGCGTGCTAAATTAGAACTACCGATTGACAGTCCGGAAGACGTTGTAAAAGCGGCTGCTTATGCTGATGCGAAAGTCATAAAACATACTGAAGGTATGAGTGTTGTGAAAGAAATTTATGTAAAGAATAGAATTTTTAATATTGTTGTAAAAAAATAATTAAATTAAAAAAATAAAAGAGAAAAATGTTAGATATTAAATTTATTAGAGAAAACAGCGAGTTTGTTAAACAAGGCATAAAAAACAAAAATGCAAAAGATACAGTTGATGATATTCTTGGACTTGACAAGCAGAAAAGGGAATTGCTTCAACAAACTGAAGAGCTAAAAGCCAAAAGGAACAAAGTTTCGCAGGAAGTCGGGCGATTGAAAAAAGCAGGCGAACCGGCTGATGAAATTATTGCCGAAATGAAAGCGGTTGGTGAAAAAATTAAATTACTTGATGATGAAATAAGAAATATTGATAAAGATTTAAAATCATTTTTAATGTGGGTTCCGAATCTTCCGCATAAATCCGTTCCCATTGGTAAAAGTGAAGCTGATAATGTTGAAGTAAAAAAATGGCTTCCCGATGGTTTTTCTTTTGAAATGGAAACAAAACCATTGGACCACGTTGAACTCGGTAAAAAATTAAACATACTTGATTTTGAACGCGGTGCAAAAATTACCGGTTCGGGCTTTCCTGTTTATGTTGGTAAAGGCGCCACTTTGGAAAGAGCATTAATTAATTATATGCTTGACCTACATATTAATATGCACGGTTACAAAGAAATTTTCCCGCCGTTTCTTGTAAATAGAAACTCAATGCTCGGTACGGGGCAATTGCCTAAGATGGCTGAGGATATGTACCATTGCGAAAAAGATGATCTTTTCCCCATTCCCACAGCCGAAGTTCCAATCACAAATATGCACAGGGACGAGATACTTTCCGAAGATGATTTACCGATTCAGTACGTAGGTTTTTCTTCTTGCTTCAGGCGAGAGGCAGGTTCCTACGGCAAAGAGTCCAAGGGATTTTTACGAGTTCATCAATTCAATAAAGTCGAGATGGTTAAGTTGGTAAAACCGGAAACTTCCTATGATGAACTTGACAAAATTGTTTCAAACGCCGAAGATATTTTAATTGCATTAAAAATTCCTTATAGAATTCTATTATTAAGTACAGGCGATTTAAGTTTTGCTGCTGCAAAATGTTACGATATTGAAACGTGGTCACCGGCAGAAAATAAATGGTTAGAAGCTTCATCGTGCAGTAACTTTGAAAATTTTCAGGCACGCCGAGCCAATATCCGATACAGAGGAAAAGAAAGCAAAAAACCGCAGTTTGTTCACACGCTAAACGGTTCCGGCTTAGCAACAAGTCGCTTGATGGTTTCTATTCTTGAAAATTATCAAACACCCGAAGGCAAAATTATTGTGCCGAAGGAATTGCAGAAATATACAGGGTTTAATGTTATCGGGTAGTTAATTTTTCGTTATTGTTATTGTTATTGTAGAGACGGGATATATCCCGTCTCTACAATAACAATAACAATAACAATACGTTTTGAAATTTCATTTTTGAACATACCAAATTCTTCATATATTTATATCTTAAATCTAATCAGACAATCAAAATATTTTGGGAAAATTATTGAAGTGTAATGTTCGTGAATTTTATGTTAAATATAACGATTGGTAAAATATGAATCCGCTTATCCAGTACTACATTTTTGAATATCATATTTTAATAAATCCAAAATCAAATCAAAAATTTGAAACGGTGCACGTTTCGTTTCAACAACCTCCAAAAATTAAATCATTAAAAAATTAGGTGTAAAATTATGAAACTTAAATTATTTATTGTTGTGTCCTTTCTATTAATTGGCACAATGCTGGCGCAAGATTCTACTCAAACTTTTCTAGCGTTGGGTCCAACCGGTGTTGAAAATTTCCATAAAGCATATCCTAAATACGATGGACGCGGAACTATTGTTTTTGTTCTTGATACCGGAATTGATATGGGAATTGACGGTTTAACCAAAACAACAACCGGTAAAGTAAAAGTTATTGATGTGCAGGATTTTACCGGTGAAGGCGATATTTCTTTTTATCCTGCCGATGTAGATAACGATGATTCCGTATATTATTTTGTGAATGAAGATAAGAACTTCAAAATAAACGGGGCAAATAAACTTTCGTTTAAAGCGGTAGATGATAATTATTTTATCGGTGATTTACCCGAAAAACTTTGGATGAACTCAGGTTCGCATGTTAAAGACGTAAACGGTAACGGAAAAACTAATGACAATTTTTATTTTGTAACATTTAAAACTGAGAAAAACGGCAGGCAATTTTGGGTGATTTATGTTGATACAAATGATAACGGAACTCTTTCAGATGAAAAACCGCTTCAGAATTACAAAGTAAATTACGATACTTTTCATATTGCAACAAAAGACGGTTTGCCTGCATTTACAATTGCCGTAAATATTTTTCCGGATGAAAAACGCATAAGTTTCTTTTTCGACGACGGCGGACATGGAACAAATTGTGCCGGTATTGCAACCGGAAACAGAATCGGCGACAGCGATTTTTACGGAGTGGCACCGGGTGCAAATTTAATTGGGTTGAAACTCGGAAATAACAACCTTGCCGGCGGTGCTACAGTAACCGAAAGCATGAAAAAAGCATTCGATTATTATGCAACCTATGCGGCAAAATCAGATAAACCGTGTATTGTAAATATGAGCTTTGGTATTGGTTCCGAAATTGAAGGGCGTTCCGAGATTGAAAAATATTTGGAAAAGATAACAAAGAAAAATCCCTATTTGTATATTTGTAATTCAAACGGAAATGAAGGTCCCGGAATTTCTACTACAGGATTACCGGCTTCTACTCCTGCTGTTTTTTCTTCCGGTGCTGTTTTAAATAAACTTGTTGCCAGCGATGAATACGGAGCAATAATTAAACACGATTTAATTCTTCATTTTAGTTCACGCGGAGGGGAAGTTTTTAAGCCCGATGTTGTTTCACCCGGAGCTTCCGCTTCTACAATTCCCAATTTTATGAGCGGCGATAGAATGTGGGGAACAAGTATGGCTTCACCATATTCAGCAGGTGTTATGTCATTACTGTTGAGTGCTGCAAAACAGGAATTTCCGAAAGTTAAAATCCCTGCCCAATTTCTTTATACTGTTTTACGACAGAGTGCTACTCACTTAAAAGGTTACGATGCATTAGACCAAGGCGGCGGTTACATAAATGTTATGAACGCATATAAACTTTTAAAAAAATATATAAAACAAAAACAGATTAAAAAATTTGAAACATATACTACAAGTTCTTTTGCACCTAATATGCCCGATGCAAAAGCTCCGGCTTTGTATATTCGTGATGGTTCCTACTTAACAGGGAATGAAACTTATACATTTTCTATTTCAAGAAATAATACAATTAACAAAAAGAAATTTTATAGAATCTGCAATATTAAAAGTAGTGCCGATTGGTTAAAACCAATTCAGCGAAAAATTCATTTTCGTAATTCACAGGATGCTCAAATAAGTGTTATGTTCGATAAAACCAAGATGAAAACTCCCGGGCTTTATAACGGAGTAATTTATGCAACGCGTGCAAATAGAACTCATTTCCCGGAATTTAAAGTGATGGCAACAGTGGTTATTCCTTACCAATTTAATAATGAAAATAATTATTCACTTTATAAGGCTGATGTTAAAGTTGGTGTCGGTGAGCTGAACCGTTATTTTATTAAAGTGCCTGCCGGAGGTAAAACACTTACGATTAATCTAAGTTCCGATAGAAACAGTTACGCACAAGTTTGGTATTTTTTAAATAAGCCTGCAGGTCCGCAAATTGGTACGGCTTTTTTAAATTCGGATAAGAACAGTGATTCTGTTGAAAAAAAATATTTTAACTTAAAACCCGGTGTTTACGAACTTGATGTGATGGGTTATTACAGAGGAAGAGCGGAATCGACCTATAATTTATCCGTTCATTTCGATGGTATTTCAAGAATTGATAATAATAATTTAAGTAAAAATAATAATAATATTCAAATTATAAATTATTATAATGAAACTAAGGCTTATAATGTTTCAGGTGCAATTGATTCTTATACACAAGAATTTTCAGCTGGTCTAAAAGGCGGAGAACATTATAAAATTCCTTTCACAATAAAAAAAGGTGAAAAATCAAAAGAGTTTAATGTAAAAATGAGTAAGGAAAACTTTAATAAAGTTACTGATTTTGCTTTGATGATTTATAATGAAGATGGAAAAGCACTTAGTGTTGGAGGACTATCGTATGACGAAGGTTCTGTTCGTATTCGTAATAATTTCAAAGCCGACAGCACAAATTTAACTTTTGTAATGATTCCGGGTTTTACGTTTAAGTCCGATTCAATGAAAGTAAACGTAATTGAAAAAACCGTACTTTCCAAAACTAAAAAATTTATGGTTACACACAATAAAGAAAGCAGAATAAGTTTTTATCCGTCGGTAATAACTACTCTGCAATGTGATTTTTCCAAACCGGGATTCAATATTCCGCGAGCAGCAGAATTTGAGGGAAAAATAAAATTTTATGGAAGGCAAAACAAAGAATTGCAGTACTTATTACCAGTAGTTTTTAACTTTTAAGGAGATGATATATGAGTGATAACGAATCAATTGTAAAACCGTTCGGTTTACCGGAAAATGCTTATACGGAATTAAAACCCGGCGAAAAATTTGTACCGGTAATGTCCCCGAATGAAATTGTTCCGGAGGTAAATCTGTGGTCAGTTCTTTGGGGTTTGTTTATGGCAGTTTTATTTTCTGCAGCAGCAGCTTATCTCGGATTAAAAATCGGACAGGTTTTTGAAGCTGCAATACCTATTGCTATTCTTGCTGTAGGACTTTCAACTGCATTAAAAAGAAATAAAGCACTTGGCGAAAATGTGATTATCCAATCAATCGGTTCAACTTCCGGTGCGGTAGTTGCGGGGGCAATTTTTACTTTACCTGCATTATATATTTTAGGATTGGATGTAGCATTTTTTCAAATTTTTCTTGCATCGGTTTTCGGAGGATTTATTGGGATTTTATTTTTAATTCCTTTCCGTAAATATTTTGTTTCGGAAATGCACGGGAAATTTCCTTTTCCTGAAGCAACTGCTACTACTGAAGTTTTAGTAGCAGGAGAAAAAGGTGGCAATCAGGCTTTTGTTTTGGTTGTTAGCGGAATTATCGGCGGACTTTACGACTTTATTGTAGCTTCGTTCGGCTGGTGGAGCGAAGTATTTTCATCAAGGGTTATTGCTGTTGGGCAAACACTTTCTGATAAATTTAAGCTTGTTTACAAAATGAATATCGGCGCAGCGGTTATGGGACTTGGTTTTATTGTCGGCTTAAAATATGCTGCTATAATTGCAGCCGGTTCTTTTGTTGCTTGGTATGTAATTATTCCCGTGTTCGCATATCTCGGACCTTTTATCACTATGCCGGTCGGAGCAAATGTTCATACATTAATAAAAGATATGACTTCCGAACAGATATTCAGCAACTATGTCCGTCATATTGGTATTGGCGGAATTGCAATGGCGGGCTTGATTGGAATTATTAAATCCTCAGGAATTATTAAAACTGCATTTAAAATGGGTTTTAGTGAACTGTTTGGGAAAAAGCACTCTGACGATTCCAAAGTAAGAACAGAACGCGATTTGCCGATGAAAATAATTGCTATCGGGATTTCAGCTACTGCGGTTTTGATATTTATATTCTTCTTATTTGGTGTTGTAAGTAATCTCCTTTATGCAATTATCGGATTGCTGATAGTTTTAATTATTTCTTTCTTGTTTACAACCGTTGCGGCAAATGCAATTGCAATTGTCGGTACAAATCCTGTTTCCGGAATGACATTGATGACGTTAATTCTGTCTTCAGTTATTCTTGTTGCTGTCGGACTTTCAGGTCCTGCGGGAATGGTTTCAGCACTTATTATCGGCGGTGTTGTTTGTACAGCTCTTTCGGTTGCCGGTTCATTTATTACGGATTTGAAAATCGGTTACTGGCTCGGTTCGTCGCCTTACAAACAGGAATCATGGAAATTTCTTGGAACGGTTGTTTCTGCCGCTACAGTTGCTTGGGTAATTATGCTCTTGAATAGTACTTACGGATTTACCGGAAATGAGCTTCCGGCACCACAAGCAAATGCAATGGCTGCGGTAATTAAACCGCTTATGTCAAATCAGCCTGCACCTTGGATGATGTACATAGCCGGTGCATTATTTGCTTTAATATTAACAACAATAAATGTTCCTGCATTAGCTTTTGCTTTGGGAATGTATCTTCCGCTTGAATTAAATACACCTATTCTTGTCGGTGGATTAATTTCGTGGTTTGTTTCAACTCGCAGTAAGGACGAAGGCTTAAACAGAGCCAGAAAAGATCGAGGTATTTTAATTGCTTCCGGATTTATTGCCGGCGGTGCTTTAATGGGAGTAATTAGTGTAATAATTAAATCGCTCGGAGCCGATTGGAAACTGCACGCGTGGTCGGAAACTCACGGTGCCGAATTATTAGGCTTGGTTATGTTTATTCTTCTTTGCGGTTATATGATTTGGGATTCGATGA
>CAZXDS010000139.1:0-9180 GCA_964639525.1 uncultured Melioribacteraceae bacterium | reverse complement strand
ATGGATGATATTGATTTAAGTGTTTGGACAGCATTAATTAGCGATTCACTTTTTAATACATCAATTAATAATTTTAATATTGCAGAAGCGAATTATGCTTCCCAACTAACCTGGAATGCAAATAATTCAGATGTTCAAAGTTTTGATATTGAAAGGAAATTTGAAAGTGAAATTACTTGGACTAAAATAAAAACAATTACAGTAACGTCTGATTCAAGTTATTCATACTTAGATGGCAACCTTGCCGAAGGAAGATATTCATATAGAATAAAACAAAATAATATTGACGGTTCTTATTCTTACACTAATGTTGAGAATACGTATGCCACAGAAATTAATGGAGTTGAGGAAAATAATATTCCGCGAAAAATTAGACTTTATCAAAACTATCCTAATCCATTTAATCCTTCAACTGTTATAAGTTTTAAATTACCCAAAAGGATGTTTGTAAAACTCGAAGTATTTAATATGCTCGGGCAAAAAGTGGTTTCTTTGGTTAACGGCTATCAAAGTGCAGGAATTCATGAAACCATTTTTCAGACGGATGAACTTGATTCCAAGATTAGCAGCGGAATTTATATATACTCACTAACAGCCGATCAATTCAGAGTAACACGTAAAATGGAAATTTTGAAATAAAGGAAATTGAAATTTCTAAGCAGTGTTTCTAATTAACATTTTTCGCATTGTATCAACTTTGGAAGAAGTAATAAAATAGTTGCCAAGATTATTTTCATCGCCTTTTTTTCCGCCGTGGAAATCAGAGCCGCCGGATTCCAACAAGCAATATTGGTTAACAATTCCGCGATAGAATTTTACTTGATGAGGTTTGTGCGATGGATGGATTACCTCAATACCGTCTATGCCTGCATTTATCAAATACATTAAAATTGATTCTTTCATATTCCCCGGATGAGCAACAAATGAAAGTCCGCCGGAATCATTAATTAATTTTAGAGCACTAATTGGTGAAACGTGAATTTTTCTCTCGTAAGCCGGGCCATAGTCTGAAATATATTTGTTGAATGCTTCGTAGTAACTCGATGTCAAACCCTTGTTCAGCAATGCAATTGCAATATGCGGGCGACCGATTGCAGAGTTTTTTGCAACATCTAAAACATCATCTATCGAAATATTCAACCCGAGATTTTGTAAGTTTTTAACAATTCTTCTCGCTCTTTGAAATCTTTCATCTCGGAAAAATTGCAGATATTTTTTTAATTCGTCATTATAAATGTCATGAAAATAACCGAGAAGATGAATTTCCTTGTCTTCAATATCGGTGCTTATTTCCATCCCTGAAATTACTTCAATGCCCAAATCTTTTCCATAAGCAATAGATTCTTCAAGTGCATTAATACTATCATGGTCGGTAATGCTAATAATATCGAGCCCTTTTTTTTTGGCTAGATTTATCAGTTCAAAAGGTGAGTAATGTCCATCTGAATAGTTTGTGTGAGTATGTAAATCAGCAATACGGTTCATGCTTAAATATACATCTCTTTAAATTTTTCATAATTTAATATTCTAAGTTTAGCACCTTCAATTTCCACAAGGCTTTTCTTAGCAAAATTATGAAGAGTTCTGGAAATTGTTTCTCTCGAAGTACCGGCCATATTAGCCAAGTCCTGTTGGAGTGGAAGTTTTTCAATTTCAACAATACCATTTTTAATTGTGCCTTCGTTATCGGCTATTTGGAGAATTACATTTGCAACTTTACCTTCGGCATCTTTAAGTGTAAACGCTTTTATTTTCATATCCGCAACACGCAGCCTACCTGTTAGCTCTTGAAGTAGGGAAATAGAAACTTCCGGATGGCGTTTAAGTAAATCTAAAAAGTCATTTCTTTGAATGATAAACAGTTCCGATTCTTCCAACGCAATTACATTTGCAGATCTTGATTGGCCGTCTAATATCGCCATCTCACCAAAAAAATCAGCTTCATTTAAAATAGTGAGAATAACTTCACGCCCATCTTCGCTGCCCCTGGCAACTTTTACTTTTCCGCTTATAATAACAAAAAGCGCATTGCCTGCCTCTTCTTCCATAAGAATAATACCGTCCTTCGGGTAAGTTCTTATAGAACCGATATTGGCAATTTGGTTTAATGCTTCAGTTGGTAAATCTGAAAAAATAGGAACGTACATTAAAAATTCGGAAAGAGTTTCATTTTCTCTCAAAATCACCTCGAATTAATTAAAGATTATATTATACTAACTAAAAAAAAATTATTAGTCAAGTTTATAACTTTAAGATAGTAAAAATATAAATTAGTTAAAGCAGGTAATGGGAAAATAAATTGCCGATCTAAATTAATATGCAACAACTCTTTTAAATCGTACCTTTTACAATGTCGTTCTTCCCTGATTTTTTTCCTGGATAGAAAAAACAATTTGGTTTGGTAAAAAATACACGTCAACTATATGAAATGTTTATCAACCGGACATTATGATTAGCTTTTATCGAAATTCTTCCGCTTATATAGGATGTAAAATCTGCCATGCAATTTGGAAATAAACTCCAAAATTAATGTAAGATTATTCAACTTTTGAGTATTTAATAAACAAATAAATGTTGCAAAAAATCAACATAATCTATTTGTTATGTTGTAAATAATGCAACATAAATCAGTTTGAAATAAAAGCATCGAAATTAAAAATTTGACGGTCATTATTTAAAAAATTACGAAAATATAAACCGAGTATATATGAAATATAAAGTTAGTTTATATATCAGCGTATAAAATATTCAGTTTTTAATTCAAAATACGCTTGGCACATTACTTGTAGTAGTAGAATGAAATTAAAATTTTTAAAATCACCCTTTTGTGTTATTTTTTGATTCTCGCGGATTCAATATTTTTAATCATGATATTTTATTATTTAGGAAGGGTTTTATGCCGGTTGGACTGGCTGAGTTACAAATAGATATGAAAATGGAAAAAATTATGGAAAGAGTTCCAAACAAAATTAAAAATAAAAATCATATTTCAGTAAAGGAATTTAAATATATTATAGGTGTAATTTACTCAGTTATATTAGTAAGCAAACGCGATAGCTCTATTAGCGAAGAAGAAATAATAAATTTAGTTGCACAAAAGTTGGTTAATAATATTGGTAAAATAAATTTTCTTTATCATCAGAAACTCAAATTGAATTTGGACCGGAATGAATATCTGTTTTCGTTAATACATTTTTTCAAAAATATAGCAGTATAAAATTCAATAAATTTATAAACTTAATTAATGTGCCTCAATCCAATTTTTCCCAAAGCCGATTTCAGCAACGATAGGTACATTTAGCGGAATCGCAGATTCCATCAAATTTTTAATAATTGGAGCAAGAACCTCCTTTTCATCTTTGTGCATATCAAATACCAATTCATCGTGGACTTGTAACACCATTTTAGTTTTTGTGTCGCTTTTTTGCAACATAGTGTGAATATTTGTCATCGCAATTTTTATCATATCGGCTGCAGTTCCCTGAATGGGCATATTAATTGCAACGCGTTCTTCAAATTGGCGAACGACACGATTGCTGCTGTTAATATTCTTTAAATATCTTCTTCGTCCATTCAGTGTTTCTGCATATCCTTTCAACTTTGCTTTTTCAACTGACTCATCCATAAAGTGCTTCACATTTTTGAATGTATTAAAATAAGTGTCTATAATTTCTTTTGCGTGCTGTTGTGTAATTCCCAATCTGTTCTTTAATCCAAACGGCCCGATGCCGTAGAGTATTCCAAAATTTACTTCTTTAGCTTTTCGCCTCATATCAGGTGTTACTTCATCAAGCGGAACCATAAATACAAGAGCGGCTGTGCGGCTGTGAATATCCTCGTTGTTTTTAAAAGCACTCATTAAAGCTTCGTCTTTACAAATGCTCGCCATAATTCGCAGTTCAATTTGACTGTAATCTGCACTCATTAATATATAATTTTCATTACGCGGAACAAATGCTTTGCGGATTTCCCTGCCGAGTTCGGTTCGTATCGGTATGTTCTGTAAATTAGGGCTATTGCTCGAAAGTCTTCCGGTTGAAGCAACAGTTTGATTGAATGATGTGTGAATTCTCCCCGTTGAAGGTTCTATTAGTTTTGGCAGAGCATCGGCATAAGTTGATTTTAATTTCGCCGCCTGCCGATATTCTAATAATTGTTCAATAATTGCATGCTCACCTTTCAATGATTCCAAGGAACCGGCATCGGTAGAGTATCCGGTTTTTGTTTTCTTCGTTTTTCGAAGATTTAATTTATCGAATAAAATAACCTGCAATTGTTTTGTGGAATTTATATTGAATTCATTACCGGATAACTCGAAAATGTTTTTTGTGTATTCTTCAATTTTTTTTGTGAGAAAATCGCTCGTTTTTTTCAAGGCGGCAATATCTAATTTCACGCCTGTAAATTCCATTTCTTCTAAAACCGGAGCCAGAGGAAATTCTATTTCATAAGCTAATTTATTAAGTGATTCTTCTTTAAGAAGTTTATCGAAAAGTTCGTACAAGCGAAAAGTAATATCTGCATCTTCACACGAATAATCTGAAAGCTCTACAGGATCAACATCGAATATTTTCTCTGCTGATTTTTTACTTCCAATCAGGTTACTAATAGGGATAGGTGAGTAGTGCAGATATTTTTTTGCAAGTTCATCCATACTGTGTTTCTGGTCGGGGTCAAGAATATAACTTGCAAGCATAGTATCGAAATAAAAATTTTCTGTTTTAATTCCATATTTCCTCAACACTGCCATATCAAATTTTCCATTTTGGCAAACCTTTTTAATTGCAGCATTTTCAAATAGAGGTTTAAATATTTCAATGAATGTTTCAATAGGAAGTCTGTCCGACAAATCACGAGCGAAAAGATCACCTTTTGTATTACCCGGATTTGTAGCAACATAAAATGCTTCTTCCGCTTTAACTGAAAAAGCACAACCGGCAAGATTAAGCTGAAATGTGTTCAGCGAATCTGTTTCAGTGTCAAAAACAAAGAGACTGCTCTGCGAAAGTTTATTAAATAAAAATCTTGCACCTGTTTCATCAGTAATTAATTTGTAACGAACTTTATTTTTATCAAATATTTTTTCATCAATAGTTTCCTCTTCAATTTCAATAGAATCGTTTTTATTAAACAGCTTTAATAATTTCCCGCTAAAATTTTTAAATTCAAGATTTTTGAAAATCTCTAATAATTTATCAAAATCGGGTTGTTTGAAAATGGCTTCGTTCAAATCTATTTCAAAAGGTGCATCCGTAATAATGGTTGCAAGTTTTTTTGAAAGTAAAGCATTCTCTTTTTCGTTTTCTAATTTAAGTTTTATTCCTTTTTTATCAATTTTATCAATATTGAAATAAATGTTTTCAACAGTTCCAAACTGCTGAATTAAAGGAGTTGCTGATTTTGGTCCAATACCTTTAACGCCCGGAATGTCATCGGAAGAATCTCCCACGAGAGCAAGGTAATCAATCATATACTTTGGTTCAAAACCATATTTTTCAAGAACTTTTTTTTCATCAATAATTTCAAGTTCGTCAGTCGAGTGTCCGGGTTTTATTAAAAAAGTATTTTTGTTAACAAGTTGAACATAATCTTTATCAGGGGTAATAGCGTAGGAAATAAGCCCGAACTTTTCGGCTTCTCGAACAGCAGTACCAATCAAATCATCTGCTTCATAACGGGGAAGAATATAAAGAGGCATATTAAAGGCATCAATAATTTCTTTTATTTTATGAATTTGAGGAATCATATCTTCGGGCATTTCGGAGCGGGATGATTTATATTTGTCGTACATTTCATACCGGAAAGTTTTTTCTTTCGAATCAAAAGCAATTGCAATATAGTCGGGTTTTGTATCCTCAATAATTTTAAAGAGTTGTGTTAAAAACCCAAAAATAGCGGAAGTCGGTTCGCCTTTAGAATTTGATAAAGGTCTATTAATAAATGCAAAATATGCTTTATATGCCAAAGCCATTGCGTCAACAATTACAAATGATTTTTTACTTGTCAAAATTTTTCCTCGTAAAGTATTTTCAAAATAAGTTTATTTTGAATAGTTTTTAAGTTGTGAATATAATAAAACAGATAAGATTAAACAGAGATATTTTATGAAAACAAAAATCACAGTATTAGTTCTTCTTTTTCTTCAAACATTTTTGTTTGGGCAAAAACAATTTTTTGTTGCAAACTATAATTTGCAAAATTTATTTGATACAATAGATGACACAAATAAAAATGATGAAGAGTTCTTACCGGATGGTTCGAGAAAATGGACTGAACAGAGGCTTGATAAAAAGATTTATAATCTTTCCCGCGTAATAAGATATATGAACGATGTGCAAGGTCCTGATTTACTGGGAGTTGAAGAGGTTGAACACAGTTCAGTATTAGACACAATGATAAACCGCTATTTCTGCGATAAGAATTATAAAATTGCCTATCTCGAATCGCCGGATAAAAGAGGAATTGATGTCGGTCTAATTTACAATGCAAATATTTTTACGCCAATCGAAATAAAAGGTCTTCACGTAGAGCTGCCATCACATTACCCGACAAGATTAATTTTGAAGGTTCATTTTAAAATGTTCAATGGGGATTCTATTTACGTATTTGTTAATCACTGGCCTTCAAGACGCGGCGGCTTAAAGAAATCGGCACCAAACAGAATTGCAGCGGCAAAAGTATTGAGAACAGTTGTGAATAAAATACAAAGAGATGACAACAATGTTGGAATAATTATAATTGGTGATTTTAATGATGAACCATACAATGCCTCAATTGCCGAAACACTTGGTGCAAAACTTTATAATTGTAAAAAAGATACACTAACAACAAAAAACGGATTTTACAATCTTGCTGCACAATCATATGCAAAAGGGAAAGGAACATTTTTATATAGGTCTCAATGGAATATGCTTGATCAAATAATAATTAATGGTAATTTAATTGAACATCAAAAAGTTAAATATAGATGCAATTCTTTTAGAATTATTAACCCTTATTTCACAACAACACATAGCGGAAAATATAAAGATTCATCTTTTCCAACATACGGAGGAAGAAATTATCTCGGTGGATTTAGCGACCATTTCCCTGTAGGTGCAATTTTTTCAATTGGTCGTAATAAAAATAAATGATAAAATCTACTTTTGTAATTAAATAAAAAGTTGTAATTTGTTGACATTAAGATTCTAAATTGTTAATCTTATCAATCATGTTTTACAAAATTTGAAATAAATAATCATTAAATCATAAAAATAATATTGGAGGATTTCTTTTATGCATCCTACAGAAATACTTGGATTTGTAACCAGTGCCATTGCACAAGCAAATGACGGTGGTGTATTAAGTTATTTGCAGGCTAAATTTGTTGCCGGTGGCGGCTTTATGTGGCCTATTCTTGCAAGTTTGGTAATAGGACTTGCTTTTGTAATTGAAAGATTTTGGAATTTAACAAGAGCAAGCATGAATGCCAAAAAATTTATTGTTGCAGTTAAAAAAGAGATGGACAAAGGCGGAGTTCCCGCAGCAATAAAACTTTGTGAAAATTCACGCGGTTCAATTGCATCGGTTTTTCATGCCGGTTTACTTAGAGCAGACGAAGGTGTTGATGCTGCCGAAAAAGCCATTATGGCTTACGGTGCACTTGAAATGGGTTTCCTTGAAAGAGGATTAATCTGGATTTCAACTTTTATAACAATTGCTCCTATGCTTGGATTTACCGGAACGGTACAAGGAATGGTTGACGCATTTGATGCTATTGCAGAAGCAGCTCAGATTTCACCTGCTGTTGTTGCCAGTGGTATTTCAGTTGCGTTATTAACAACATTATTCGGTCTTGTTACTGCTATGATTCTTCAAGTATTCTACAATTACTTTGTATCAAAAATTGATAAAATTGTTGCGGATATGGAAGAAAGTTCAGTTGAGCTTATTGATGTTTTGTACGACTTGAATAAAAAGAAAAATCAAAATTAAATAATAGAGAAAAATAATGGCTCAAATTAAAAAG
The DNA here is from genome assembly GCA_964639525.1 of uncultured Melioribacteraceae bacterium. Lineage (GTDB taxonomy): Bacteria > Bacteroidota > Ignavibacteria > Ignavibacteriales > Melioribacteraceae > CAZXDS01. Next base: position 1,172 of record CAZXDS010000139.1, on the reverse strand, counting down.
AGAAAAATCCCTGAAGCGGAAATACCATCCAGTTCAATGGCTGATATTGCGTTTCTTCTCTTATTATTTTTCCTTGTTTCAACAGTTATAGATGTTGATACAGGAATTGGGTTAACTTTGCCTGAATATGTTCCGTTAGCAGAACAGCAGCTTGCACCTATTTCAAAAAGTAGAATGGCTGCAATTTTAATTAACGAGAGTGGTCAAGTACTTTTAAATGATAAAGTTATTGCTATTCCTGAAATTAAAGATAATTTGACGGAAAGAATAAAAAGTAAAATCGATTTGCCAAAAAAGAAAAAATTAATTGTTTCTGTTAAAGTGGATCGTAAAACTAATTATAATCTTTATATTCAAGCATTAGACCAAGTTAAAGGTGCATATTTTGAAGTGCGGGATGAATATTCCCAATCTCATTTTGGTATGAAAACCAAAGACCTGGAACCTGAAAACGTAAAAATAGTTAGAGAAAAAATACCTATTATTATATCAATAGCAGAACCGGAATCAATTAAAAAGTAAAGAAATTATTTGAGGAATTAGTATGGCATTTGAAAAAAAACGTGCATCATCGAAGCAAGAAATTCCAACTTCATCTATGCCGGATATCGTCTTTATGCTGCTTCTTTTCTTTATGGTTTCTACAACTTTAAGAGAAGTGGATGTGTTTGTAAAATTTACACTTCCTACGGCAAAAGCAATTGAAAAAATTGAAAACAAAAGACTGGTTTCCTATATATGGGTCGGAAATAACGGCAGCATTCAATTGAATGATAATCTTGTTAAAATTAATGAAATTCAAAAATTGATGTATGCTAAGAGACAGGAAATACCTAACGTAATTGTTTCTTTGAGAGTGGATAAAAACTCTGAAATGGGTATTATTACCGATATACAACAAGAACTTCGTAAAGCTGACGCTCGTAGAATTAACTATTCTACTTTGCTGAAACCATAGATAAATTTGTTAAAATGTAAATGGGCAGGTCACAATAATGTTGGCTTGCCTTTTTTTTTTGGGGAAAGAAAAGATGAAATTAAAAGACAAAATTAATGCCGACTTAAAAGAGGCAATGAAAGCAAAGGATAAAATCAGGCTTGCAACAGTTCGTTCACTTAGGGCTTTGATTTTGGAACATGAAAAAAGCGGAAACAATCCTGACTTATCTTCT
>CAZXDS010000138.1:0-9257 GCA_964639525.1 uncultured Melioribacteraceae bacterium | reverse complement strand
CTGTAACACAGATTATTAATCTGTGTTACAGAAATTTTGACTCTGAATCGCTGTATTTCAGCATCATTTTAAAACAAAAAACCTCGAATAATTTCGAGGTTTTATCACTTAGAAATTTAATTATTACTCAATTCAAACTACTTTTTCTTTGCTCTGCGTTTCCCTTTTGCGGGAGCATTATCTGCCATTTCTTTGCACTCGGCATAAGTTAATTTTTCAATATCCGCTTCTTTTGGCAAACGCACATTCTTTTTACCAAACTTAAGATATGGGCCCCAACGTCCTTTCAAAATTTGGCAATCCGGGTCTTCTTCAAAAGTTTTAAGCAGCTTTTCCAAATCGGCTTTTCGCTTGTTTTCAATCAGTTCAATTGCTTTATCCAATTCAACAGTATATGGGTCAAGCTCTTTACCGAGAGAAGTAAATTTACCTTTATGGCGAACATAAGGTCCGAATCTTCCAATAGCAACAACAACATCCTCTTCTTCAAACTGCCCAAGCGTTCGCGGTAATTTGAACAAATCTAGTGCTTCTTCGAGAGTAAGGGCTGCAAGTTGTTGTCCGTTTCGCAAACCCGCATATTGTGGCTTTGCATCAGCATCATCAAGATCGGTTAATTGAGCCACTGCACCAAACCGCGCCATTCTAACAGAGACTTGTTTTCCCGTTTTGGGATCAGTTCCCAAAATTCTTTCTCCGGAAACTCTTTCACTATTTTCAATCGTATCTTCTACCCTTTTATTGAACGGGAAATAAAAGGCTTCAAGCATTTTATGCCAATCCAACTGACCTTCAGCAATATCATCCAATTCTTTTTCAACATTGGCAGTGAACTTGTAATCCATAATATTAGGGAAATTCTTCAGCAGAAAATCATTAACAAGCATTGCAATATCCGAAGGATAAAGTTTACCTTTTTCATTACCCGTAATTTCAGTTTTAATTTGCCGCGAAATTTGTTTTTCCTCATTCAAAGAAAGAACAATATATTTTCTTTCAGTACCTTCCCTTTCCTCGCGAATTACATAGCCGCGATTTTGAATTGTATCAATTGTAGGAGCATAAGTTGAAGGTCGCCCGATTCCAAGTTCTTCCAATTTTTTAACGAGGCTTGCTTCTGTGTATCTTGCCGGAGCACGAGAAAATCTTTGTGTCGCCAAAATTGCCAATGCTGATAATTCATCTCCCTCGGAAACCGGCGGAATAATTGCATTTCCATTTTGTTCTCCATTTTCATCATCAGTAGATTCGAGATAAACTTTCAAAAATCCATCAAATTTAATTATTTCGCCTTTTGCAACAAACAGTTCTTTTCTGCCTGAAATTCCAATTTTTACTATTGTTCTTTCCAATTCGGCTTTGCTCATTTGTGAAGCAATTGCTCTTTTCCATATCAAATTGTAGAGTGCTTGTTCGTCAGAAGTACCGCTAATTTTTTCATTGTTAAAATTTGTCGGTCTTATTGCTTCGTGAGCTTCCTGAGCTGAAGCTGACTTGGTTTTGTATTGTTTAGGCAAAGAATAATTTTCTCCGAATTGCCTGTTAATATATTCTTGTGCCGATGTAATTGCCAACTCCGACAAATTAACCGAATCGGTTCTCATGTAAGTTATTTTACCGGCTTCATATAAACTTTGTGCAATTCGCATTGTACGTCTTACGCCATATCTAAGTTTACGACTTGCTTCCTGCTGCAGAGTAGATGTTGTAAAAGGAGCTGCCGGTGATTTTTGAAACGGTTTCTTTTCAAGTGAAACAACATTAAATTCAGCTTTTAAACACGCGTTCAAAAATTCTTCGGCATCTTTTTCGGAATTAAATTTTTGAGGCAATTCTGCTTTAAACTTTTTTGGTATTCCATCCGCCGCGGCGGATTTGTCAACATATTCAAATTCCGCAGTAACTCTAAATTTTGCTTCAGGAACAAATGCTTCTATTTCTCTTTCCTTCTCTACAATTAATCTTACGGCTACTGATTGAACTCTGCCTGCGGAAAGTGATGGCTTAACTTTTCTCCAAAGAACAGGTGAAAGTTTAAAACCAACTAATCTATCAAGTATTCTGCGAGCTTGCTGAGCATTTACAAGATTGGAATCAATGCTTCTCGGTTCTGCAACTGCTTTTAAGATTGCAGTTTTAGTAATTTCGTGAAACACAATTCGTTTAATTTTATCATCTTTTAATTTTAATGCCTCTTTTAAGTGCCAGGAAATTGCTTCTCCTTCGCGGTCCTCATCAGACGCAAGCCAAACGGTTTCCGCATCGGAAGCGAGTTTTTTAAGTTCACCTACAACTTTCTTTTTTTCAGTAGGAACATGATAGAGCGGTTTAAAATTATTTTCTATGTCAACACCGTAGTTTTTCTTTTCAAGATCACGGATATGTCCGTAACTCGATTTTACTGTGAAGTCATCACCGAGAAAACCTTCTATTGTTTTAGCTTTTGCCGGTGACTCTACAATTACAAGATTCTTAATCATTAATATATTGCTCCTATAAACATATCACGGTATACCGCAAATTTAGAAATTATGTTTAAGCTATTGTATTTTAAAATTTCTAATTATTCTAATTACCTAATTTCTGATCAAATCCCAATTCACAATTACCAATAAATAAACAATCATATAACTAATATTTGTTTTTTGTTCTAATTGTTCATTTTTTAGGTAATTAGACCAATTAGAAATTAGGTTAATTTTAATCAACAGCATATCAAAATATTATTTTACATTAATTTCTTTGCTAAAAAAACAAAGATTTAACTGATAACACTATATTGCGGTAAACCGCAAATTGATTTATGAACACCGATTAACGACTTTAGATTTTTGAAGTAAAAACATCTGAAATCAAAAATTGTTAATCATCATTCGATATTTAAAATATTTGCAAATTTTACAAAAAATCATATTTCGATTTCTTTACATAAAAAACATCCGGCAGATGCCGGATAACTGTTAATATTATAAATTCATCAAAATCGAAAGTGCAAATAAACGAATTTAGGCGGGAAATCAAAATCGGTATTATATTTCCTCAAAATTAAAAAGCAAACATTTAGTTACAATCACACACCTCACTTCTCAAATAAGCCTTAGTTTGTTCGTTTTCAGGAGAATAAAATAGTTTTTCTTTTGAGCCTTGTTCAATGATTTTTCCCTCACACATAAACACAAGATTATCAGCAATTCTTTTGGCTTGCTGAATATCGTGCGTTACAAAAATAATAGTATATTTTTCTTTCAGTTTCAAAATTAGTTGTTCAATTGCACGTGTTGATATCGGATCTAATGATGATGTAGGTTCATCCATCAAAATAACTTTCGGTTCAACTGCTAGTGTTCTTGCAATACAAAGCCGCTGCTGCTGCCCAACAGATAGAGATGATGCCGGGTCATTTAAACGATGCGAAGTTTCTTTCCATAAAGAAACAGATTTTAATTTTTCTTCAATTAGTCTTTGTTTATCAATCTTCAATATTTTTTTTGAATGCTTTATTCCAAATAATAAATTTTCAGAAATGGATTTTGGAAACACACATGGTTTTTGGAAAACCATCCCGATGTTTTTTCTTAATTCCACAACATCAATTTTTTTATCATAAATGTTATTACTATCAAAACTAATTTCCCCGTCCATAATAAAGCCTTGAATATCATCATTTATTCTGTCAATACTTCTTATTAAAGTCGATTTTCCACTTCCGGAAGGACCTACTATGCAATTTATTTGGTTTTTAAAAAATATTGTATCAATATTATAAAGTACATGATTATCATTGAACCAAACATTCAATTGGTTCACTTCAATTGAATGTTTTTTAATAGGAAATATGTTTACTAACTCAGCTTTTTCCACTTTTAATATCCTAATAATTATAAATCTACTAATTACAACAAAAATTTAATGCTGTATCACAACCTGTAATCTGTTAGCTTGAAATCTTTAATCTACTTGATAATGCTGCAATGCTGAATAACATCACTAAAAACAATAAAACCAAACTTGCGCCCCAAGCATTTTGTAGTGCATTTTGATTTGTTGCCTGTTGAGCAAGTGCAAGAATGTGAGTCGGCAATGTAACAACCGGTTCAAATAATGAGCCGGGTACATCAACACCAGAAAACGCTGTAGCAATAAACATTATCGGAGCAGTTTCACCGATTGCCCTCGCAATGCCTATAAACAAACTTGAAACGGCACCGTCAATTCCTTGAGGCAAAATCACTTTCCAAATAACTTCCCATTTTGTTAAACTCAGTGCCGTTGCACTTTCTCTGTATATTTGCGGAATACTATTTATTGATTGATACGTTGCAAGCACAATTGTCGGTAATATCATAAATGAAAGAATTATAGAACCGACAAACCATGAAATTCCCGTATGCAGTATGTTTACAAAAAATACAAGTCCGAATACTCCATAAATAATCGAAGGAATTGCATTCAGACTATATATTAAAATATCACTTAATTTTTTAAGAAATTTATTTTTAAGATATTCACTTTTGTATATTGCAGTACCCAAAGCTATAGGGAAACTAATTAAAGCAGCTACACAAACAATTAAAATACTGCCGAGAATCTGGTAAAGTATTCCTCCTTCCGCACCAAAATTGCGTGATGAAGTAAATAGGAAATCAAAATTAATCGCTCCAATACCATTCCAAATTATCAATCCAATAATAAATATCAGAATTAGTGAAGTTGATATTACAGAAAGCCAACTGATTGTATGAAATAAAACATTTTTACTTTTTCTACTCATGAAGCCTAAAATCATTATTAAATAATTTTTGAGAAATTAAAGTGATTACAAGAACTAAAATCAGAAGAACAAAACCGGCGAAAACCAAAGCACTAAAATGTGTTGAGCCAAAAGCGCTTTCTGAAATCTCCCGCCCTAATTTGGAGGTAATTGTTTGTGCCGGCACGAGAATATTATATAACGGATTAGGGATTTTATCAATACTGCCAATAACAAGCATTACAGCCATTGTTTCTCCCGCTGCACGTCCCAGAGCCAACAATATTGAACCGAATATATCCTTCTTTGCAATTGGAAAAAGAGAGTAAATTATCATTTCGTACTTATATAAACCTAAACTGTTTGCCGATTCACGATAACTTTTCGGGATGGCGTGCAGTGCATCATCGGACAGTGTTATTATTGTTGGTAAAATCATAAATGAAAGTAAAAGTCCCGCAGTTAACACAGTTCTTCCCGTTTGAAGATGAAAAATATTCTCAACAATACTGCTTAAAAATACAATTCCTATAAGTCCATAAATAATTGAAGGGATTCCGGCAAGTAATTCCAATGTTGATTTAACATAAATTCTTAAATTCTCACCAATCATTTCGGATGTAAAAATTGCAGTTAAAACACCCAAAGGAACGGCAATAGTTAATGCAATAAGTGTTACGGCAAAAGTTCCGAAAAGCAGAGACGTAATTCCAAACTTAAACTCCGCCGGATTCCACACATCTGAAAAAAATCCAAAGCCGACATTTACAAATGCATTCCAACTGTTTAAGATAAATATTGTAAAAATAATTACAACAACAGCCGTGCTAATTAACATACTTGCAAGTACATATCCTTTCCCTATTTTATTTGATAACACCAATGTATCCTGATTCCTCAACTATTTTTTGTCCTTCATTACTGAGAATAAAATCTACAAAACTTTTAATACTTCCACTCGATTTACCATTTGTGTATAAATTCAAATTTCTTGTAATGGGAAATGAACCATTTTTAATATTTACCAATGTTGGAGGAATAACTTTTCCATCTTGAAGCACAATGGATAAACCTTTTACATCATCATTCATCCACGCATTTGAAAGCATTCCGATTGCGGCATTACTTTGTGATATTGCTGTTTGTTCCTCATTATTCGAGCCGAGCACCAAGTCTGCTCCCGGAGCATCCGCTAATTTATTTCCAAATAGTATTGTCATAAATACGTGTCGTGTTCCGCGAGATTTCTCTTTATCAATACAAAGTATTTCTCTGTCAGGTCCGCCAAATTCTTTCCAGTTTTTAACTTGTCCTTTGTAAATTTTTCCAATTTGTGTTAGAGATAATTGTGTAACTCCCGCATCATAAATTTCCGATGAAACAACAGGAACTACTGCATCTCTGCCTATTACTGTTTTAATAAAATTAACTTTAGGATATTGTGCGATTTCTTCAGCGTCAATTTCACGCGAAGCCATTCCGATTTGGATGTTGCCCAAACCAAATTGATTCATTCCAACGCCCGAACCACCGGCATTTACAACAATTTGCAAACCACTATGCTGAAGTTTATATTTTTCGGCAGCCTTTGATACCACGGGTAAGACTGTTGTTGATCCCGAAATATTAATTGAATATTTTTTTGAACAACTAATCAGCACAAAACTAAAAATCATTGTTATGGATATAAGTAATACTTTTTTTAGTCTCATCAGTTTCTTCCGGAATTATGTTTGTTTTTATTTAAATGATAAGAGAAAATAATGGCGTGAACGCTGAACAAGTGTAAATTGCCTTACATTTCTATTTTAGAACAAAACAGAAGGATAAAAAAAGCAGCATGATAATCATATCACACTGCTAATTTTTATCAAATTTTTGTTAAAATTCGAGGATTTTTTCTTATTTTGAACGTGTATAGTCTATTTGCATAGTCTTTACTTCACCTTCATCAGTAACCATGAACATTTCAAATTTAAAGTGGTTTTGATCAATATCGGTATTTACTTCCTTAACTGTTACATCTTTTTTAGTCAATGGGTCAACTGAAGTTCCGATTAGTATCATTTTGCCATCTTTGTAATTACCTGACATAAACATTATTCCTGTGCCCATATTATCAATCCAAATGCTTTCGTAAACTTTTTTTGCATTATCATAACCGGTTAAACCGAAACCTTTGAATGGCATTCCCATCATTTCGCCTTTGTATGTCATTTTTAAATATCTTCCACCAAATATTGTGGTTATTTCGGAAGTTCCTTCTGTGACCATAGGTGTTTTGCTATTCGGTTCCATCCAGAATGTACTTATGTAAGTCCAGCTGCCTACCTGACTTTTAAAATGTTCGTGCATCTTTCCCGGTGTCATGTATTCCATCCAAGCTTTGTCTGCTGCCGACATTTCGTGCTGCTTTTCTTGTGCAAAAATTGAAATTGTAGAAAATAACAATCCGATAATCATTAATGAAAAAAATAGTTTTGCGGTTTTCATACTTACTCCTTGTTGTTGGTTGTTTTTGATTTGTTAGTCTTCTTCTTAAAAACCAATGAAGCAGAATTAACACAGTATCGTAATCCGGTTGGTTTCGGTCCATCATTAAAAACATGTCCGAGATGACTTCCGCAACGGGAGCACACTATTTCCGTGCGTTCCATACCGAAAGAAACATCTTTTATTACATTAATATCTTTTTCGGATTTGGGAGCATAAAAGCTCGGCCAGCCGGAACCGGAATCATACTTTTCATCCGAACCAAATAACTCATTTCCGCATGCAGCACAAAAATACATTCCTTCTTCGTGATTGCGGTAATATTTCCCCGTCCCGGCTCTCTCGGTTCCCTTCTCTCTTAAAATGTAGTATTCCTCATCCGATAACGATTCCCGCCATTCTTTTTCAGTTTTCACAACACCGTACACTTTTTGTCCTCCACTATTTTTTGAAAGTGAATCCGGTTCTTGTATAGTATTAGTTTTACTCGCTGTTTTTTCCAACTTTATATTATTTGCGTAGAATGCAGTTATAAACAGTAAAACGGAAATTACAAACAGCAATACGGTTAAATTTTTAAATCGCATTGCGTGCTCCTTTCTGATAGATGTGATAATTATTTTATGTTTTTTAAATAATTTTTTGCTTCTGTTAAGGTCGAAAAATATCCAACTCTAACTCTGTAATATTTCCTTTTTTTCTGTGGAATATATTTTTCAAATACAAAAGCATCGTTTCCTTGCATCTTTAGTTTTTTAACTAAAGAAGCAGCTTTGCTTTTTGAACGCCATGATGATAACTGAATTACATATAAATTCCCGTCACTCCATATATTTTTTGCGACTTGTTCTTCAGCATCCGAATTATAAGACGTATTATCCGAATATTTTGTTCCGTAATTATCAGTAGTGGAATTATTCTTATTATTGTTCACTTTCTCATCAGTGAATTTTACTCTTTCAAGTGGAATCAAAATAGGTTTACTTTTTCCAATTACGGGTGGAGCAGGTATTTGTTGTGGAATATAAGTAGAAGTTGAGTTGTCTTCTTCTGTTTTTAAAGCATCTTGTAATTGCATTCCTATTAAGTTTCCAATACTGTCTGCAACAGTGTTTTCCGGTTTTTCTTCAATAGGCTGTTCAACTGCTGCAGAACTATCAATTGCATCGGGTTTTGTTAATTCGTCGCGTAATTCGCTGCCGATTGAATTTTTAATAATTGTTGAATCTTCACTCAAAACCGGTTGAGAAGGAAAATTGCCAAAAGGATTTATTACTGTATCTGTAATAACTTTTTCAGGTTCCGAATATTTATGTACGGCAAATTCCTTCGGTTTTTCATCAAGAATATTTTTTGGAACCTCTTTAACAACTTTACCCGTAGAAATATATTCGTTTGCTTTATCCAATAATATCTGCTGGTCGGAATCCTTAATTAAAGGAGAAGAAATTATTTTTTGATTACCCGAAATTGCGGGAGTACTGCTCTCCCCTATTATTCGTGCCCGCTTATCATAAAATAATGCTCCGATAACAGTATATCTATTCTGCACTGTATTGAACAAAATGTGTGATTTCACTTGAGAAACTTTGCCCTGATACATCACAAATTCCTTAGGCTGCTTGTATTTTACCAAACTCCACAGTGATAATTGTCCGTCGGATTTTCTGATTGAAGAAGTGTCTATGTAAACAATTTTATTTTCAGTGTCTTTTATTATAATCCACTTTTTCACAAACTTTCGGGCAGAAATACCGGAAAATGCCGTTAGAAGACAAAATATAATTAATACAAGTTTTTTCATTGAACTCATTTTTACAAATTAAGTTTTAAATTGCAAACCAATTTAATAAAAAAATATAAATCATTAATTTAATATAACGTACGAAGTAAATATTATTTTCTGCAACTGAAATGTGGATATCAATTTTTCATTGTATTTTACAATAAAAAAAGGCTGATTTACAAAGAGTAAACCAGCCTATTTTTTAAAATTATTTAATATTAATTTATT
>CAZXDS010000137.1:4402-9280 GCA_964639525.1 uncultured Melioribacteraceae bacterium | reverse complement strand
CATTTTTTCGTTAAGTAAAAATTCATTTAAATCTGATATTGGTACTTGTCCAAATCCTTTTTCAATAACTTTTATTTTATTTCCTTCTGATATATTTCCTTCTTCAAGAACTCTTAAGTAAAATCCGCTTAAGGATTTTTCGACCATAAACTTTGCAGCTTTCGGCTCATCCAATCTAATATTAAATTTGAAACATGGTAGGCGAGGTTCAGTTACTGTAAATTTACAAGTTCCTATTTGGAGAATATCTCCAATACAAATCTCGTTTTCAAGCAAACCTTTTGAAGTAATATTTTCACCAAATGACCCGAAATTTAATTCTAATTTTGGAAAACGTTTTTCCCAAACCGAAAAATGCTCAAACGGATAAACATAGACAGCTTTCCACAACCCACCATGAACACGCTTATCAACTTGCTCATCTCCCAGTAGATTAAATTTGTTAACCTGTACTTCACCGGAAATGGACTGTTTATAAATTCCGGTTTTAAATATTTTATCACGAAATATTACTTCTTTTGATTTGCCTACATTTACAGACAGGACTTTCATTTTGCGGAATTTATTAAATTGTATCGTACCGATTGTAATTCAGCCGCAATGCTCAAAGCAATTTCAGCAGCAGAATCTCCTCCGATATCCAATCCGATTGGGGCAAAAAGATTGGAAAAGTCTAACTTTTCTCCCAATGATTTTTTAAGATTTTTTTTCAATGTCGCAGCCTTCCCTTTTGACGAAATAACACCAATGTATTTAACATCAATATTTCGAGAATAAATTTGGTAAAGTATTTCATAATCGTAATTATGCCCGTGAGTTAAAAGAATGCACATTGAATCTTTAGACGGATTAAATTTTGAGGAATATTCGATATAATCTTCACAAACTCTTTTGTCAGCAAGTTTGTTTTCATCCTTATCAATAAATTTCTGACGATTATCAACGAGAACTATATAATAACCTAAATTATTAAGCAATGGAATTAGAGCCTGCCCCACATGACCACCGCCAAAAATAAAAACAGTTTGTTTTTTACCAAAAACTTCAAAGAAAACTTCCATTCTTCCACCACACATCATTGGAATCACTTTTTCTTTTTCAGTTTTTGGTTTGCTATTTTTTGCAAGAAGATAAGAAACCTTACCACCAATTCCTTCCGATAGAAACGACTTTGACTGCAAAATAATTTCCATTTCAATCGCACCGCCCCCCACAGTTCCATAAGTATTATTCTCGCTATCTAATACAAGTTTGAAACCTTCCTTACCCGGAGATGATCCGGTAGAAGATACTACTGTGGCAAGTACAAAAGGTTTGTTATCCTTTTGAAGTTCAATAATCTTTTTAAACATTGATTTATTTTTGATCGAGGTTTAGAACTTTTACTTGTTTTAACTTAGGATATTCGTCAACAAAATCAGATTTTGAAGAATAGCAACTATGTTGTCCATTGCCGTGTCCATGTCCATCTGATGAACAATGTCCGCCACCGCAACAGCTCGAATCACCTTGTTTGTATTTACTGAAATGAAGTGCCAAACCCATTCCTACTATTGCAATTGCAAAAAATATTGGGACAATAATAAATTGTATCATTATTTAATCCTTTCTTTTTTATATAAATATTTATCAAATTGTATATTTTTTTCTTCCGTAAATTTACCATTCTTGTGAACAATCATAAAAACAGGAAGTTTCAAAGTATCAGCGTAAAGTAATCCGCTTATAGGACCTAAAACATCAAGAGCGGTAGCGTATCCGTCAGCCATCATACATGTTTTTGCAATTACCGAAACAGATGCCAAATTATGCGTTATCGGATAACCGGTTCTCGGATCAATCGTGTGAGAATATCTTTTCCCGTTTTTTACAAAATAATTATGATAATCACCCGAAGTAGCCATACTCATGTTATTTAACAAAACTATTTTTTCAATACTTCCTGAATTATTGGGTGTTGAAATTCCGATTCGCCAGTACTCTCTATTTTCGTTAACTCCACTTGCTCTTACTTCCCCACCAATTTCAACCATATAATTATTTAATCCAAGGTGATTAAAATATTCTGCAACTTTATCAACACCATAACCTTTTGCAATTGAAGAAAGATCAAGATACATATCAGGTTGAGCTTTTTTTATTGCAGACGGATGAAATTGAACTTTAATTTTGTTCAATCCGGTTAATGATTTCATCAATTTCACTTCTTGGCTGTCCGGTAGATTTTTAATTTCTCCGTTTGGACCAAAACCCCAAAGATTTACCAATGGGCCTACAGTAACATCGAGTGCTTGATTTGAAGTGTCACCAATAAAAATTGCGGCTTTTACTACTAAAGCAAATTCCTTTGAAATGGGGAACCATGTTGTATCGGCAAAACTGTTAAACATTGATATTTCAGAATCGGAAATATAAGTTGACATTTTTTGGTTTACTTTGTAAAGTAAACTATCAACACCAGGTTTTACTATTTTAGAAAATTTCCCCTTTGTAAAAATAGAATCTTCAACAATTTTAATATTGTAGCTCGTTCCCATTGTTAATCCGGAAAAAGTAAAAACTTTTGTAACAATTCTCTTTTTAGGAGAACACCCAATAGTAAGAAGAACAATAATTACGAAATAGACTAATACAAATTTTTTCATTTTCTCACATAATAACTGTAAATCGGATTACTAAATTTATTTTTTCTTCCACTGCCAATTTGAGTAATATTCCCACCCAACCATGGCGTGTAATTGTTTAAGTTCTTTTGTCTTTTCATTCAATTTTGCTTTTACCACATCACCGATAGATAAGAGTCCGATATACTTATCATCCTTTTTCACCAATAAATGTCGTAATCTTTTACCAAGGAAAACATCCATCATACTGTAAACAGTATCGGAATATTGGGCAGTAATTAGATTAGTTATCATATGTTCTTTAATCAAAGTAGTATTAGGATTAAATCCTTCAAGCAATGTGTTTCTTAAAAGATCACGTTCAGTCCATATACCAATTATTTTATTATTTTCCTCAATAAGAATTGAGCCAATATTATTTTCTGCCATTTTTTGTAAAGCATCGTAAATAGTAGTATCCGGAGATACACTGATAATTTCGGTGCCTTTTTCATTTAATAATTCTTCAGCGGTTTTCATAATTTCCCTTAAACATTATTTGAATTTATTATTCTTATCCTAACGCATTAAAGTGCAACTTTGAACTTGGGATTTAGAAGAAATCTTTCAAATATTCATTTCACTAATTTCTAAGTTCCAATTTTGTCTGTATTTTGTTAAACTTTATTATTTTTAATTTCTTAACAAAAAAAACATCAGGTATCTGCCGGATAACTTTTAATACTATAAAGAAAAAGCCTACAAGAATGCAGACTTTTTGATAAAATAGACTTTTTTTTTATTATAATCAATAGTTGATACTCTAACCATTATTCTCAATATTAATAATTATTGCGATATCGCATTCCATAATTAACCGCCGAAATCATCAAACATGATATTTTCTCGTTCAACACCGAGACTTTCCAGCATATTTGTAACCGCTGTATTCATCATAGGAGGACCGCACATATAATATTCAGCATCTTCAGGGTTAGGATGATTTTTAAGATATTCATCAAATAATACCTGGTGAATAAATCCGGTTAATCCTGTCCAATTATCTTCAGGCTGTGGTTCTGAAAGTGCGAGATACCATTTAAAATTAGGGTGTTCTTCAGCAAGTTTATCAAATTCATCAGCATAAAAAACCTCTCGCAAACTACGAGCACCATACCAATATGAAATTTTTCTATTTGAATCAAGTCTCTTTAGCTGATCAAAAATGTGTGAACGCATTGGTGCCATACCGGCACCACCACCAACAAATACCATTTCAGCTTCAGTATCACGAGCAAAAAATTCACCGTAAGGACCGGATATAGTAACCTTATCTCCGGGTTTAAGATTAAAAATAAATGAAGACATTTGTCCAGGAGGAACATTCGGCATTCTTGGCGGCGGAGAAGCAACACGAACATTCAACATAATTATGCCCCTTTCTTCGGGATAGTTAGCCATTGAATAAGCTCGTACAATCGGTTCGCTTACTTTGCTTACATAGCGCCATAAATTAAATTTGTCCCAATCGGGTTTATATTCGTCCTCAATAATAAAATTTTTATAATTAACAATGTGCTTCGGAGCTTCAATCTGAATATATCCACCGGCTCTAAAATTGACATTTTCACCCTCAGGAAGTTCGAGAACCAACTCCTTAATAAATGTAGCAACATTGTGATTAGACCGAACAGTGCATTCCCATTTTTTTATCTCAAATATTTCATTGGGCAATTCTATTTTTATATCGTTTTTCACAGCCACTTGACACGATAATCTGTAACCGGCACGTATTTGACCCCGATTTAACTTTGAAGTTTCTGTAGCAAGAACATCTCCTCCGCCCTCAGTAACTACGCATTTGCATTCACCGCAAGTTCCTTTTCCACCACAGGCAGAAGGAACAAAAATTTTCTGTTCGGCTAAAGCGTTCAACAACTTACCGCCAACCGGAACAACAACAGATTTATTCGGGTCATCATTAATTGTAATATTAACATCACCTGTAGCAACTAATTTTGATTTTGCAAACAGAATAAGTACAACGAGTGCCAGCACAATAACTATAAACATTACCACGCCGAATATTATTAAACTTGTTCCTTCCATTAATTATCCTCTATAATTGTATTCCGGAAAACAGCATAAATGCTATTGCCATAAGTCCGGCTGTAATAAAAGTTATTCCAAGTCCTCTTAAGCCCTTTGGTACATTTCCGTATTTCATTTTTTCTCTTATACCGGCAAGTAAAACAATTGCAAGCATCCAGCCAAA
>CAZXDS010000137.1:0-4302 GCA_964639525.1 uncultured Melioribacteraceae bacterium | reverse complement strand
GCACCTTCTTTTAACACGTGCATGTATATTAAATTATTGACCGGTACGGTTACAGCTTGCACAACCACTACTGCAATCCCAAGTCCGATTGCTGTTTCAACCTTTTTGGAAATTGCCATAAAAGTACACATTCCAAGGAAGAATGCAAGAGCCATATTTTCAATAAAAACAGACTTAACAAATAAACTTAAATAATGTTCAAACATAAATTAAGCCTCCTCATTTTGTTCAGGTTTGACAGTTCGGATTGTCCAAATAATAAAACCAATTAAAAAGAAAGCACTTGGAGGCATTAACAATAGTCCGTTTGCAGTGTACCAGCCACCATCACGCACTAATGGAATAATAGTCATTCCGAGAAGTTTACCAGTTCCAAGAAGTTCTCTAAAAACTGCCAATGTAATTAGAATAAATGAATAGCCCAATCCATTTCCTATACCGTCCAAAAAACTTTGTATTGGCGGATTCTTAAGTGCATATGCTTCTGTTCTTCCCATCACAATACAGTTGGTAATAATTAAGCCAACATATACCGATAATTGTTTACTAATGTCAAAAGCAAATGCTCTGATAAACTGGTCTGCAATTATCACCATTGAAGCAATAATGGTCATTTCAACTAAAATTCTAATACTGCTCGGCACATAATTTCTAATTAAACTTACAAAGAAATTAGAAAATGCCACAACCAACATAACGGAAATTGACATAACCAATGCCGTATCCAATTTTGATGTAACCGCGAGAGCAGAACAAATTCCAAGAATTTGAAGTGCAATCGGGTTATTATTAAATATTGGATCGAGAAGAATTTTCTTATATTTGTTCATTCTTATCTCCTCTTAAATTTTTAATGAAATGTCCGTATCCATCATCACTTAGCCAAAAACGGACAAGATGATTAACACCTCTTGTTGTAAGTGTTGCTCCGGATAGACCATCAATTTTATATTTCGCATCAGGATCATCGGGATCAACTATTCGCTTAATCACTTCAATTTTCAACTTACCCGATTTGTCAAATGCTTGTTTTCCTATCCATAATTTTTTCCATTTAGGATTATCTACTTCACCACCCAAACCCGGAGTTTCACCTTGATCGTAAAACGTGAAACCTTTAATTGTATGCAAATCTTTATCTAAAGCAATAAAGCCATACATTGTTGACCAAAGTCCTTTGCCGTAAATAGGCAGAATATATTTAATTACATTTTTATTTTTATCAAGCACTTGGTAAACAGCCATTGCAGTGGGCATTATTTTAATACCGGCAATGTCTTTATCGGCAGGAATTTTTTCGCTCCATTTTGCATCATTAACTGCACACCGAATATCAAAATCATTTGGGTTCATCACAGCATCGAATTTATCTTTTTTAAGAATATTGCCCGATTTCAAGTCAACAATCTCAGGCTGAACATTCTCTTTGTAAATCTTGTTTACATCTTCACCTTCTTTATACAAATCTCCAGCTACTAAAATGTTTTTTAATAAATCCATTTTTTTATTTTTCACTTGAATCGGTTTAAGTTTAACCGCAGCAGTTGAAACAAAAATTGAAGCGACAAAACAGACACCGAGAGCGACAAGTATTGTTTGTTTAATACTAGACATTTCTTAATCGCCTCCTTTTTATATTTGCACTAATTACTGCTTTATCTATTATTGGAGCAGTTATATTTCCAAATAAGATGGCAAGCATCATACCTTCAGGAAATGCGGGATTCACAACTCGAATAAGTACAACAAGTATTCCAATTAATAACCCGTAATAATATTTCCCCTTTTGTGTCATTGCCGAAGTAACAGGATCGGTCGCCATAAACACAGTTCCGAAAGCAAAACCGCCCATTACAAAATGCCAAACCGGAGTTACACTAAACATTGCGTTTGTACTGCTCCCTACAATGTTAAAAAATAATGACATTCCAACCATACCCACGACAACACTCAACATTATTTTCCAGGAACCAACCCCTGTATAAATTAGAATGAATGCTCCAATCAAAATTGCAATCACGGAAGTTTCACCCATTGAGCCGGGAATTAATCCAACGAAAGCATGCCACCAATCAACTGTAACAGGAATCGCTTTATCCGAAAATTGAGCGAGTGGAGTAGCCATACTAACACCGTCAATTCCAGCCCAAACTTTATCTCCTGAAATCTGTCCGGGATATGCAAAAAATAAGAATGCCCGAGCAACCAATGCCGGATTTAAGATATTCATCCCAACGCCGCCATATATCTCTTTACCTATTACAACACCAAAAGAAATACCAATTGCAACTTGCCAAAGAGGAATTGTCGGCGGTAATATAAGCGGAAAAAGCAAACTGGTTACGAGAAACCCTTCCGCAATTTCGTGTTTACGAACCGACGCAAAAAGAACTTCCCAAGCACCGCCAACTGCAAGAGTTACTAAATAGACCGGAATAAAATATATCATTCCCAATAAAATATTGCTGAACATATTTTGTGGATTTAATCCGATGCCGAGCCAATTAGCAAAATTTCCTTGCCAAGTTCCCAACGAAGATAAACCGGCATTTTGCATTGCGGTTAATGCTTGAAAACCTGTGTTATAAAACGCCCAGAAAACAGCAGGAAGTAAGGCGACGTAAACTACAATCATCATCCTCTTCAAATCCATAGCATCTTTAACATGCGATGTGCCTGACGTTACTTTTCCGGAAGTATAAAGAATAGTGTCCGTTGCTTCGTACAATGGATGCAGTTTTTCTAATTTTCCGCCGGCAGTGAAATATTTTTTTTGATTATCTAAAAATTTTCGTAGTACTTTCACTATCCTTCCTTTTCAATTAAAGTTAATACTCTTCGTAAATTTTCCCCATGATTAATTTTAGACGGGCACACAAAAGTACACAATGCCAAATCTTCTTCATCAAGTTCCAAAGCTCCCAAACTTTCCGATTCCTCAATATCATCCATAGCTAAAGCACGAAGTAAAAAAGTCGGTAAAATATCAAGCGGCATAACTTTCTCGTAACTGCCTACAGGAACAATAGCTCTTAGTGAACCGTTGGAATTTGTTGTAAACTTAAATTTTTTATTTGGAAGCAAGGATGACAAATATGATCTTTTAACCGAATATTGATCGAGTCCGGCACCAAGCCATCCAAGAAATTTTCTCTCATGATCTTCCGGAATTACGGAAATCTGCTGATGATAACGACAGAGAAATCCCAAATTGTTTTCAGCTTTTCTTCCGTGAAGAACTGAACCGGATATAATCCGATTTTCATTTTCGGTTAACTCCCCTTCAGTAAGTTCAGATATTGAAGCTCCAAGTCTAGTCCTCAATAATCTTGGCTGCTTAACTTCAGAACCTGCAAGTGCCACTATTCTTACAACATTAATTTTACCGGTCGTAAATAAGTCGCCAATTGCAGCAACATCTTGGGCGCCAATATGCCACACTTCTTTAGTGCCGTTTACTGAATCAAGAAAATGAATGTGAGTTCCAACGTTTCCGGCAGGATGCGGACCGCTGAATTCTTCAACCGATATCTTTTCATTTTCAATTGAAGGAATATTATCTCCAAGTTTTTTAACAAGGAAAACTTTTCCTTCAGTTAATTGTGATAATATTTTCAACCCGTTCTTAAAACTTGCTTCCCTTCCTTCTATAATTTTTTCAACTGAAGGAGCAAGCGGATTTGTATCAATTGCCGTAACAAATATTGAGTGCGGAACAACTTCAGGATTAGCTACATGACTAAATGGACGACATCTCAAAGATACCCACATACCCGATTCCAAAAGTTGATTAACGACCTTTTCACGTGATAAAGATTGCAATTCGTTCTCAGTATAAGAATCAAATGTAATTTCTTCATTCCCGGAAAGCTCAATTACAACCGATTGCAAAACTCTTTTCTCACCTCTGTTAATTGCCTTAATTACTCCACTACCTGAAGCAGTAAATTTCACAGATTGTGATTTTTTATCTGTAAACAAAAGCTGACCTAACTTAACGGTATCACCTACTTTAACCGCCATTGTAGGCTTTAACCCTACAAAATCCGGACCGAGTACGGCAACAGTTTTAACATGTTTATCTGAAATTAATTGTTGAGGGGTACCAATTATCGGAAGGTCTAAACCGCGTTTAATCTTAAATATTCCCATTCGTTTCAACGCAAATAGTTAATAAGTCATTTAAATAATAACTGTAAATTTACTAAATAGTTTTTAAGATATCACTATTATTTTAAAAATAATTAATTCGTAGATTCAACCCGCAAGTGCGACAGTTAGGGAAAATTATTAAAAAAGACT
>CAZXDS010000136.1:0-9285 GCA_964639525.1 uncultured Melioribacteraceae bacterium | reverse complement strand
GCATTTTCTATTTTTATTCACAGATTGACCGTCCCAAAAGCGGACTAACCAATCTTGTGCTACGATTTGTAACTCAGATTGATTAGCGTAGCGGTCAATCTGAGTAAATACTGCATAATTACAGAATGCTGTCATTATTAGAACTCAGCCAGAATTTACAATCTAGCTTGGTTTATTTACTGTTCAAAATTAACAAAAAAAGGGAATCAGCCAAAAGCTAATTCCCTTTTCTAAATTTGCTTTAAGTAATTAAAGTGAATCAATTATTGAATTTAAAGTTTCACTTGGTCTCATTGCTTTCTCAGTCCAATTATCATTAGGTAAATAATACCCGCCTATTTCAACCGGTTTGCCTTGTACAGCAAGTAATTCGGAATAGATTTTCTCTTCATTTTCTTTCAAATCTTTTGCAACTTGCTCAAAGCGAGCCTTTAATTCCGTATCTTTATCTTGTTCCGCAAGAGTTTCAGCCCAATACATTGCAAGATAAAAAGTGGCACCTCTGTTGTCTATTTCATTTACTTTTCTCGAAGGCATTTTACTATTTTCCAAATATTTACCGACTGCAATATCAAGTGTTTCCGCAATAACTGCAGCTTTTGTATTATTATATTTTTCAGCAATCATTTCAATTGAAGGCACCAAAGCGCAATATTCGCCGAGAGAATCCCATCTTAAATGTCCTTCTTGCAAAAACTGCTGAACATGTTTTGGCGCCGAGCCGCCGGCACCGGTTTCAAACAATCCGCCGCCGTTCAACAGCGGAACAATTGACAACATTCTTGCACTTGTTCCTAATTCAAGAATAGGAAATAAATCCGTTAAGTAATCACGCAGAGCATTTCCCGTAACTGAGATTGTATTTAATCCTTTTCGTACTCTTTCGAGTGAAAATCTCATAGCATCGTCAGGAGCCATTATTCTAATATCCAAACCCGTAGTGTCGTGTTCCGGCAAATATTTATTTACCTTTTTGATTATTTGAGCATCATGTGCTCTATTTTCATCAAGCCAAAAAATTGCCGGTGAACCGGTAGCTCTTGCTCGTCTTACTGCCAAACCAATCCAATCCTTAATTGGAATATCTTTTGCTTGGCATCCTCTAAAAATATCTCCTTTTTCAACCGGTCTTTCCAGAACAGTATTTCCGTTAAAATCAACTACCTTAATTTTTCCGTTATCCATAGCTTCAAATGTTTTATCGTGCGAACCGTATTCCTCCGCTTTCTTAGCCATTAGTCCTACGTTTGCTACATTTCCCATTGTAGTTGGATCAAACTGCCCGTTTTTCTGTGCATCTTCAATAACAACTTGATAAAATGTAGCGTAAGTGCGGTCTGGAATCATTGCAACGCAATCCTGCAATTCTTCATTTTTATTCCACATTTTGCCGCCATCGCGAATAACAACCGGCATTGAAGCATCAATAATAACATCGCTGGGAACGTGTAAATTTGTTTTTCCCGTTCTTGTGTCAACCATAGCCAAATCCGGACGAGTTTCGTAAACCTTATTAAAATCGGATAAAATTTCCGTCTTTTTGTCGTCGGGCAATTTATCCAATTTTTTCAAAACATCAGCTAATCCGTTGTTTACATTGGCACCGATTTCTTTAAGCGTTTCAGCATGTTTTTCAAGTGCATCTTTGTAGTAAACCGAAACTGCATGACCAAACATAATCGGGTCAGATATTTTCATCATAGTTGCTTTAAGATGTAGAGAAAGAAGAATATTTTCTTTTTTCGCTTTTTCAATTTGTTCCTCAAAAAATTTACGCAATGATGCTACATTCATTACCGTTACATCTAACACCTCACCTTCGAGCAAATGAAGTTTTTCTTTTAGAACTGTTTCTTCGCCATTAGCGTTCTCAAAAATAAATTTTACATCGGTTTCCTTTTCCATTGTTGTGGAAATTTCATTTCCGAAAAAATCATTTTCGGTCATATGAGCAACATGTGTTTTTGAACCGGATTCCGGCCAAGGTTTCATCATTTTATGAGGGTTCGTTTTGGCAAACTTCTTAACAGCAGCTGCCGGACGCCTGTCTGAATTTCCTTCACGAAGAACCGGATTTACAGCGGAACCAAGATTTTTAGCAAATCTTGCTTGCAATTCTAATTCTTCTTCATTTTTTGGCTCTTCCGGATAATCCGGGATGTTGAAACCATTTGTTTGAAGTTCTTTAATTGTAGCAGTTAGTTGTGGAATTGAAGCACTAATGTTTGGAAGCTTAATTACATTAGCATCAGGAGTCTTTACAATTTTTCCCAATTCAGCTAAATCGTCCGGAACTTTTTGTCCCTCATTTAATCTTTCAGGAAAATTAGCTTTAATTCGGCTGGCGAGCGAAATGTCTTTTGTCTCAATCTCTATTCCTGTTCCTTTTGTAAATGCTTTAACAATCGGGAGTAATGAATAAGATGCCAAAAAAGGAGCTTCATCGGTTTTAGTCCAAATAATTTTATTAGGGGTCATTTTAATACCTTTTATTTAATAGAAAAATAATTTTTTTTTCAAAAGTAGAGTTATATATCTTTTTTTATATCAACTTTAAAATTATGAACATTTATGTTAAATAAAAAGATATCATTTACTTAAATCGATTTTGAATTCACTTTTTAATTCCCCGGGCTTATAGTGCTGGGGAAAAGGGACAAGATATGTCTGGACTTTAGCTTCTTTTTGTGCGATAATATGGCTGAAGCCATATGCTTTTTATAAATTGCTCCACGAACTAAAGGTCGTGGCAATTGACCGTAATGTTTTGCATAACGTAATTAAATTTAATTATTCTTTCAAAAGGGGGCATTTTTTATTACTCCCATTTTTGCAATTGGATTTTCAATTTAAAAGTTAATTTTGTTGACACATTCATCTCCCAAAAAATTTTGATATTAATTATATTGCTTTCAGAATAATTCAAAATCTGAAAAAATTTAGGTATAAAAAAATGTTGAAAGTCTTAATAAAACGAAAACCATCCGATTAAAATAATGCATAAGAACGAAGAATTAATACTAAAATTTTATCAATCTTTTGCTTCTAATAATGTGGAAAGAATGCTTGAATGTTATCATGAGAATATTGTTTTTCATGATCCTGCGTTTGGAACTCTAAAAGCAGAAAAAGCTAAAAGTATGTGGAAAATGTTATTGAGCAAAAATGACAATAATCTCAAAATTAATTTTAATAGTATTGAAGCCAATGAATTAACCGGTAAAGCTAACTGGATTGCGGAATATAATTATGGACCGGGAAATAGAAAGGTAGTTAATAAAATATCCGCAACATTTAAATTTTTAGATGGGGAAATAATTGAACACAAAGACAGTTTTAATTTATGGAGTTGGACTAAACAGGCTCTGGGAACAAGTGGTTATCTGTTAGGCTGGTCTTCTTTTATGAGAAATAAAATTCAAACAAAAACAAATATTGCGTTGACTAAATTTATGAATAAGAATTAAATACCGTACTCCACAAAACTTAAAGTGATTTTTTCAGTTATACCTTGTACACTAAAAATTTAAAGGTTTTGGGAAAAAGGGCTGTTTAAAGATAGATAAATTATTTAGATTTGGACATGCAAATAAACTTAACAGCAAAAGATAAACAAGATTTACACATACTACATCGTTCACTACGTGATGGCAGAAGTAGAGAGGAAGAAAATGAATTTATTAGATAAAGCAGTTCTTGTTACCGGAGGCTCTAATGGAATTGGTCTTTCAATTGCCGAGATGGCAAAACAAAAAGGCGGCAAAGTTATAATTTGCGGTCGAAACAAAGATAAATTGGAAAATGTATCAGCAAAATATGGTTTTACCGGATATGTTTGTGATGTTTCAGACGAAGCGCAAGTTGTTAATATGTTTGCAAATATTAAAAATGATTTCGGGAGATTGGACGCATTAATAAACAATGCCGGTTACGGATATTTTGCAGAAATTGACAAAGTTAATGCGGATGAATTAAAACAAGTTTTAAATACAAATATTGTTGGTGCAATTTTGTGCGGTAGAGAAGCAGCAAAGATATTTAAGAATCAGAACTCAGGAAATATTGTAAATATAGCTTCAACTGCTGCTTTAAAAGGTTTTGCATATGGAACGCCTTATGTTGCAACCAAATTTGCATTGCGTGGAATTACAGAATGTTGGAGAGCAGAACTTAGGAAATACAATGTTCGCGTAATTTTAATAAATCCAAGTGAAGTTCAAACTGATTTTAAAGTCAATTCCGGCAGGGAAAACTCTGATTATAATGCAACTAAATTACAATCGAAAGATATTGCATTTTCAGTAATTTCTGCTTTGGAAATGAACGATAGAGGTTTTATTACAGAATTAACCGTATTTGCAACTAATCCAAAAGAATAATTGAATAATTTAAAAAATAAAAAAATTACAGGATTAGTCTTATCTGCCGGATTATCAGACAGAATGGGAGCATATAAACCGTTATTACAATTTAAGGGCAAGACCTTTATTCAAAATGTGATTGAAAAATTAAATGATGTTTGTTATCAAATAATTGTTGTAATCGGTTATCGTTCATTAGATATTGAAAAAAGTCTAAAAAACTTTAAAAACGAAGAAATAAGTTCAAAAATACAATTTGTTTTTAATGAAGATTTTAAGGATGGAATGTTTTTATCATTGCAAAAGGGGATTGGAGCATGCTCCGAAGCGGATTGGATTTTGTATCACTTTGTTGATCAACCTTCATTGCCAAGTGAATTCTATACAGAGTTTGTTGAGCAAATTGATGATAAATATGATTGGGTTCAGCCTGTAAAAAATAATCGGCGAGGTCATCCCATTCTTTTCAGCAATAGAGTAAGCAAAATGATAATGAAATCACCTATAAGCTCTAATTTGAAAGAATTATCGCAGCTAATAAAAAACCAAAAATACTGGCAGTGTAATTACAATCAAATTTTTGATGATATTGATAATATAGCAGACTACAATAATCTAATTGGAAAACCATAGTTAACGATGAGTTTCAAATTTGTTTGAAATATCACTGTCTTTACAAGTAAGGTAATGCATCACTGCATCACGTCAAAGATTTTGACAAAATAAATAGGTAGAAATGAAAAAAAATATTTTAATAATTTTGGCAATCGTTTTGGCGTTTTGTTTGGGTTTCTTTTTCAAAGTATTAATTACAGAAAAACCAAACAAAAGTGTAAAAAAAACGCGAAATAATAATAACGTCAATATAAAAAAGGTTACGGGAATTGGAGGAATCTTTTTTAAGTGCAAAAGCCCTGAAAGACTAAAGGAATGGTACAAATTCCATTTGGGGTTTGATACAAACCAATATGGTACCAGTTTTGAATGGCAGGAAGGTGCTGATTCAAATAGAAGGGGTTCAATTCAATGGAGTCCGTTCTCTGAAAATGATAGTTATTTTAACCCTTCAAAGAAAGAATTTATGATTAATTATAAAGTTGAGAACTTGGATAAACTTGTTAAACAACTTAGGAAGGAAAATGTGAAAATACTTGATACAATTGAAACATATGCATACGGAAAGTTTATTCACATTATGGACATTGAAGGAAACAAGATTGAACTTTATGAACCGAATTATAAACATGGTGCAGAGGACAAATAACAAACAAATTAATGTCGGTATGTTTTAGCGAAAAAATTATGAACAATAATAGAGAATATGGACAATAGAGATAATATTTTTTTATCAGCAGCTGAGAATTTAAGTTTTTCAAAAGCAGCAAAAGAAATGTTTATTAGTCAGCCTGCCGTAACAAAACACATTAAAGAGCTGGAAAGCAAATTGGGCATTACTCTTTTTGAGCGAAAAGGGAATAAAATATATTTAACAAAAGCCGGAAAGTTAACCTACCGGCACTTAAAGACTATTAAACAGAAATACCGAGAACTTGAATTTGAACTTGGAAGATTGAATGATACTTTTAAAGGTACACTCCGTATAGGTGCAAGCTCAACAATTGCCCAATATGTAATTCCAAAAGTTATTGCTGCTTTTCATAAACGCTATCCCGAAATTGAACTCTTTTTGTTTGATGGTAACTCATTTGAAGTGGAACAAAAATTATTGGGAAATGAGATTGATTTGGCGTTGGTTGAAAATGAATCTTCTCAATCTGATATTAAATATGTCGATTTTCTCAACGATGAAATTATTGCCGTTACGGGCAGCAGCAGCGTTTATTCCAAATTGGAAGCAATATCATTTGCTGATTTGCAAAATATACCTATTGTTCTGAGAGAAAAAGGATCCGGCACACTTGAAGTCATTCAGAAATCGTTAAATAAACAAGGAATAATTTTAGAAAAGCTAAATATTTTAATTAGTCTTGGAAGCACTGAGGCAATAAAGAATTTTTTATGCGATTTTGATGGTGTCGCACTCGTATCTGAAAAAGCATTAGAAAAAGAATTTCGTACAAAAGAAATTGTTAAAATAAACGTCAAGGGCATTAAAATTAAGCGTAAGTTTAGAATTGCCCTCAGGTTTGGTCAAGAAGCATTATTAACAAAGTTATTTACTCGTTACCTTTTGCAATATAACTTATAGTTATGAACTATAACAATAGAGTATTTGTTTAAATTATATACAAGGCATATTTTTGTCATTCATTAATTGGGACAAAAATATGAGATTTAGCCAAAAGCAAATAACAACTATTTTCAGCATTGTCATTTTTCTGTGTTTCATGCCTTTTATTTCACCTGCAATCGCGTTGGCGATAGGTCTTGTGTTATCGTTAATTGGAATAAAGCATCAGAGCATTTCAAAATATACTTCACTTTCGTTGCAGGCTTCTATTGTATTACTTGGTTTCGGAATGAATTTAACTCATGTTATTAGCGCCTCACAAACGGGATTTTTTATAACGGCAATATCTGTTACCGTTGTTATGACTATTGGTATTTTAATTGGGAAATTTCTTAAAGTAGATTCCAAGATAGCCGTTCTTATTTCATCGGGAACTGCTATTTGCGGCGGTAGTGCAATTGCTGCTGTCGGACCGGTTATAAATGCAAAGAGTTATCAATTTTCATTTGCTTTGGTTGTAGTATTTATTCTTAATGCTATTGCACTGATTATTTTCCCGATTATCGGGCACAGCTTAAATCTAAGTCAGACCACATTCGGTTATTGGGCGGCAATTGCAATTCACGATACAAGTTCTGTAGTCGGGGCAGGAGCAACTTACGGAGCAAAAGCACTCGAAATTGCAACTACCGTAAAGTTAATTCGTGCACTGTGGATTATTCCATTAACCATAGTTATTGCCCTGTTTCAAAAAGATAAAATTAGCGGAAAAATAAAAGTTCCCTGGTTTATTGCACTTTTTGTCGGCAGTATTGTAATAGCGTATTTATTTCCGAATTTGCAGACTACATTTAATCATCTTCATTGGTTGGGAAAACGCGGAATGGTAATTGCTCTTTTCTTAATCGGTTCCAATATTTCTATTTCCGAAGCAAAAAAAGCAGGAATGAAAAGCTTTATTCTCGGTATAGTGCTATGGATAATAATCGGTGTCGGCTCACTTTTTTTACTTACTCAAAATTTATAAAACAGTCTGAATTATATTCACTATAGTAAAACAAGTCTCCAAAAAATATACAACTTTTAAAATATTTTTATTCGGATGTTGTAATTGCAGATTATATTAGTGTTAAAAAAAATCTATATTTATTTGCCTTTCTAATCACGGTTAATTAATCTTGTAGTAACACTAAATTAAAATATTGCGAGGGCGCTTTTGAAAAGGTTACATACTTTTTTATTAATTGTATTATTACCGGTATCAATATTTTCTCAAACTTCCGTAAGCGGAAATCAATCAGGAACGTGGAGTAAAGCAGGTTCCCCTTATCTCGTCATTGGCGATATCGTTGTTGCCTCGCGTCAAATGTTGACCATTTTACCTGGAGTTGTAGTAAAAATGGAAGGAAATTTTAAATTTACGGTAAGAGGAAAACTTCAAGCAGTAGGGACAGAAACCGACAGTATTTATTTTACAACCGATAACATTACTGAGGGCTGGCACGGTATTCGCGTTGACAGTTCCCTGAATATCAGTCATCTTGCTTTTTGTCGTATTGAATACGGAAAAACGAGCGGAAGCAATTTCCCCGATCAGCACGGAGGCGGTCTTATGCTTGATAATTCAGATATTATTGTTGAAAATTGTCTTTTTAGTAATAATGAAGCTACTGCGGAAGATAATGGAATGGGCGGAGCAATATACGGTATTAATACAACTTCGGAAACTCAAATATTAAATTGTAAATTTGTTAATAATCATTCTTATGGTGAAGGCGGAGCAATAAAACTAACCGGGGATAATGGAGTGTATATTGATAGATGCACTTTTATTGATAATACAGTGTTGTATGGTGGTGGTGCCATTTGTTTGTATGGCTGTTATGATACGCAAATTAGGCGCAGTTTGTTTATCGGCAACATTACAACATATTCAAGTGGAGGGAGTGTACTTATTGAAGGTTATAGTGCGAGAATTAAATTTGTAAATTGCACAATGATAAATAACGCTGCTTCCGGCGGTGATGGTGGTGCAGTGGAATTAGCTTTTTCAGATGCTTCATTTACTAATTCCATAATTTACAATAATCACGGAGCATACAGCGATAACATATATCTTGATTTAGGTTATGCCGAAGTAAATTATTGTAATACTCCTTTTCCGGAAGGTGCTGAAGGAAGTAATAATATTAATGTTGATGCTGAATTTGTTGATGAGGTAAATAATAATTTTTACTTGTCGGCGACTTCGCCTTGCATTAATTCTGGTACAGATTCTCTAACAATTCAAGATGCTTTTCAGGAAATAATTACTGTTGTTGATATGGATTCTTCTGAATTTTACGGTATTGCTCCGGATATGGGTTGTTTTGAATACAGTCCGCTTCTTGGTATTAATAATTTAATAGACGAATTACCAAATGAATCTAAATTATATCGGAATTACCCTAATCCGTTTAATCCTACTACTACAATTAAGTATTCGTTGACAAATAAACTTGTTGACCATAACGCGGCATTAAACATTACGTTAAAAATATTTGATATTACGGGGCGTGAAATAACAACATTGATAAAACAGGAACAACCCCCGGGAAACTACACTGTTGAATTTGATGCAGAGAATTTACCAAGTGGGATATATTTTTATCAATTGAAAACGGGTGATTTTTTGCAGACAAAAAAGATGATGCTGCTGAGATAATGATTTTTTTTATTTTTGAAATATTTTTT
>CAZXDS010000135.1:0-9314 GCA_964639525.1 uncultured Melioribacteraceae bacterium | reverse complement strand
TATTTTACGGACACTTTCAGGGCTTGAGATTGTTAAACTCTTTTCTTAATCCAAATTATTTGAAATAATAACAAAAGAATTTACTATTATTACAAAATAATTATTAATTTTTATTAACATTTTTGAATTGGTTTCCATTGTATTTATGAAGAAAACAATTGTAATTATACCAACGTATGACGAAAAAGATAACATCAAAAAAATAATTCATAGTATTCTTGAATTAAATCCTAATGTTGATGTTCTTGTTGTAGATGATAGTTCTCCTGACGGAACCGGAGAAATTGTTAAGAGTATTAAGCAATCGGATTCTCGCGTAAAATTACTTGAAAGAGAAGGTAAGCAGGGACTCGGGACTGCTTATGTTGCCGGATTTAAATACATGTTGAAAAACGGATATGAAATTGCAATTCAGATGGATGCGGATTTTTCTCATAATCCGAAAGAAATTAAAAAATTTCGTAAAATGATTGATGAATACGATTTAATTATCGGAAGCAGATATATTCAAGGTGTTAATGTAATCAATTGGCCTATGAGAAGATTGCTTCTAAGTTATTTTGCCAATATTTATACTCGGGTTATTACCGGATTGCCGCTGTGTGATTCAACAGGAGGTTTTAAGTGTTTCCGGAAAGAGGTGCTCGAATCAATTGACTTGGATAAAATAAAATCGAACGGATATGCCTTTCAGATTGAAATGAATTATAAAGCATGGAAAAACGGATTTAAGTTAAAAGAATTGCCGATAATTTTTACAGACAGAATTGAGGGCACTTCGAAAATGTCCAAAAAAATTGTTCGCGAAGCAATTTTTATGGTATGGAAACTTAGGTTCGGTAATTTCTTAAAAATGGAATAATTGAAGTAATAATGAAATTTAATAATTAATAATCAAGAAATAAAAAGTCTGTTAATTTAATAACTTGTTGCCTTGTAAAAGCGGTAACTTGATAATCTTGTAATTTGGTAACCGATGAGCGAACTTTCCATAATAATTGTAAACTACAACGTAAAGCAGTTCCTGGAAAATCTGATAGTCTCTATTAAAAAAGCCGCATCAAACATTCGACACGAAATAATTGTTATTGATAATGCTTCTGATGACGGCAGTGTTGAGATGCTTAATGAAAAATTTTCGAATGTAAATTTAATTGTAAACAAAGAAAACAAAGGTTTTGGTGTTGCTAACAATCAGGGATTAAAAATTGCAAAAGGAAAATATATACTTTTGATAAATCCCGATACAATTGTTAAAGAAGATACATTTACCAAACTAATTGAGTTTTTGGATGCGAATCAAAATATTGGAATGGCAACTTGTAAAGTTCTGAATAATGACGGTTCGCTTCAGCTTGCATGCAGAAGAAGTTTCCCCGGTCCGTGGACATCATTTACAAAAGTCAGCGGATTGAGTAAACTATTTCCGCAAAGTAAATTGTTTGCAAAGTACAATCTTACTTATCTTGATGAAAATGACACTTACGAGGTGGATGCTATTTCAGGTTCATTTATGTTTATGAAACGAGAAGTATATGAGAAAATCGGCGGTTTCGATGATGATTTTTTTATGTATGGTGAAGACCTTGACTTGTGTTATCGAACTCAGAAAAGCGGTTACAAAATTTATTACTTTCATGAAACGGAAATTATTCACTATAAAGGGGAAAGCACCAAACGCAGCAGCATTGACGAAACAACCGTATTTTACCAAGCTATGCAGTTGTTTGTAAAAAAGCATTTATCAACTTCGTTTTTTGTAAGCGGAATTTTACGCTTAGGAATATTTTTGAGAAAACTTTTTGCATTCTTTAATGTTTTCAGATTGATAATTTTATCGTCGGCAATTGATTTTGTGCTGTTTTCCGCAATCCTTGCATTGGCTGAAAGAATTTATCATACTGAAAGTTGGAATGGATTTCCGCCCGAAGTTAAACCTTGGATATATATTTTACCTGCTCTTTTTCAAATTATTATCGGGGGAATTTTTGGTGCATATAAAAAAAATACTCTTTCTATTTTAAAAAGTCTTGTTTCACTTGCAGTCGGGTTTTTCCTCTTATCTTCAATCACATTTTTCTTTAAACAATTTGCATATAGTCGGGCAATATTTTTAATTACTTATTCCATTGCAATTATAGTGTTCCCATTTTGGCGAATTATTTTTAAAATATTTTTTAGAATCGGAATAATTAATCATCCGAAACGAATTAAAACTTTAATAGTCGGTACAGGAAATAAAGCCTCGGATTTGGGAGAGAAAATAAAATCAAGATTAACAGATCTTTATCAAGTTGCAGGATTAATCAGTCCGCATATACGTGAAATTGGAAATACTGTTGGTAACTTTGAAGTAATCGGGTCGCTTTCAAATATCAAAAAAGTAATTGAAAGTGAAAAAATTGATCAAGTAATTTTCACAGCGGAAAATTTGGAGTACAAACAAATATTTTCAGTAGTTGCTGCTTGCAGCGATGCCAATGTGGAATTTTTATTAACGGGAAATGAACTTGATTTTATGGTGGGCAAATCATCAATAACTCTTCTCGATGAAATTCCATTGATGAAAATTGAATACAATATTGCGACAGAATCGCATAAGATGCTAAAAGTTTTTTTTGATAAAGTGATTTCATTACCCATTTTTATTTTTATCTTCCCAATTATATATTTATTCAGTAGAGTTAGTAAAGTACAAAGCAAGCTTTCGAAATTTATTCTCGGTATTCCACAAGTTTTGTTTGGTAATAAAAGCCTTGTCGGTCCTTTGAAAAGCGAAAATGAAAATGGTTTGTACCTTGGCAAACAAGGGCTTACCGGTTTATGGTTTACTGAAAATATAGATTTAAATGACACGCGCGAATTAAATAAAATAAATCTTTTTTATGCAAAGAACCAAAATATTTGGTTAGATTTGGAATTACTCGGCAAAACATTTTCGAAATTATTATCATAGGTGAGGAAGAATGATTAACAATATATTGGAGTTTGAGAAACCCATTTTTGAGTTGGAAAAGAAAATTGCAGAAATGAGGCAGTTTGAGGATAACCTTGATATTAATGATGAAATTGAAAAATTAGAAGAGAAAATTAATAACTTAAAGGAAACTGTTTATAACAATCTAACCCGTTGGCAGCGTGTTCAACTGGCTCGGCATCCTAATCGTCCTTACACCTTAGATTATATTTATATGATGACTGAAGATTTCATTGAACTTCACGGCGACAGGCTTTACAGAGACGATCATGCAATAGTTGGCGGATTTGCAAAATTGGGCGATAAAAAAGTAATGATTATCGGGCATCAGAAAGGCAGAGATACAAAATCGAATGTTTACAGAAATTTTGGAATGCCTAATCCTGAAGGATACCGGAAAGCGTTGCGGCTGATGAAACTTGCCGAGAAATTTAATAAACCGATTATTACATTGTTAGATACACCGGGAGCGTTTCCGGGATTAGAGGCTGAGGAGAACGGACAAGCGGAAGCAATTGCGCACAACTTGCTTGAAATGTCAAAACTTAAAGTGCCTGTTATTGTTGTAATTATTGGTGAAGGTGCGAGTGGGGGAGCATTGGGACTTGGTGTTGGCAACACTGTTTTAATGCTGCAGAATACGTGGTATTCAGTTATTAGTCCGGAATCATGTTCAAGTATTTTATGGCGAACTTGGGATTATAAAGAGCAAGCAGCAGAAGCATTGAAGCTCACCGCTCCTGATTTATTGGAGCAAGGTGTTATTGATAGAATTGTTCCGGAACCTTTGGGCGGCGCACACAAGGACCATAAAAAAATGGCAGAGACTTTAAAAAACGAATTGCTCCGGGAAATTGAAGAGCTTCAAAAGATGAAACCGGAAAAATTAGTTCAACACAGATTGGACAAATTTGCAAAGATGGGTGTTTATGCTGAGTAACAAAGCCGATATTCGTGTTCGTTATGCGGACACTGATAAAATGCAGTTTGTTTATAATGGCAAGTATCTTGAATATTTTGAGGTTGGCAGAACGGAGTTACTACGTAATGCAGGTCTTGCATACAGCGAAATTGAAAAAGCAGGTTACCAATTACCATTAATAGAAACCGGAATACAATATAAAAAGCCTGCGGTTTATGACGATATTTTGGAAATTGAAGCTGCAGTGTCAGAATTGTTCTCGGCAAAAGTTCATATAGATTATGTTGTAAGAAGAAAAAGCAGCGGGGAAATAATAGCGACCGGATTTACAGATCATTTGTTTATTCGCGAAGAAACGAAAAAACCTACACGTCCGCCCAAAATATATATAGAAGCATTAAAGAAATATTTTTAATTTGTGTTCAAATAATTTCTAATCATACAACAATCTGATTAAAAATTATCAATTGTCAATTTTCTATTATCCATTAAATAAATGTTAAGTAAACTAAAAGAACTATCAAAAGATACAGCCGTTTATGGTATAAGCACAGTGTTTGCACGTTTGCTTGGGTTTATACTTATTCCATTTCTCACTCAATTTTTTACACGTGACCAAATGGGAATATATGGTAACATCTATGCCTATATAGCTTTCCTTAATATTTTATACATTTATGGAATGGATGCTGCTTTTTTAAAGTATGCTTCAATTTCTGAAAATAAAAATTTAAAAGATATTTTTTCAACACCATATTTTTTAGTAGTATTTACCGGAATTTTGTTTTCCGGATTATTATTTTGGTTTCACACTCAAATTGCAGCGGCAATGAAAGTTCCTGCGCATTATACCCATCTTTTAAATTATATGGTTATCATTATATTTTTTGATACCGCTGCAATTATTCCATTTGCACATTTAAGACTTCAGCGTAAATCAATGAAATTTGCAGTAATAAAAATCATTAATATTTCAATTAACCTTGTAATGAATATTGTTTTAATTTGGGGATTTGATGCCGATATTGATGCAATATTCATTAGTAATGCTACAGCCTCTATTGTAACATTTTTAATTTTAACACCGGAAATATTTAAGTATCTTCATTTTAATATTAATACAGAAATTTTGAAAAAAATGCTCAAATTCGGTTTGCCTTATCTTCCTGCTGCACTTGCTGCAACAATAGTTCAGGTAATTGACAGACCGATTTTAACATACTTAACTGATGAAGCAACTGTGGGTATTTATACTACAAACTACAAACTCGGAATTTCAATGATGCTGTTTGTCGGTATGTTTCAGTATGCGTGGCAACCGTTTTTTTTAACAAACGCAAAAGAAAAAAATGCAAAGGAAATTTTTGCAAAAGTTTTAACTTTGTTTATGATTGTCGGTTCTGTCATTCTTATTATTATTTCATTATTTGTTGATGATATTGCTTCGTTTAATATTTATCATGGACGCACATTAATAGCTCATCAATTTTTAAGCGGTTTGCCGATTGTTCCCATTATTTTACTTAGTTATTTATTCAACGGAATGTACTTAAATTTTACCGCAGGAATTTACATTAAAGAGAAAATGTACGCTTTCCCGATAGCCACAGGAATCGGTGCTTTGGCGAATGTAGCGGTAAATCTTTGGCTTATACCAATCTATGGAATAATGGGAGCTGCTTTTGCAACGCTTATTAGTTATCTGGCAATGTGTTTAATTCTTTATTATTATACACAGAAGCATTATTACATTCATTACGAATACAGAAAAGTGTTCACAATTCTCGGGATGATATTTGCAGCCGGCGGCGTGTACTATTATTTGCTATTCAGTGGAAATTTGAATTTGATATATAAAATAATTATCCTATTGGGATTTTTATTGTCGCTTGTTATATTTAGAGTTATTGAGAAAAAAGAAATTATTACGACGTATAAAATGTTACTAAGAAAATAGTTCTTAACATTGTTTCGATAGGGTTTGTGTATTGAATAATTAGTGTTCTTAACTTTTGCAGTCCTTTTTAACCGCAGAGTCCGCAGAGTTGCCGCAAAGTGCGCAGAGCATAAAATTGTAGAAGATTATTCAAACATTTTGTTAAAATAGAATTGAAATAAAATTAATTAGTTTAGTTGAAAATTAAAATTTGTAATTAATAACATTTTGTCATTTTCGGTTAATTAGATATAAAATATTTAAAAATTACATTAGCAGAGATATGAAAAAAGTAGATATAAAAATTCAAAGAATAGATAGTAAATTTTATGATATTCCAATTCCTGTATATGCAACGGAAGGAAGTTCGGGTTTAGATTTGCGGGCGGCTGTTGATTTTGATCAAATAATAAAAGCCGGTAGTGTTGCAATGGTTTCTACAAATTTAAAAGTAGAAATCCCACTCGGTTATGAAATTCAAATTCGTCCGCGAAGCGGGTTAGCAGCTAAGCATAGTATTGGTGTGCTGAATTCTCCGGGAACAATTGATTCGGATTATCGAGGCGAAATAAAGATTATTCTTTTCAACTTCGGAGAAAATGACTTTGTAATTAATCGCGGCGAAAGAATTGCTCAAATGGTTCTTTCAAAAGTGCTAAAAATGAATTTAATTGACTCGGAAAATCTTTCTGAAACAGAACGCGGTGCCGGCGGGTTTGGACATACGGGGAAGGAATAATTGATAATTGACAATGGATAATTGAAAATTTTGTTGACTTGGTCTATTCATGTGTTTTGTAACATTGGGCGGAATATTGATGAAAATTAATCAATTAAATTAATAATAATTAAAAAATAATAAATTAAAATATGTGTGACTTTGTACATTTACATAATCATTCCCATTACAGTCTGCAGGATGCTGCTTGCACTGTTGATAGTTTGATTAATAAAGCCGTAGAACAAAATATGAATGCTCTTGCATTAACCGACCACGGTGTAATGTATGGCGCATCGGAATTTAGTCAAAAAGCGATAAAGAAAAATATTAAACCGATTCTCGGTATTGAAGCCTACATCGTTATGGATGGTTCACGCTTTGGCCGTGGTAAAGATAAACCTGAAGCCGGTCGCAAACGTTCCAAACATTATAATCATCTTGTGCTGCTTGTAAAAAATAAAATCGGTTATCACAATCTGCTTAAGTTAACTTCGCGTGCTTATACCGAGGGCTTTTATTACAAACCGAGAATTGATCTTGAATTGCTCAATCAATATAAAGAAGGACTAATTGCAACATCCGCCTGTCTTGCCGGACCTGTTTCTGTTCATTTAATTAATGGAGATTATGAAAAAGCGAAGCATGCAGCTATTCAGCTAAAAGAAATATTTCATGATGATTTTTATCTTGAACTGCAGGATCACGGAATACCGGAAGATAAAGCTATAATGGAAGGAATGCCGCTTCTTTCCAAAGAGCTCGGAATTAAAATGGTTGCAACTAACGACATACATTATATTGAGCAGGAACATTCTATTCCTCACAATATACTTTTATTACTTAGCGATAAAAAAGGTGATTCTGATTATCATAAACTAAAATATCGGACAGACCAAATATATTTTAAGTCTGCCGAAGAAATGAAGGAATTATTTAAAAATTATGATGGTGCAATTGAGAATACTCTTGAAATTACCGATAAAGTAAATTTTGAATTGAAAAAATCAGGCTTTCATACACCGCTATTTCCCATTCCGCCTGATTCAAAAGCGAAAAATTTAGATGATTATTTTGAATTACTTGCAACTGAAGGTTTACATAAACGTTTTTCAAAAATTACTAAAGATATTGAAGATAGATTTAATTATGAAATCGGGGTAATTAAACAAATGGGTTATCCGGGTTACTTTTTGATTGTTCAAGATTATATAAACGCTGCAAAAAAACAAGGCATTCTTGTTGGCCCCGGCAGAGGAAGTGCTGCCGGCAGTATTGTTGCGTATGCTCTCGGCATTACAAATGTTAATCCGCTGCCGTATAATTTATTGTTTGAGCGTTTCTTAAATCCTGCCCGTAAATCAATGCCTGATATTGACGTGGATTTTGCCGATGACCAGCGCGGAGATGTAATTGAATATACAAAGCACAAATATGGTGAAAATTCTGTTTGCCAAATTGTAACGTTTAACAGGCTTTCATCGAAAGCGGTTTTGCGTGATGTTGCACGCGTACTTAAAATTCCGATTCCAAAAGTGAATGAAATTACGAAATGGATACCTTCCGAGTTTGGCAAAGTCTATTCTCTTGAAAAGGCTTTCAAAGAAGTACCGGAATTAAAATGGGTAAATAAATCGGATGATCCACAGTTGCACGAATGGATTAAATATTCTAAAGTTTTGGAAGGAATGAACCGCAATGCTTCAAAGCATGCTGCCGGCGTTGTTATTACGCCGGGCGATGTTTCTGATTTTGTACCAATTGCCCTCGCTGCAAAAACCGGTGATATTGTTACACAATATAATATGAAGCAGATTGATGCTTCGGGTGTTTTGAAAATGGATTTCCTCGGATTGCGAACACTATCAATTATTCGTGATGCTCTTAAACTCATTAAACAAACACGCGGAGTGGATATTGATATTGATGATATTCCATTAGATGACAAAGCAACATTTAAATTGTTTTCGCAAGGAAGGACTACTGCTGTATTTCAGTTTGAGTCTTCCCCCATGAAAGAGTATCTAAAAAAATTGCATCCTGAAAGTATTTCAGACCTTGCGGCAATGAATGCTCTTTATCGTCCCGGCCCGATGAAAAACATTGACGAATTTATTGACCGTAAACACGGCAAAAAGAAAATTGTTTATCTTCATCCTTCTTTAGAAGAAATACTAAGCGATACTTACGGCATTATTGTTTATCAGGAACAAGTTATGCAGATTGCAAATAAAGTCGGTGGAATGAGTCTGGCTGAAGCTGATTTAATGCGTCGGGCAATGGGAAAAAAAGATCTTGCCGCGATGGGTGAGCAAAAAGTTATTTTTATTGAAAAAGCAGTAAAAACTGGAATTGATAAAAACACTGCACAAAAAATTATTGATGAAGTCGTTGAGTTTGCAAATTACGGATTTAATAAAAGTCACGCTGTAGCTTATAGTTTTGTGGCGTATCAAACGGCATATCTTAAAGCAAATTATTTACCTGAATTTCTTGCAGCCAACTTAACAAACGAATTTGGAAATCCTGATAAAGTAACGATACTTTTAGATGATTGTCGTAAGCAGCATGTTGAAGTATTACCTCCTGACATAAACAAACCATCCACTTTTTTTAATGTAAAGGACGGGAAAATAATTTTCGGAATGTCTGCAATTAAAAATGTTGGCGTGAATGCCGTTGCAGAATTGGAACGGGCTCGAAAAGAAAACGACAAAAATTTTACCGGAATATATGATCTTTGCAGCAGCATTGATACACG
>CAZXDS010000134.1:0-9395 GCA_964639525.1 uncultured Melioribacteraceae bacterium | reverse complement strand
TAAATATGCACCGCATAATTTTGTTCAAGAGATTATAACTGCAAACAAAAACGGTAAAAATAAAGAGAAAATTGAATTGTATCTTCAAAAGGCTATTAGGAATAATAGAAGAGATTTTCAATTAGAAGAATATTTACCTGATGTTTCTTTTGATGAGGAAAATACAGGTACTGAAGCAAAAATTGAAGCTACTCAAATTGATATAAAAAGTATTGAGAGTATCTTAAAAATACTTGTTTCTTCAAGCAAAGGTAAAAATTACACTATAAGTAAAAGCATTAATATAACAGATGAACTTGAAACATATTTTTATAATGACCCAATAACAAATGAGAATCTTTTTATTTCACCTAAAACTATATTTGATTCGTGGAAAAACTATTACAATTTTAGGGATAGTTTTAATAAAGTATCAAGAAAAATTAATAAAGGAGAAAAACCATCTGTTGCTTTTACATGTATTGATTCAGCTGTAAAAGGCGGAGGTACAATTACTTTATTTAAATTTGCCGACTGGTTTTCTCAAATGGGTTATAAAGTTACTATCTACACCAATACAATTAAACCTAATTGGCGTACTTTCAGTTACGAATTTATTGAAGAAAAAGAACATTTAAAAAGATATGACTCTATAAAAGAGGATATTGTAATTTTTTATTCTATAAATGAACTTCCATTGTTACTTAGATCAAATAATTGTAATAGAAAACTTATCTTTCATCTATGTCAGGGGATAGAGACTTTCCATTATTCAAATAATACGGTAGAAATCCTTCTGAGAGAAAAACCATATTTTAAGCTGTTGCATAATTTACCGGTCGGAAGAATTACGGTATCAAAATCAATAGATAATTATTTTAGAAGCACATTTAATCAAAAGACTTTATTTATTCAAAATGGGATTGACAACAGATACATTAGTTATGTTCCAAAGAAAAAAGATTATCCAAAAAAAATCATAAACATTCTTTTTGTAGGGAATCCCAATTTTTACTTAAAAGGATTTGAAGTATTGGTGAAAGCAGTGAGCTTGCTT
Source organism: uncultured Melioribacteraceae bacterium (assembly GCA_964639525.1). GTDB lineage: Bacteria > Bacteroidota > Ignavibacteria > Ignavibacteriales > Melioribacteraceae > CAZXDS01. Next base: position 8,359 of record CAZXDS010000134.1, on the reverse strand, counting down.
ACTGCAAAGAAAAATCAGAGTAAGCAATTTGAACTTACATTAATAGATGGCAGTGTTAATGAAAATATAGCTGATGATTCATTTGGAATAAAGATAAGGAACAAAAGCTGTGCATCAGTTGAATGTATGATTAGAGAATATGAAAAAGCGCATATCTATGTTAATGCATCACTTTATGAAGGATTTGGTTTGCCTACGTTAGAAGCAATGGCAGTTGGTACCCCTGTTATCCAAAGTGATAATAAAGGTTTGGATGGAATTATTAAGGATGGAGAAAATTGTTTGGTTTTCGCTCCTGCTGATTATGAAACATTGGCAAAAAAAATTGAACTACTGATATCGGATGAGAAATTGAGGAATAAATTAATATCGAAAGGAAAAAATGTTGCAAATCAATACTCGGAACTTGCACAAAGAATCAATTTTGAAAGGGAATTTTCAAAACTCTTTAATTCTTTGAAATGCAGCAATTTTGCAGATGAGCAGACTGATAAAGTTAAAGAGGAAACAGCATTATCAAAACTTGCTCTAATTAAAAAGCAAGTGAATGAAGATAAAACTCAAAAACCGATAGATATAATTTTTTTAACTCATAATCGATTAAAGTATTTTGTTAGTACAATTGAGCACTTAGTTCAAAATACTCGCCATCCTTACCGGATTATTATAGTTGATAATAATAGCAATGATGAATTTGTAGGGTTTCTTAAAAAGAGTGAGATCCTTTATGATAAAGCAATTTATAATAAAGAAAATTATTGGACAAAAGCGTTTCAACTAGGAATTGATGTTTCGAATAGTAACCCGTTTATTGTCTCCGATCCTGATATCCTTGTCCCTGCATTTGAAGGGAAATGCTGGCTTGAAAGATTAATTGATTTGCACAAAGAAAATCCCCAAATGGGTTTAATCGCCCTAAATCTTGATCCTTCAAATAAGCCGGCAAAATTACCGGACGTTTATTTGGGAGAAAAAGAAAAATATAATGAAGAAATAGTTCTTTCCAATGTTGGAACTGTGATGCAATCTGTAAAAAGAAAATATTTTAATTTTTCTTACGAAACAGATTGGGAAACATGTGCGAAGATAAAAAGAAACGGCGGGTTAGTTGGATTTGCTAAAAACCTCAAAGCATATCATTTGGGGTGGAATGAAGAAGTTGATTATCCGGATCATATAGTAAAAAAATATAAGTATTTTAAAGAGAACTATGGATCCGAATTATATAAAAACTACACTCAAAATGAAAATTTAATTAGTGAAATGTTAGAATTTGATAAGATTAATTATAAGTATTTTGTATCACTCATAATTCCGGTTTATAACGCCGAAGAATACACAAAACGGGCATTAGAATCATTTATTAATACAACTTCATTTAGCTATGAAATTATAATTATTGATAATAACAGTAGCGAGTCTACAAAAATATTATTGAATTCAATTTCACATCTTGATAATGTTAAAATAATTAGTAATAAGGTAAATTATGGATTTCCAATAGCAGTTAATCAAGGTTTTAGAGCCGCAGAAGGGAAATATTTATTATTGGCAAATAATGATATAGTTTTTACTTCTAATTGGAAAAAGATGTTCAATTATTTTGGCAGTAATGTTGGGATGGTTGGTCCAATTTCAAATTCTGTTAGTGGATTACAGTTGGATAAAAATGCAAATTACAACACTCTGGATGAAATGCAAGATTATGCAATTAAGATTAGCAAAGATTATGCATGTCAATCTATTGTTTTTCCCAGAATTGCATTTTTATGTACTTTAATTAAATGGGAAGTAATTGAAAAAATCGGCGGACTCGATGAACGTTTTTCGCCGGGCAATTACGAGGATGACGATTATTGTTTGCGTGCACAGCTTGCCGGATTTAAAACCGTGATAGCCCGAGATGTGTTTATTCATCATTACGGCTCTAAAAGCTTCAAGGCTGACGGTGAAAATAAGTACGAAAAATTATTGGAAACCAACAAGCAAAAGTTTATTGATAAATGGGGGGCAACTCCCGATGATATTTGGCTGCACAATAAACAAGTAAAAACTAATGTTGATTTATATTGCCCTATTAAGAAAGATGATTTTGAAATAATTTTTAATAAAGCTTTAACAAAGATTAATAAAGAAGATTACAAAGAAGCAGTAAAATTTTTGAATGAATGTTTGACTTTGCTTTCCGGAAATAGTGCGTCTAACGAAAAAATTAGCAAAATCCTGGAGCTGCGAAATAAAGTTAAACAAATTATTACTACTGAAAAAGAATCTTAGAAACAAATAGGTTAGCAATAGCAAAACCCCATAGGGGTGGAATTATTATAAAAAGGAAACAAACAATAATAGCAAAACTCCGGAGGAGTGATATAATGCCGAACATTTTTTACAAAGATAGTATTAGAAAATATGTCACCTCTACGAGGTTTGATTTTGTGCTGATGTTTGTATTACAATATTATCACCCCTACGGGGTTAGTAAAACGGGAATGATTCTGTAATTAAATTGGAAATTTTAAATCGCTGAAAAAAATTATTAGAAACAAAAAAGTTAAAAATAACAAAACCCCAAAGGGGTGGAATTATTAGAAAAAGGAAACAACCAATAATATAAAAACTCCGGAGGAGTGATATAATGCCGAACACATTTACACAAATTTATATTCAGATTGTTTTTGCTGTTAAAGGACGCAAAAATTTAATAGCTCAAAGCTGGAAAGATGATTTGCACAAGTATATTGCCGGAATAATTAAAGGTAAAAATCAGAAACCGATTATCGTAAACGGAATGCCGGATCATACAGCGATTCAGAGTCAAAGTTTCTGTAACACAGATTAATAATCTGTGTTACAGAAATATGGCAAATTTAATCGGAAAAATATTTTTTTATATACTCTTAACGTGTTGTTTTTTGTAATCTTAATTTTGACCCCGAATCGCTGGGATCATATACATGCATTTGTAGGGTTAAAACCATCAATGGCAATTTCTGATCTTGTACGGGATATTAAAAATAATTCAACAAATTTTATTAATGAAAATAAATTTGTTAGAGGAAAATTTTTATGGCAGGAAGGTTTTGGAGCATTTTCCTATTCTCATTCGCAAATTGAAAGAGTATATAAATATATCTTAAATCAGGAAAAGCATCATAAAAAGAAATCGTTTAAAGAAGAATACTTAGAATTTTTGAAAAAATATGAAATTAAGTTTAATGAAAAATATTTATTTGACTGGTTGGAATAATATGTCACCTTTACGATGTTTGATTTTGGAACGATGTTTATATCATAATGTTTCCACCCCTACGGGGTTAGTAATGTTAAAGAAATAATTACAACTAAAAAACAAAGAATGTTAGAGCATAAAAAAAAACATAAGAAACAAAGAAATTAAAAATGGTGAACCCCGAAGGGGTGAAATTATTATAAAAAAGGAACAAACAATAATAGCATAACTCCGTAGGAGTGATATAACGCCGAACATTTTTTCAAAGATAGTATTGGAAAATATATCACCTCTACGAGGTTTATTTTTGTGCTGATATTTATATTACAATATTATCACCCCTAACGGGGTTAATAAGTTGGGAATAATTACAACAAAAAAGCAAAGAATGTTTGAGCATAAAAAAACATAAGGGACAGAGTAGTCAAAAATAACAAAACCCCGAAAGGGTGAAATTATTATAAAAAAAGAACAAACAATAATAGCAAAACTCCGTAGGAGTGATAAAGTAATGATTATATTTTACAACGCACAAAATTTTCGTGTTTTGGCACAAATAACAAAAGTAATAGGTAAAGCTAAATATGAACAATAACAATACTAATGATTATTATTCTCTTTCAAGACCGGAAGTGCAGGAATTAGTTAGTGCCAAATCAAAAACAATTCTGGATGTTGGCTGTGCCGAAGGTCAAATGGCTTCAGAATTGAAGAAAAGAAATAAGTCCGAAGTTTGGGGAATTGAAATTGTTCCAAACGTTGCTCAAAAAGCTAAAGAAAAATTAGATAAGGTTTTAATTGGAAGTGTAGAAGAACAAATTTTGAAATTACCTGACAACTATTTTGATCCAATTGTCTTTGCCGATGTTTTGGAACATCTTGTTCAACCGGAAAAAGTTTTGCAAGAAATTAAATCAAAATTAAAAGATGAAGGTGAAATAATTGTGAGTCTGCCAAACATACGTAATTGGGAAATAATAATTGCATTACTCGACGGCAGTTTTGATTATTCTGATTATGGGATACTAGACAGAACTCATCTCCGTTTTTTTACACTGGGAACGGCAAAAAAAATGATTGAAAACGCTGGGTATTTTATAAAAGAAATGCAGCCCGTACAATATGGTTATATTGAAATACCAAAATCGTTACTTGATGAATTTAGAAAAATGGACTTGAATGTTGATGACCTTCAAGAAAAATCAATGCACTTTCAATATTTATTTAAGGCAAAAAAATCAAATGCAAAAATATTATTTAATTCAGCTATGGCAATGTTAAATAACGGCAATTATGAATTGGTTTATAAATATATTGGGGAGAGTATTTGTAAAATTAAGGAAGAGGAAAATTCAAAATTGAATATTGAAAAGCTAAAGAGATTGCAACTAAAGATTAAACAGTTAGCTAAGATTGATAAAAATTAATGCAATTGTTTTATCCAAAATTTTAGATTAATAAATAATAAATTATTAAATTGTAAATATTGATACAAACTATAACATTGAGGTGAAACGATGTCGCTTTTTAACGAACTTTACAAAAACGCTTATGACTTGTTTAATTCAAAAGATTATGCTGAAGCTCAAACAGAACTTAACAGAGCCGAAGCCGTATTTGAAGAAGATGAGGATGAAAATATTAATAAAGAAGATATAGAAATATTACGAGGCTCTATTTCATTATCACAAAATGATATTGAAAATGCTCGTAATTCATTTGAAAACGCATTAAAATATAATCCTAAATCCGCAGAAGCGTGTATGGGACTTGGTCAAATTTTTTATTTTGACGGAATGAAAAGTGAAGCAAAGTCAATGTTTGAATGGGCGGTAAATAACGAGCCGGATAACAATGCGGCAAAATCTAATTTGGCAAAAATAAATTCCGAACTTGGTTTCCCTGATGCACATAACTTTCTTGCCGAAGATTCACAAGAATTAGTGGAGGAAACGGATTTTACTTCCATTTATGAAGAGGCTTTCGATTTATTTATTCAAAGCAAGTATGACGATGCATTGAAAAAACTTTCGGTTTTTGACAACAAATACGAGGAAGATATTTATTTATTAAAAGGAGATATTTATCTCGGCATGAGCAACTTTACAAATGCGAAAAACACATTCCAAAAAGTTTTACAGGCTAATCCGAATTCAGTCTCCGCATACATTGGTTTGGGTGAATATTTTTACAAAAAAGGATTAAAGCAGGATGCAAAAACGATGTATGAGCATGCGTTGAATATAGACTCGAATAATGAGTTTGCCCTTCTCGGGTTGGCAAAAATAAATCAGGATCTTGGCTTATCACCTGTTCATAGTTTTGTCGGGTTTTTCTCAAATGCAGAAGTTGGAGAAGAATTAAATTCTAAAGTTGAAACGGCTTATAAGTTATTTGGTGAAAAGGAATTTGAAAAATCAATTGATATCCTAAATGAAGCGTTACAATTGCTTGATAATATTGAAGATAAAAATAAAAATGATGTTATTTCTCAGCTAAAGAACTTTATGGGATTTAATCAACTTGCCATTGGTAATGTTGAAGCGGCTAAATCAACTTTTGAAAATTCTTTGGGAATAAATCATGACAGTTCTCAAGCGTGCGCCGGACTTGCAGAAGTTTTTTACTTGGTCGGTAATGATAAAGAAGCTAAAACAATGTTTGAGTGGGCTGTGAAAAATAATAATCTTAATGCCTTTGCCATTGCGGGACTTGCGAAAGTAAACAAGTCGCTCGGTCTTCCGGCTCAGCACAGTACTATTGCCTTCGGGCTATCCGGTTCCGAAAATGAGGAAGTTGCAAAAATTGTTACGGCTGCTTATGAAAAATTCAGCGATAAGGATTATACGTCAGCAGTTGAATTTTTAGAGAAGGCGGAAAAATTGTTTGATGAAGATCCTGTTACACGAGATTCTAAAATATCGCTTTCCGGAATTCATAACTTTAAAGGGTTTTGTAATCTTGCTCTGAATAACGGTAGAGCGGCAAGAACGAATTTTGAAACAGCACTTTCTCTTAATCCGGAATCATCTCAAGCTTGTGCAGGATTAGGTGAGGTTTTTTATTTGTTAGAGCAAGATAAGGAGGCTTCCGAAATGTATAAGTGGGCAGTTTCATTAGAGCCGAGAAATAGCTTTGCTTTAAGCGGATTGGAAAAAGTAAATAAAATTTTGAACCTGCCTGAAGAAAAATCAGCAAGTACCGAGGCACTTAAAATAGAAGAACAAATTAATAATGCTTACAAAAAATTTGAAAATAAATTATATAATGAGGCAATAGAAGAGCTTTTGTTAGCGGAAAAATTAGTTGAAGAAAACTATGAAGAAGAAAACCGTGCATTTACAGTTTCGAGCATAAATAATTTTATGGGATTCAACTATCTTGCTTTGGCGAACAATGATAACGCAAAAACTTGTTTCGAAAAAGCATTGGAGAATAATAGTGAGTCTTCTCAAGCCTGTGCAGGTCTCGGTGAAGTTTTATTTCTTGAAGGCAATGATGCGGAAGCTAAAAATATGTATGAATGGGCAGTAAAGAATAATCCGGAAAACAGATATGCTTTGGGCGGATTAGCAAAAGTGAACAAGTTGTTGAATTTACCTGATGATGATAATTCGTTGTTTGATTAGTTATTCGATTAGTTAGAGACAAGGTATGCCTTGTCTCTAACGTTCGCATTGTCCCGGAAACCTGCCTTTCCTCAATCAATTTTATAATTAGAAATGATACCGACTAAAAATCATAAAGCCCCGAAAATAACGTTAAGCATGATTGTAAAAGACGAAGAAAGATATCTTCGTGAATGCTTAAATTCAGTTAAGGACGTGGTTGATGAAATTGTTATTGTAGATACAGGCTCAACAGATTCAACAATAAAAATAGCAGAAGAGTTTAATGCAAAAGTATTTAACTTTAAATGGATAAATGATTTCTCGGCAGCTCGGAATTATGCTTTGCAAAATTCATCGGGTAATTGGATATTTTACCTTGATGCAGATGAAAGACTGTCAGAAAAATCAATTGTGGAAATTAAGAAAATCACTCAAAATTTGGACAATTTTGGAATTTTCTGCACAGTAAAAAGTTTGGGTAATACTCTCGGCTCACCTTCGATGATGAAATACACGCGTCTTTTTCGCAATGTTTCCGGATTAAAATTTAAAGGAAAAGTTCATGAACAAATAGAAGAAGCACTAATTGCAAATAATTGTAAACTAATTGATTCTGAAATTGAAATAATTCATCTTGGGTATGATGTTGAGCATGGTAAAATAAAAATAAAAGCTGAAAGAAATTTCAAATTACTCACGGTGGAGTATGAAAAGAACCCAACAGGTTACAATGCGTTTCAGTTGGGACAAACACTCAATATTCTTGAGAAAATTAACGAAGGGAATAAGTATTTTGAAATTGCTGTTGCCGACTTATCACTTGAGTTCCATCACCGAGCGCAGGCATATCGCCAATTGGCAGCATTCGCATTAAAAAGCAAATTGTATAATCAAGCGGAAAACTATGTGAATAAAGGATTAGCACTGGTTCCCGACTCACCTTTGTTAAACATTGTTAAAGCAAATATTATGCTTGAAACAGGAAAGGACAAAGAAGCTGTAAAGTTTTGTAAAACCGCTTATGAAAATAATAGGGATTTTGTTGAAGGCAGGAAAAGCTCGAAATTTGAATTAACTATAAACGAAAAGAATATTATTCTTTTCGGAATTAATCTGTCAATTGCCGCAGCGGATTTGGAATTATTTAATTTCTTTTACACGAAAATGGAAAATATTTCCGTTGACGATGAAGATGATAAAATCATCAGGTTTTACAAGAAAATTTTATTTAATGAAAATATTGTTACAGAGGAAATTGAGCGTGTGTTCAAAAGTTCGTCTAAAATTGATTTTCTCGTTCTAATTAAAAATTTATTAAAATATAAAATATTAAAATCTAAATTAGAAATTATTGAATCGGTTTATAAACTGAATGCAGACAATCCAATAATGCAGCAAAATATTTATTCGCTATTATTTTCTGAAGGTTCGGCTAACCCGATTGAGTATTTAGAAAAAGCTTATGAATTAGATCCGCAAAATTTGGAGGTGGGATTTAATTTGATGAACTCTTATTTAT
>CAZXDS010000133.1:0-9649 GCA_964639525.1 uncultured Melioribacteraceae bacterium | reverse complement strand
AAATGAAATTTGTTTATTTCAATCAAATCCTTATCACTTTCTTTAAATGAAAAAAAATCTTTGTTTTTCTCAGAAAGTTCAAGAAAATCTTCAAAATCTTGATGAACTTTCATTTTGTATTTATGTGGATAAATATGCCAGTGTGGTTGTGAATGAAAATTTTTATTATCAGGGTAATTATCCCATTCTGCTCTAAAAAGTTGTGTCTTTTGCTCATCATCAACATTTCCTTGAGAAACAGACAAAGAAAAATATGTGTTAGGAAAAAAACTTTTTTTAGGATTCGGAACAAATTTTATTTCAATATATATCCAAATATCATCAAACCAATTAAAGACTTTTACAGGATTTCTATCATTCTTTCGGATATTTATAGCATTGCTTTGATTATTACTTGAAGAATAAAATACATTGCTTTTGGGTATAAAAGAAAAAGATTCTCCAAAATAATTTTTACCTATTTTATTCAAATTATTTATTGTTCTTTCCATACCCAATTATGCTTCTACTTTATAGATGTACTCTTTGAGATAATCATCAATCACATTGAAATAGAAAAATTCATTATTGCTTATCTGTTTCCCAAAATCAACCAGTTTTTCATAAACAAAACTTTGTTCTAATTCTGCTGTGATTTCAGGAATTGGAATTTCAGCTGTATATTTTTTCCCTAAATCATACCATTTGCCACCAGCAAGTTGCTTTGAATATATTGAAAGTAATTTTTCAAAAAAAGTACTATTAAAAATAGCTAAGTAGAAATAGTAATAATCTTCATTCTTAAATTCTTTTTTTTGTATCCAAGCATTACCACGCTCAACAACATATTCCCCTTTTTTGTCAAAGGCAAATGAACCCGAATGTCCAAATTCTGTGGAAACTAATCTCTTATCCAATGGCAGAATTCTTGGAGCATAATCACTTAAACTCCACCAATAAGGAACTTTCTTTTTTCTATTTTGTAAGTGTTCTTTATTAGGTTTTAGTATTCTACTATAATAAGAGGATACATATTTTTTAAGTTGTTCTTCGCTTGTAAGTAAGATTTCTTTATTATTTGAATAAGGAAACCAAGAATAATTAATAATATTCAAAAAACCATTACGGATAGCATCATTATCAATAGCTGGTCTAAAAAACTTTTTCTCATTTTCAGGTAATCCATCATAAAACTCTTTGGAAATTTTAAAAACTCTATTATTTCCGGTTCTAATACCTTGTTTAACATTAAACAATTCTTGAACTGTTTTAAGCTTTCTGAGTAAGATTAATTTTTGTAAATGCTTTTTCAACTTTTGTTCTTGATATGAAATAACTTTCCAGTTCTCTTTTTCAGGATATATATCAGGTTTGTAGATATTGTATTTTTTGTTTTCTGTTACATAAGGAATATGGTTATAATTTACCTTTCTTAAATCTCTAAAAACATTATTTATTACTCCTTTTTCATTCTTTGACCAAACAAGTAATGGTAATTCGCTTGATTTAGGTCTTTTACCAATTAAAATGCTTGCATCAGTCAAAGCGTCTTCAAAGACAAAATTTCCAAGTTTTCCAACTAATAGCAATGTTAATTGCTCTTTTATTTCTTCTCGAAGTTTTTTATATGAATCCATTAATAAAATAGATGAAGGCATTACTGTACCAAGAACACCGTTTTCTTTTAAGTGTTTGACAGTTTTGAAAATAAAAACACTGGCAAGATTCGGTTTCTTTTTTGCTACATTGCCTAAACTTTCTTGAACAATTTCTCTATCTTGTTTGTTTAACAACTCCCAAGATATAAAAGGTGGATTCATTAAAATTAAATTGTAATCATTATCCCATTCCTTTGTTAAAGAATTTTCAACTTTTTCAATGTTTATTTCAAGGTTTTCACCCCATCCCCTTTTTTCATAATTAAGAAGAAATTTTGATATGTTTATAGCTGTTTCAGAAATATCCCAACCGTGAACTTCAACTCTTCTATTATAACCAAGAGATTTTAATTGTTTTAATACTTCCAATAAAAATTCTGAACTTCCACAAGCTGGGTCTAAAATTTTTAGATTATCTATTTCGTTAAAATCTAATTTTGATAATGAATATTCAACAATACTACGTGCCAAAAAAGAAGGTGTATAATGTAAGCTTGAATACATTTTTTGTTTAAGGTCATAATTCCCAACAAAACCACCAAATAACCCTAACTGTCTATTGTAAAATATAGCTTCTTTTTGTGCTTCTTGAAATAACTCGCCGGCAGAATGTCTAAAAATTAAATCAATATTAGGTGTTAAATGTTTGCCATTAATTCTTAAACCCTTTTCCAAGGTTTGAATATAGTAATCGATGTTAGAAAGTGGAATGATTTCTTTTGAAAGTCCCCACTTAGCAAAATTTATATTTTTGGTTTCATTCCCGTTTTCAATAGCAAGTAATGACAAAATTAATTGATTAATTGCATTTATCCCTTCATCTTTTTCTCCAGTTTCTCTCCTTAATTCTCTATAAATATTTAATATAAAAGGAGTGATATCGTATTCACTTTTGGAAGAATACCTTATTAAATATTCATAGAATTTTGGTAGATTACTTTCAATATCTTTAATTGAATAATCTTCTTCTTTATCCCTTAACCAATTATATAGGAAAACCCTATTTTCTTTTAAAGTTACAAAATTCTTGGTGTTACTCGACCAAGCATAAGAAAAATATTCATTTGGATTTTTGTCTGGATTTGTATCTATGCAAAAATCTCCAACACCACCATTTAAAAGGATAAATTTATTTTCCGTTTGGGCAGAGAATAAGTGGATAGGTAATAAACCTAAATTGTTTTTCCAGTTTTCTATTTTATTTAAATCGCTCATTCTCAATTTTTCTATTTATTAACTTACAAAGATACAAACCTTTTTTAGAATTCTGAATTTTTCTTCAAATGCCCCCTAATGCTCGCTATACCTATTGTATATAACGGGACTATATGTTACATCTAATTGTTTATATTCCGAAAAATTTTGGTTATCACTTAATACATACTTTGTGATAATTAATTAGTTGTTTTTTTATCATTATTTATTTCACAAAGTAATTAAAAATCCAATAGTTTTTATTCCGGCAAACGCCGGATAAACAAAAAAAAATTATTGCTGTTCCAAAATCATTTTTAACTGTTCCTTTGTTACATTTAACTGTCCGACTCCGATTAAACGCGGCGTAAGTATTGCCCAATTTTTATTCTGTTTAAACACGGTTTTAAATAATATGAGAGCTTTTTCCAGTTTGCCGATATTGACAAGAGTTACCGCGTGCCAGTATTTCATCTCTTCATTTTTAGGAAACATACTTTCCGCAGCGGAATATTCTTCCATTGCAAGTTTTGTGTTGTTGTTTGTAAGTGCTAAATCGCCTGCGTTCATATGCTCATAAGCACGATGAACTTTTAATAAACGCTGTAATTCTTTTATCGGCATTTTACTGTCGTCAACTCTTAAATCAATTAAACGGTCGTTCCAAACTTTTCCTGTAGATTTACCTTTAACTACAAGCAAGGCAGCCGATTGTTTTCCGCGAATATCACCGCCTGCTTTTTGAGCGGCAACCAAGGCAGCAACCATTCTTTCGGCAAGCGGACCTTTTGCCGACTTAAATGCTTTTGCCATTGCGGGCCAAATATTTTTGTTTGCCATTATGTTTGCCTGTACTGCGAAATTCTTTCCTGCAATTCCACCGGCTTCGGGAATACATTTTGTTCCTGTATAAGTTGCCGGCGGATTTTTACCGTCAAGAATTGCAAGCTGGCGAACATCTCTTCCGTCATCATTTTTAATCAGCATTTCAATTGCCTGTTTCGGTGTCAGTCCGTTTTCTAGCAAAGCCAAACCTCGCGGACCAAATGATGCGTTAATAAATGATTGAGTGGCAACAACACCAACGCCTGCTTCGCCCCAAGTTACAAGTGTGCCTACGGAAAACCAATGCGATTGAACGGCAACGCCCATTTCACCGGTTACGGTATCTCGTGCTACAATGGAAAATGTGTGTGCTAACGGATTAGTATTGTAAAATGTTTGAGCTTGAAAATTTGAAAAAATAATTATTAGAAGTAAACTTATTAAAGCAGGTATTTTTATTTTCATTACAACCCCTTTTAAATGTTGTTTGATATGTATAACGGCGTCGTTTTTCACCCGTCCGCCCTTAACTACAACGTCGAACTGAAAAGCTATTGCCAACCTGTCCGGCGTAGTCCCGATGCTTTTTCGGGACGAAGACGGAAGCCGCACTCCCGACTTGTCGGAACGGTCGGGTGTAAAAGCTAATTATACCACGATTATTTTATGTCTTTTTTCGGGAGCAATTGCTTAAAATTTCTAATGGTTAGAATAATTATTTTACTTTTTTCAATACGATAGATAATTCTATACTCACGTATGAATATTTCTCTGACTTCGTTTTTATTTGCTTCCGGAACTTTTCTTCCACGTTGTGGATATTCAATTAAGCTTTCAACTTTTTTGAATATTTTATCAATGAATTTTTTGGCAGCCAAATTACTATCATTGGAAATATAGTCGAAAATTTCTTCTAACCTTTCAACTGATAAAGGAGACCAAATTATTTCCATTGTTAATCTCTCTTAGCAAACATTCTTTTTACTTTAGAATGAGATATTCCACTACCAGAATTAATCTGTTCTTCAGCTAATTTAATATCTTCAAGCACTTCAATTTTATCAATCATAGATTGGTATTCTTTAACATCTAATAAAATAGCAGAACTTTTTCCGTTTTGGGTAATCACTAGGGGTCTTTTAGTCTCTTTTACTTTATTAAAATAATAAGACATATTGGAACGAAAAGTAGACAAAGGTTGAATATCTTGCTCAAAATGTATTTTGTGCATAATTGCTCCTAAATTATATTGTACGAAGAAAAGTACAATAATATACGATATTAATCAACAGAGAAAATATTTCAAAGTGGTATAACCACAGATTAGAAAGTGAACATAACAGAAATAATATGTGAACTGCCGAATTCATATTTCTGCGGTGTAAACGCATAATCAAAATTAAAATGATTTAACTTTAAACCAATACCTGTTGTTATGGATTTAATGTCGTATCCGCTCATATAACCCAAGCGAATTGCAATTTGCCGATGATACAAAAATTCGGTCCCAAAATTAAAATGCGATTCGGATGAATTATATTTTTGAAATCCGGCAGCAAAATAAAAAGAGGAGTTTATTTTTGTCAAATCATATATGTAATCTCCACCGACTCTTAAATCAACAGGAAGTTCTGTTTCTTGATTTCTTAGTGCATTCATCGAGCCGAGATTTCTTATGGAAGCTCCAAAATTAAGATTAGGAATAATATTTTTATAATATAATCCAAAATCATAGCCGATACCATTTGCTTGATCTGTTAATAGGTTTTCATTCAAATATTTTATTGTAAAACCAAGAGATAGGTTTTCAGCAACTTCAAATCCGGTGGAAAGACTAACGAAAAAATAGTTTGCGTTAAAGTTTGATAAAGCAGGACCCGGACGATTTCGAATTTCGATATTTGAGATTTGAGTTGTATTTATACCAAGTGCCATCGGAAGATTAAACAAAGAAAAACTGGCTCCCAAAAGTTCGCTGCGAACATCCTGCAGCCATTGTGTATGCGAAAGTGTAATTTGTTCAGTCTTGTAATTGCTAAGTAAAGCCGGATTATAGTTCAACGCTGTAACATCATTAGCAGATACAACACCAATATCGCCGAGGGCAATGTTTCTCGCACCAAATCCGATTTTAAGAAATGATAATCCGCTTTCGCCGGCAGATTGGGCAAATAGCCCTGTGCTTATAAATAATAGTAAAATATATTTTTTCATTGTTCAAAAATTTTTATATTCAAAATTGTTCACTGCAAAATATTATTTAACGTGTTTAATTTCCACGTAATTAAAAATTAAAATTAATGCCTACAAGATGTTTATCGCTGCTTGAATATGGCTCAACAACAAAGGCGTATTCAATTCCTACCGTAAAAGAGTGCATTGCATAAGAATATGAAAACCCTGCCGAAGGTCGTACGGTTTGCTCGGAATTACTCAAGTTAATTCTGTCAATACCGCCGCGTAGAAATAATCCGTCAATCAAATTATATTCAGCACCAAAACGAATGTATTTTGTACCGGCGTTACTGCTTTCAAATTCGGCAGCAACAAGCAATTTCTCTTTTGTGAATTTGTAAGAAACCCCAATTTTTGCAAGTACCGGAAAATCAACAGTTGTGTTCGAACCGTTTTGCCCGTAAACCGGCGTTGTATCCCATTTGTATTTGCTGTTAATGTCAGTGAGAACTAAAGATATATTAAGATTATCGACCGGATTGATCAAAGCTCCAATATCAAATCCGACTCCGTTAGCACTTACTTGGTCAAACAAACTGAAATAGTAAAACTTAAATTCCAGTCCGAAAGAAAAATGTTCGGAAAATTTATTAGCCACACCAATAAAAAATTGATTTTCGGAAGTGGAAAGGTCTCCGGTTGCAATTCCCTGATTGTCCCTTCCGTCAATGTTATTAACGCCTGCGTTGATAATTCCCGCACTAATTCCGGCAACGGAACGCGGTTTACTGCGTACACCGTTTTCATCAACTTTAACTCCGACTTCAAATTTTCGCGTAAAACTTAAAAAATTTAATGTTCTGTCAAATGATAAAAATGTGTAACCAACTTGTGCGGAATTTCCCTTTTGGAAAACGGAAAGTGCAGGATTGTAGTATGAAACAAGTGCACCTTCGGTAACGGATGAGAGTACATTTCCCATTGCCATTCCTCGGGCACCAAAACCAATTCGGCTGAATGCACCGGTTCGACTGGCGATTTCAGTTGTTTTAGTTTGAGCGGAAATATCCGATATTACAAAAATCAACAATAATAAAATAATTTTTTTCAACTTTACCTCGTAAGCATAAATTTTTATTTCATTGCAATAATTTTACCGTAAAGAACTTTTCCTGAACTAATATCAATACGGTAAAAGTAAACTCCATTTGGAACTAAGTTTCCGAATTCGTCTTTCCCATCCCAATTTTCAAAATTGTCCACATTCCCATTTCTTTGTGCATTTTGCACTACGGTTTTTATAAGATTCATATCAAAATCAAGTATGCGGATTGTAACGTTTGCCGAAGTACTTCCAACTGTATATTTAATTTTTAGTTTTTCCAATCCGGGAGCAAATGGATTTGGAAATGCAAAAGTAGAACTAACGGATGATAAATCTTGTGATGCAAGAAAAACTTTCCAACTGCCTTCCCACATATTTCCGGTTTCGGTTAATCTTGCCGTTCCTTCAGCGGAGCCGAGCCACACGAAAGCATCATTAGAATTTATGTTTTTAGAATCGGCTGCATAGTAAACATCGGTATTAATTTTTTGCTTTGTTTGATTATCAATTACACCACTTGCGGAAATCCACGTTCCGCCGTTATTGCTGCTTCTAAAAACACCGGTATTTGTCGGTGCCATAATATCCGATGCAGACAAATTTCCACTTCCGTCAGTATAGTATCGAAAACCAATATTCCACGCAGTTCTATCAGGAAGAAATGTTTCCCAATTTTCTCCGCCATCAAAGGTAGCACTAATACCATTAAATTCACTTTGGCTTGTAGCTTGTCTTGTTACCGCCCAAACAGCATTTTGAAATTTGTCGTACCCCAAAGCGATTATCCAATTGCCTGTAAACGGATGTCTTCTGTTAGCGTAAGTAGAATGCTGCCAGCTAATTCCGCCGTCAGTTGACTTGTTCAAACCTCCGGCAGTTCCGGCGTAAATTGTATTATTATCAACAGCAAGCACAGAAAAAAGGGCGTGATTTAAATATGCTTCCGGTCCAAAATTTCCTGCTACCGGTTGAAGCGAAAAACTTAAAGTATCCGAAGGTTTAATTGAATCTAAAAAATCAGGAGGTAAAACAACTCTTTGCCAAGTAGTGCCGTTATCTGTGGATTTTCGTAACCCGCCTGCCCACGAAGTTATCCAAACAGCATTGTTGGTTAAAGCTATATCAAAAGTAATATTTTGTTGAGCAACTGTAACAGGAAGTGCGCGAATAGTGTTTATTCCATAAGTAATTAAGGAATCTCCCGGATCATCAACGGGCTGCGGAATGTTTGTCCACGTTGTTCCATCAGTTGAGTAATGAAGACCGGAACCAACTTGAACGGATTCACCATTAATATCTTCAGAATGTGCGGTTGCCACCCATATTACTCCATTTTTATAAGACATTGCTGAAATACTTTCAGTTCCAAAATCTTCTGTATCAAAATAATTTGTCCAAGTTTCTCCATCGTCAGTAGAAGAGCTTAGTCCGCGTGATGTGCCGAGCCATACGGTATTTCCTCCTACAACAATATCCGTAATTCCATTACTAAGCGGAGTAGATGCAGAGATTTTTCCCAGATTGGTTTTTCCTAACTGAAATTTTTCAGGCAGATTTTGAGCAAAAATATTTGAAGCAAAAATGCTCAAAAGTAATAAGTAAAAAATATTTTTTTTCATTTATTTTACATAAAGATTGTGAGTGATTACATTGCTTGTCGAGTCGTTTTTATCAATTGCTGAAAAATTAAACTTCCAATTTAAATTTGATGCCGTTTGATTAAAACTTAGCTTTCTGCTAAAAATTCCATCACCTGCTATTGCATCTCCATGAAGAACATCTCCATCGTCATACATTAAAAATTGTGAAGGATTGGGAAAATCCGGATGGAATAAATCAAAGGATACTTTTGAAATATCATCTAATCCGTCTGCATCAATAGTTCTAATGGAAACTATAAAATCCTTATTTATCTCAACAGTGTCTCGCAAAGTCGGTTGTTCGGTAGTGTAATATATTTTTAGATTTGAAATTTCGGGCAGAAAATTTTCTTTACCGTTGTTGTAAAAAAACTTATGCACGGCAATTGTAGCTGCAATCTGAGATTCTTCATTTATAGTTTGAAAAACCAAATCATAATTGCCCGAAGGAAATTTTTGCTGCATTTCAACGTAGCCGTTTGCAACTGCTATAATAATGCCCGAAGAATCAGTTTTCTGCAATTTTGATAGATTAATTGCTATTAGTGTTTCTCTTGTTTTGGAATTTTGCAGAAAACCGAGCGGTTCCTTAATAGGAATAATGCTGCCTTGCAACCTTAAAGAAACATTTAGCGTTGAATCTAAATTGTTAAAATTGAAAGTATCAGGTGCTGTAACTGATGTAACTTGAAAAGAATTTACTTCGGGATTAATTATTCCATCCGGAATTTTTTCGCAGCCCAAAATTATTAATATCAAAAAACTTAAGGTTATACTTACTTTTACAAAGTATTTCATATAATAAACATGTTTAATTTGGAAATATTTAAGTGAAGTGTTCTAAAAAATAGAATAGGAACTTCACAATAGAAAATTTTATTTATAAGCACAATTTCTGTAATTTGTTAAAAATAAAGTAAAAATTTTCTATATGGCGGTTCCTTAATAATTTTGAATTGAAATTTATGTAAGTTTAGCAATCATTGTCAAGTCAAATATTAATCAACAGTGCAGCGATTCAGAGTCAAATAATACAGTTTTGAATATTAAATTGTTGTTGTAGAACAAACTTT
>CAZXDS010000132.1:0-10012 GCA_964639525.1 uncultured Melioribacteraceae bacterium | reverse complement strand
GAGCAAGTCTTACGATAATTACATCGGTATTGATGAATCTCCGAAAGAGATGTTCGGCAAGGCTCTTTCAATCCCCGATAATTTGATTTATAATTATTTTGAACTTGTAACGGATGTTGATGATGCAGAATTAAAACAAATAAAAGTTTTACTTGAAGATAAAAACAATAATCCGCGAGACATAAAAAGAAGATTGGCTCAAACCATTGTTGCTATGTATCATTCAGAAAATGATGCAATGAAAGCCCAAGAAGAGTTTGATAAAATATTTATTAAAAAAGAAATTCCTGATGACATTCCTGAATATAAATTTGATAACGAGTTTGATGAAATAGGTCTTATAGATTTAATTGTTAAAGTTAAATTTGCCTCTTCAAACGGAGAAGCAAGGCGACTAATAACACAAGGCGGTGTATCAATTGACGGTAATAAAATTACAGATTTTAGAAAAATAATTAGCTTTGAGAATGATCAAATTTTAAAAGTAGGAAAACGGAAATTCATAAAAATATTAAAAACAAATTAACAGAGAAAAAAAATGTACGTACCACAAAAAATATTTTTTACTAAAGGAGTAGGCAGGGACAAGGAATATCTCGCTTCATTTGAATTAGCATTAAGAGATGCAAAAATTGAAAAGTATAATATAGTTACTGTTAGCAGTATTTTCCCAATTGGTTGTAAACGTATTCCGGTTGATAAAGGATTGAAAGAATTATCACCGGGACAAATCATCCACGCAGTAATGGCACGCAACGCCACAAATGAACCAAATAGATTAATTGCTTCTTCACTCGGTGTAGCTCTGCCGGCTGATAAATCAATGTACGGATATTTGTCGGAGCATCATCCGTTTGGTGAAACAGAAAAAATTGCGGGCGAATACGCCGAAGATCTTGCCGCTTCCATGCTTGCAACAACTCTCGGAATTGAATTTGACCCTGATAAAGCGTGGAATGAAAGAGAACAATTTTTTAAAATGTCGGGTAAAATTGTTCGAACTACAAACATCACTCAGTCTGCAAGAGGAAACAAAAACGGACTCTGGACTACAGTTGTTGCCGCTGCAATTCTGTTGCCTTAGTTTCTACATAAAAACTATGTTTAATATTTTTTTTAAATTTTTGAAGATTTTTAGCGGATTAAAAATCCGCTTTACAATTTGTAAATAAATTTTAACCTTGTTAAGTTTAAACAACAATTTAGGAGGGTGTATGGAAGATATAAATCTGATTGAAAAAACTCAGAAAAATATTAAAATCTTAACTTGGATATTAATTATCGGTTCTGCATTAATCTTACTTTCGGCTTTATTCATCTTCGGAGGATATTCCAACATGATTTATTTACAGAGCGCAACTAAAAATTTTGACCCCCCGATTAATATAAACTTTACTTTGTACTTTATACTTAATGCAATAAAATTATTACTTAGTATTGTTATTTTCTTATCTGCAATATTTGTTCTAAAATACAAAGATAATTGGCGAAAAATTCTTGTTTATACACTCTCCGCAGCAATTTTATATTTGCTTATTTCTCCAATTGTAAACTATTTATATTTTCCGATGCTGGATTTAGTTGCACCAACTGAAGGTACGGCACAAGTAATGCTTAATATGGCAAAAACTTCAATGCTGATATTTTCTTACATTTGGTCTTTTGTGTTTATTGCTTTCTTTATTTATGCAATAAAAAGAATGACAAATATGGAAGTATTAAAATTATTTAGTTGAACAACCATTTTGTTAAGTACAATTTAGAATTTTTATAAAAAAAGCCGGACTAAAATTTAATTTAGTCCGGCTTTTTTATTAATAATTTATTGCTTATTTATCTTTCGGAATTTCCAGCCCAACAAAATTTACATTTCCATTCGGATAAACTACTTTAATTAAAACAGCATCTCCTTTTTTTGCATCAAGTATATCAGCCAAATCCGAAACAGATTTAATTTTTTTCTTATTCACTTCGGTAATAACCAAATCTTTTGATAGTCTCTGTTCAGATGCCGGTGTGTATTGTTTTACGGATGTAATCATAACTCCATAATCGACATTGTATTTGTCATATTCCGCATCGTGCAAATTGCGAACCGAAAGTCCAATATTATCAAAACTTAACCTATCAGAATCTAAACTTCTTTCCTTACTTCCTTTGGAATTACTTGATACTTCAACCGCGTCCTTATTATCTCGTGATTTTAGTACAACATCTTTGTAAATAATTTCTCCATCTCTAAATAATTTTAAGCGAATTGTATCTCCGGCTCTTTGTCTTGCAATTAAACTTTGAAGTTCATTTGGCTCATTTACAACTTTATCGTCAACGCTCAAAACTACATCACCCGGTTCAATGCCGGCTGATTCAGCCGAACCGCCTTTTACAAGGCTGTTTACAAAAACACCTTTTGGAAGTTTTAAACCGAGTGCCTTCGCCTTTGCAGCATCAACAGATGCAATCATCACCCCGATATAACCGCGATTTACTTTCCCATTAGCAATTAAATCTTTTGCTACAAATTTTGCAAGATTAATAGGTATCGCAAATCCGTATCCAATGTAGCTGCCGGAATATCCGTTAGTAGCAATAGCTGAATTTATTCCCACCACTGCTCCCGATAAATCAACTAACGCACCACCACTGCTTCCAGGATTTATTGCAGCATCAGTCTGAATGAAGTTTTCAATTCCATAACCTTTATCATTTTGAATTAAATTTAAGTTTCTACCGCGAGCACTAATTATTCCTGCCGTAACAGTTGAATTTAAGTAACCAAGAGGATTTCCAATTGCCATAACCCACTGTCCGATTTGTAATTTGTCCGAATCACCGAGGTAAGCGGCGGGTAAATTTTTTGCGTCTATTTTAATTACTCCGAGATCTGTCATTGGATCGGTACCAATAACCTTTGCATCATATTTTTCTTTATTGCTCAACATTACAGTAACGTGCTCTGCATTTTTAACTACATGATTATTTGTTAAAATATAGCCGTCTTTTGAAATGATAACTCCGCTGCCTTCCCCTTGATTTTTTCTATCGGGAATATCAGGATGTTTGAAAAAGAACTTAAAAGGACCTTCAATTTTAGGAGCTTTAGCAGTTGAAACAACATTTATTTGAACAATTGAAGGTGTAACTTTTTTGGCGACTTCAACAAATGAATTATTAAATTCGGCGAGGTTTGATTTCACCTGCCGGAAAGGAGGATTTGCGGCACCAACTTGCGTATCCGCATAATCGGAACGAATACCCCCCATGCTTGAAACTAAGATAACACCAAAAACAATACCAACAATAACTAACGATAAGGCACCAAAAAAACTTCTGCGTTTCATTATTCACTCCAAATTTATTAATATAAATATATTGATTTTAAACCTTTGAATTCTGAAATATGATATATTAAATATTTTTCTAAAAAATGAATAATATTATTTAAATCAGAATCCTTATAAGAACATTTTTTTAACTTGGTGCTTATACACAATAATATTTTGAAAAGTTCCTTTTGAAATTTTGTTGCTGACATCGCATTACTGCTGCAATCTTCACAAATAAATCCGTTCATAAAATCAAACGAAATTAATTTTTCCAATTCAAGAATTTTCCCGCATTGATTGCATGTATTAAGTGTTAACCCGTAACCCATCTGATCCAAAAAAAACAAAAAGAATTTGACAAACATTAATCGTGGATCTTTTTCATTTGAGTTTATTAGAGATAGTATTTTGATGAGACCTTGAAATAGTTTAAGGTTCACTTCATTTTCCAAATTGAGATTCTGCACTAATTCAATCACCGACGAAGCATATTTGAGTCTTTCAAGATTTTCTCTCAGAAAGGAATAATGATCTATCAAATCAATTTGGGTTATTAACTGAATGTCTCTATTGCGTTTATTATAAAACACAATTTCAACAAAATTTAAGGTATCGGCAAGTGTTCCCATTTTGGATTTGGAAGTACGCCCGCCTTTTACTATTCCACTTAATTTCCCAAATTTTTCGGTATAAAATGAAACTATTTTACTCGTATCGCCAAAGTTAATTTTGGATAGAACAATAGCTTTTGTTTTAACAATTTCAGACATTTGAAAAATTGTAAGGTGATTTGTGTACCCCTTTTTCCGTAATAATTCCGGTAATCAAGTTATTTGGCGTTACATCAAAAGCGGGTGAAAACACATCGTACTCATCTTTTGTAATTGCGATATTTTTAATATTAATAATTTCTTTTTTACTACGAAACTCTATCTTAATATCAGCACCGGTTTTACATGATTTATCAATTGTTGTTGTTGGTGCTGCTATATAGAAAGGAATTTTATGATATTGACAAAGAACGGCAAGAGAATAAGTTCCAATTTTATTTGCTGCATCTCCGTTTACAGCTATTCTATCAGAGCCGACAATTACAAGATCAACTTTACCATGCTGCATTAAAAAAGCAGCTGTAGAATCAGTATTAATTGCAAAAGGAACGCCTGCTTTCTCTAGCTCAAAAGCTGTTAATCGTGATCCCTGAAGCAATGGGCGCGTCTCATCGGCATGAACAAATTCTACCAAATCGTGCTGAAACGCATTTTTGATAATTCCAAAAGCAGTACCAAAGCCTCCGGCAGCAAGTGAACCGGTATTACAATGAGTAAGCACTCGACTTTTTTTTGTGAAAATTTCCAAACCATTTTCTGCCATCTTGTTGCTCATCTCGGTATCATCTATGTGAATTTGTCTCGCTTCGCTCAATAATTCTGCAAATAACATTTCCCTATTTTCATTTGCGTTGTATATTTTTTTCATTTCGTCTAAAGCCCAAAATAGATTAACAGCAGTAGGTCGCGTTTTTGTTAGTCTATTATAGACAATTGAAAAATGCTCGTCATAATTCTTCGTTTGAGTTTTGAAAGACAGTGCAACTGCATAGGCTGCAGCAATTCCAATTGCGGGTGCTCCGCGAACTTCTAACTTTTCAATTGCAACGGCAATCCTTTCATAGTCATCAGAAATAATATATTCTTCATATAACGGAAGCTTAGTTTGATTTATAAGCTTTAATTTTCCATTATTTAATAATTCAATACTTTTAAATGAACTCATTTTTCCGTGAACCTCGATAATTCTTTAAATTCGTGAAAACGATCTTTTATCTCAAGAGTTGATAAATCTTCAATACCCTTCGTGCTAAATTTTTCAACACAGAATGAAGCAAGAGAACTTCCATAAATAACAGCACGTTTCATATTTTCAAAACTTAGATCACCTGAATTGTGCAAATATCCTGTAAAACCTCCGGCAAAAGTATCGCCTGCACCGGTCGGGTCAAAAATTGATTCAAGAGGATAAGCCGGAGCTGAAAATACAGTATTTTCTCCGAATAATAATGCGCCGTGTTCCCCTTTTTTAATTATTAAATACTCCGGTCCCATGTCACGAATCATTTTCGCTGATTTGATTAAATTCGGTTCATTTGTTAATAATCTTGCTTCCGAATCATTAATAATCAATACATTAACTCTCTTAATAACTTTCAATAAATCTTCTTTCATAATATCAATCCATAGATTCATTGTATCACAAACTACAAACGGATTCTTCTGCATTTGATTCAGTACATTTAGTTGTAAAGTCGGTGCAATATTACCAAGTAATAAAATTTTATCATCCCGCATTTTATCAGGAATTACAGGATTAAAATTTTCAAACACATTTAAATCGGTAAAGAGTGTATCACGAATATTTAAGTCATAATGATATTTGCCGCCCCAGCGAAATGTTTTTTCCCCATCTACAACTTGTAAACCTTCAAGATTAATATTGTGTTTGTTTAACATTTCAATATGTTCTTTTGGAAAATCATCGCCAACAACGCCCACAAGATGAACAGGAGCGGTAAAATAACTTGCAGCAACAGAAATGTACGTGGAAGAACCGCCAAGTGCATTTTCAATTTTATCAAATGGTGTTTCTACGCTATCTAATGCTACCGAACCGACTACTAATAAACCCACAATTACTCCTACAATTTAATTTTAAACTATATTTTATTTATACGAATGTAACAATTTTTTAATTTACGTTAATATATCAATTTTATTAAAATGCAAAGTGTTTCCTTCCATTGTTAAGTATTGCATAATCAAATCAACCGATTTTCTCTGCCCTTCCCAAATGAAATATCGTTTTGCATCTTCAGAATTTACCCACTTATACTCTGTGTGCTCTTCTGAAAGTTTTACGGTTTGATTTGAATTAATTTTAATCAGAAATACCGGTATCGAAATAACTCTGTCTTTATCAGGAGCATAAAAGAAATTTATATTCGGAACAACCCATAAGCCCTCAGCTTTACAACCCGTTTCTTCTTTAACTTCACGTAAAGCTGTTTCGTATGCCTTTTCTCCATCGTCAATTCTGCCGGTAACCATTTGCCAAACACCGCCGAAAGTGTCATTTCCTTTTCTTTTAATAATCAGAAATTCAATTTCATCGTTTTCTTCTTTATAAACGTGAGTTTCAACTAACCGCATATACTATTTCTCCACAAATTTATTTTTTACGCAAACAAAAGTCTTACAATGAATAACGCCGCTAATATTCCTGCCACATCTGCAATTAATCCGGCTGCGAGAGAATGGCGAATTTTTTTAATATTTACCGCACCAAAATAAACAGCAATAACGTAAAATGTAGTCTCGGTGCTTCCGAGAATTGTTGATGCCAATACTCCGATAAACGAATCGGGACCAAATCTGGTCATCAAATCACTCATCAAACCAATTGATCCGCTGCCAGAAAGCGGGCGCATCAAAGCCATCGGCATAACTTCGGCAGGCATTCCAATTAAATCAGTAACAGGCTTCAGAATTTGCACTAACAAATCCATTCCGCCACCCGCACGAAAAATTCCAATTGCAACGAGCATTGCAACGAGATAAGGAATGATTTTTACCGCAACTTTGAAGCCTTCTTTAGCACCTTCAACAAACACTTCATAGAGCTTTACTTTTTTTATAGCCCCAAATATCACAAATGTCAGAACTATAATCGGGATTGTAACAATTGAAATAGTTTGAATTATTCCCTTGAATAAATTCGGGTCAATAATGGAAAACAATTTTGAAAAAAATCCTGTAAAACTCAAAGCAATTATTAATATAATAGTCATTAAAAAATAAATAGCCGGTTTAACAAGACTTTTTAGGTTCGAAGATTTTGTTTTATCCGAAAATTTTTCAAGAACTTTTGCAGCGGCAATTCCTGTTATGGTTGCACACGCAGCACCAAAAATTGATGAGCCGATAATAATTGTTGGATCATTGCTGCCAAGTGATGCACGAATTGCAATTGCAGTGGCTGGTACTAAAGTGAGTCCGGCAGTATTTACAGCAAGAAAAGTACACATTGCATTTGTTGCCACGCCTTTATGAGGATTAAGTTTCTCCAATTCTTCCATCGCCTTTATTCCAAAAGGCGTAGCCGCATTTCCAAGCCCGAGCATATTTGCAGAAATGTTCATTACAATAGAACCGACGGCAGGATGATCAGGAGGAACTTCAGGAAAAAGAAATCGAGTAATTGGCGTAACCGCTTTTGCAATAATTTGAATAAGTCCCGCTTCTTCGGCAATCTTCATTATTCCGAGCCAAAGAGCCATAATACCGATTAACCCAATTGCAATTTTTACTGCAACACCGGCATAATCTACAATGGAATTTGTTACCTCTTTAGTTTTCACAAAAGAAATTTTTTCAAACTGCAGTTCAGCTTGATTATTATCACCTTGCAACAAATGTACTGTTCCTGTTAAATCATTTTTTTCACCCGAACCGGCAGCTAATGTTTTGATAATTAGCGGAACATTTTTTTGAGGTAAAACCGAGTAGAATAAATAATTTCCACTTAAACTATCCACTGTAAGTACGGCGGAAAAGTTAAAATCGTTTTTTATATCTGTTTTGAAAAATGAATTGAATTTAGATTTTTCAATTAAAATATTTGCATTAAAATGGTTTTGTTGAGTTTGAGCATCTTGTTCAATTTGAAGAGCAACGGAAATGGACTTGCCTGAATTATACTTATTGCTCACTTCATCAGAAATATCGGTTGTTAAAGCCATTCCAATTCCAAGTACAATCATTCCCAGCCAAATATAATTAAGCATCCGTTCCTTTTTTTATATTTTAATTCTAATTAAAAGCGAATCAAAAATAATTATTCTTTTCATAAAAAAACATTATCTTTTGAATAAATAATTAAGGTCTTTATAAAATGAAAATCGGAATCGTTCAGTACTCTCCGGAATGGGAAAATAAGATTGAAAGTTCTGAAAAAATCGATAATATCCTAAGTGAAGTCGCAACGAATACGGAAGTATTGATTTTCCCGGAAATGACTTTAACCGGATTTACAATGAATTCCATAAAATTTGCTGAAGAGATTGACGGGTTTTCCACAACTTATTTTATGAGAAAAAGTCGGGAATTGCAAACTCATATTTTCGCAGGTATTATTGAAAAAGATGAGAATAAAATATACAACAGCCTTGTCCACTTTGATGATACGGGATTAATTACTGCGAGATATAGAAAAATTCATCCTTTTACTCTCGGTAAAGAAAATGAAAACTATTCCGCCGGAAAAGAACCCGTTATAACAAAAATAGGGAAAACAGAAATAGGATTATCAATTTGTTACGATTTACGTTTTCCTGAATTGTACAGATTTTATGGTAAACGAAGAGCGGAAATTATTATCAATATTGCAAACTGGCCTATTCAAAGAATTCACCACTGGCAAGTTTTACTCCAATCTCATGCCATTGCAAATCAATGTTTTACAATAGGTGTAAACAGAACCGGAACTGATCCACTGAATAAGTATTCCGGCAACAGTCTAATTTACAATCCAATGGGCGATGAAATATTAAATGCAAAAGCCAGTGATGGTATATTTTATGCAAATTTAGATTTTAATAAAATTGTTGATACACGAAATAAGTTTCCATTTTTAGAAGACATAAAACTTATTTAATTTATTTAGGGGGTAGAATAGAATAACTCGGCGGTTGCCGGATAATAAATAGCTGTTATTAAATACATTAGAAGTTGTAATTCGATGACTTATTTTATTCCACCCCCTTAGTAGAAAAATTAAAAATCAGGATTTAGCAAATTAGATTGAAATAAATAATTATATTCTAAGACTAACAAATGACCAAAGATAAAAAACTTATGAAAACTGCAATATTTTATTTAGTAATTATTTTCACATTTCTGTTATCAGGCTGTTCTTCATCATTTGAAATAACAAAAACAGTTGACAAAGAAAATTCCGATGTAGTAATTTACAAGTCCTCCAAGATTCAAATCAAAGGAAATTCAATGTCCGATAGATACAAAACTTATTTGACATATATCGGATACGTAAATAAAGGAAAACGCAGCTACGCTTTTGATATTTTGTATCAAGGTAATCAATGGGCGGTGTTATCAAAAATTAAACTTAATATTGATGGTATTGAATCGGAATACGTTGTAAAAAGCCCACCAATACGAATGCAGGACGGCTTAAATGGATTGACTGAGGAATTGGTTATTAAAATACCTAATGATAAAATTGAAGAACTAATTGAAAACAGAAAATGCAAGATGACAGTTATAGGTGAAAATTTAAAAATTGAAACATTCATTAAGCAGGATTGGTTCGATAAATTATTATTATTTTATGCTGAAGTAAACACAAATATTTAATTATATTGCCCCAACTATCTTGTTAAGATAACTTAAGGGAGTGTAAAAAGTTTTGTGTAAATGGATTAAACCTGCATTATGCAATAGACTTCAAAAAAGTCACATAAATAGATATATTTGCATAACTTAAAACAAAAATAAAAGTAACCCAAATGGTTAATCTTCCGATAGAATATTCGAGCAAACAAGTAACCCCCTTTGGAGGTAATGGCACTAACATAAGAGTAAATAAATGCTTATATTAACCAGCAAAAAGCG
>CAZXDS010000131.1:0-10045 GCA_964639525.1 uncultured Melioribacteraceae bacterium | reverse complement strand
CCGCCAAAGCAAGCTAAATTTGCTCCGATACCGGCAAGTTCAATTCCTTTCAATCCGATCACCTCATTAACGGTATTTCCCAGGTCGGATGGCATAAATCCCTCTCTTAAATCTCCCAGTTCCACCATTAATATAATTTTATGCGTGATATTTTGTCTTACTGCATATTTTGAGATTTTGTTGATTACAGAAAGCTCTGAATTAAGACTGATATCAGCATATTTCACTACTGATTCAGATTGACTCAGCGGGGTTCTTAGCAGAAGAAATTGTGCATGTATGTCTGCATCACGCATCCTTACAATATTTGAAATTCTTGAGTCGGCGAGGATAGCAATACCACTTTTTACTAAAACTCCGGCAATGGCAGGGTCTCCGCAAACTACTTTTGTTACGCCAATTATATCAATACCTTTTGAGCCATAAAGTTCTTTCAATATTTTTGCGTTATGAGCAATTTTCCCTAAGTTTATCTCTATACTTGGCATTATCATATCAATTGAATTTACTTTAGTATTTCGGGAAATACTTCATATATCTTTTTAATTATTTTATCGCATCCATATTTTAAAACATTTGTAGCAGGTAGTTTGTATTTGTCTTCATATTCTGCTATTGTATTTTCCAATTCAGTGTCAGTCATATTCTCATCGTTAATTGTAATAGCAATTATTTTTGATTCCGAAAATACCTCGTTAAGTTCTATTTCATTTTCCAATTTAGGCATGGGAATTTCAGGGAAATCACAACGATGCTTTCTTGTTGGCGAATGCTGAATAATTAGTGCATCAGCATTTGAACCCTTTATAATGGCACTTGATGAATTAAATGCAGGATGACTTAATCCGCCTTGTCCCTCAACAATAATGATATCCGGATGCTCTGTGTTAACAGCATCCACAATTGCTTTTTCAACTTCCCCTGTCGTAAAACCGGAAGTTAGTACATCCAAAGCCATACCGTACTTTGCACCTTGGAGCAAACCCACTTGTCCCGTTGCTATAAATACAGCTTTTATGTTTTCATTTTTTAATGCTTCAACAATATACCGTGCAGTGGTCATTTTACCAACGGCACAATCTGTACCGGTAACAACTATTACAGGAGTTTTGATTTTGAAAATCTCTCCGGTAAAAAGGTGCAAGTCTTTTCGTTTGGGAGGTTTTCTGAAGTCAGATATTTTAACATTACATTCACCCGCTTTCTGCATAAACTCTTTATCGTCGGTAAAGAATTCCGGCAGTCCGTTTATAATATTCATCCCATTTTCCATTGCTGTTATAATAACTTGTCTCTGTTCTTTGTCAAGAAACGGGGCAAGCGGTGCAATACCATAAATGAAATATTTTGGAATATACCCCAAATTGTCCAAAGCATCATCAATACTCCGGAATATAGGAATTCTTTTTTTTTTTCCATCAAGACATTCGCCTGCATCAAGACCTGCCTTTGTACTGTCAATAATGCCAACGATTTTATATTTTTCCGAATATCGAACAAGCCCATTGGCAACTTTTCCATCGATCTTTCCAAATTCATTTTCACTAAATACTAATGCTTTCTCTGTCATAATTTATCTCTTAATTTAATTAATTTCTTTATCTACCATCTCTGTTTTAATTTGCACCACACATTTTACCAGGCCTATTGTATATAACGGAATCACATGTTATATAATAAGTCCACTCTAAAAAGCCCCAAACGGACTTTAGTCCGTTTGGGGAAGTTTGTTTTTAGTCTGTTTCCCCACGACTGAAGTCGTGGGTTAGTAAAAATATTACTTTTTAGAATGGACTCTATAATTATTTATATATTACAGAATATACTTTATTATAATTGAACAAACAAAGAAAATCCACAATTACTTAATCAACACCAAATGCTTTTTTCATTTCATCAGTTGATATTGATTTTGCTATTTCTTCCTCAGAAACGGAATCGGTTTTTACAAATAATTGTTTTTTAAAATCTTCACTTTTAATTACTTTACAACCGCATACTTTGGCAAAGTTTTGTATTTCGTGGTCGGATGTTACAACCGTTAAAAGTCTTGGATTATTTGTTCGTTCAATTTCTTTTTTTATTTCATAATCGGCGGTTTTGTTTCCGGAATATGAAATTCTTCCTTTAACCGATTTTATTCCTATACCCGGAAAGCCATCAAAATGCAGTGACAGTTTTTGTTTTTTCGTTGAAAAATATCTATCGAGAATATGCACCAATTGTTCACGCGAATTTTGCGGATTAAGTTTTTGAGCTGCAAAAAGATTTTTAATTTTCCCAATTAAATTATTCCCGTCAATAATGTAAGTCTGCATTTATCTTCTTCCCGTATATAATCCTTCGGAGCGAGTAACTTTTATATCACGCAGTTCCGGAGCGGTCATGTGGATATCAAATCGAAATCCCCGATACGTTCCAATCGGATTCCAAGTAAAACTCATTTCCCAACAATCAAGATTTCTAAAAATATTTATCGTTGGTGCAGAAAATTCCTTTCGCTGAAAATCGTAACTTCCGCGTGCAGTGATTTTCCAATTCTTCGTAATATTAATGCTGAAATTAGCACTTATGTTTGAATTTATTATTGCATTAATCGGAGTAGCCTTATTCATTGAATAATTATAATTTACACTCAAATTCCAAGGAATTGTTATATCAGGTTTTTTATCTTCGTAAATTGATTCGTTGGTTTCCCCGAGTAACTGAGAATGATTCTTTTTATCCGTCTTACTTTTTTTATCATCCAAAGAACCGTCTGAAGACAAATACTTTTTAATTTTATCACTGCTTAAAGATGTTGAAACAGAAAGCGATAAATTATTTAATCTAAACCAGCCTTTGCCTTGGGAAGCGAGGAATTTGTTAATTCGATTAATCCCGTCGTAATCGTAAAATGTATATCCTGTACGTGCCGAAAGATTAAGCAAATCGCTTATTTGTGTTCTGTAACTGATATTTAAATCGGATAAGCGCAAACTGTCCGCCGAAAAATTGTAACTCAAACCGGCATCAACATTGAGCAGTCTTACTTTTTTCTGCTGCGAGGTTGTGTCGGTAGGATCTTTTATCGTTTTAATTTCAAAGATATTGCCGAGAGAAAAATTCAACCTTTGACTTTCACCTTGTGAAGCTCCGCCGAAAACTTCACTGCCGAATTTATCATAGGTTACCGTTTTTCCGTCGGCTGTTTTGTAAGAATTGTAATATCCCCAAGTGTCTGTAGAAAAGTCAGGACGAAACGAATAAGTAACTCTCGGTTCAATCGTATGTCTTAAAGCTTCAATACCGATGGAATTGATATTAAACATTCCGTATATTTTTGTCTGTGCCGATAGCCCGATATTAAAAGTACGCACCGCTTTTATTGCATGTGCATCGTTTGAAACAAGCGAATCACGCGGAATTACTTTTCCCGTAGAATCAATATCATTAAGAATAAAGTTTTGTTTAACAGTATATTTATTGTACCATTTTTCAGTGTAACTCACTCTTGGCGAAATGTTGAAGTAACCAATTTTTGAAGCTGAATTTATTCCGATATTATGTTGAAAGCCTCCGCGAATACTTAAAATTCCATCAACTTTGTTTCGTCTGTTTTTAAAGCGACTGCTGTAACTGATACTCAAAGACTCGTACCATTTCCGGTTATTTCCGGAAAGTTTTTTCCCTTTTTTCTGAAACGGGAAAAATGCCGGAACTGAAAAAGATATATTAGGTAATTCTTCAAAAATATCTCCGGTTTGTAATTTTTGACGGCGCGAATAATTTATTGTCATACTGTTTCCGGATTTATCCCACCGTTTTGATAAAGTAGCATTTGAAATAATATCGCTCGTCAATAAATCATTGTAACCGGTTGTGTTATTTTGAAGATATGAACCTGATTGAAATTGTAAATTCATGTTCAAACGCATTGTCGGGTCCAATTGCTGATTATGATTCATTGATATTCGCCAATCAATAGTTTGGCTTCTATCCGGATCATTTGATTCGCCGATAACTTGTTTTGAATAGGAAGCATTAATATTTCCGGTGTAGCTGTAACGCTTGGAATAACGAACTCTACTTTTAAGTCCAAAACCACCTCGCGTGTAGTAATCACCGGTTAACACCAAATCATAATAATCACTAAGTGCAAAAAAATATCCGAAATTTCTAAAGTATGACCCTTGCCGGGCAGTTTGTCCGAAAGTAGGAACAATTATGCCGGACCTTCTACCAGTTTCATTTGGAAAAACTGCAAACGGAATAGGAATGGGGAGAGGAACTCCTTCAATATACATGAAAATCCATCGTGCAATTATTTTATCTTTTTGAATTACTTTCATTTCGGAAGCTTGAAAATGTGTGTGCGGCGGATCTGATTTGCAAGTAGTGTAAATTCCATTTTTAATAAAATAAGTATTCTTAGCAACCTTTTTTACTTTTTCACCGCCGTAACGTGAGCCTTCCTTTTTATTTGTCGCAAGCGAAATAAAACCGCGCTGTGTTTTAAAATTATAAGTGAGTCGTGTTCCTTCGTAAACCTCATCATCTTCGGATAAAACAGGCGTATCTGTAAATCCTGTGTCTTTTTTTGCCGTGCTGTCTTTCCAGCCTCTCGCTGATACTTGTGATGTAACAAAGTCAACATCAATTTGACCGCTGGATAAATCAGTTTTTTTATATTTTACTTTTCCCTCACCGTAGATATACATTTTTTTACTGTGAACATTAAAAAACAAGGAATCGCTGCTTGTAGCGTAAACTACTGCATCAATATCACCATTATTATTTTTTATTGAATCAGGAACTGAAGTGGAATCGGGAACAATTGTTGAATCTGCAAAAATTTGGTTATTAGCAATAAGAGAATCCTTAGCGGACGGAGAATTACTAACAGAAATTTCTTGTCCGTAAATACTTGAAATAGAAATAAATATTATTAAATAAAAAATGTTTTTCACAATTGGGAATAATATCCGTTAAAAAAATCTAAGAATCAAATGCTAAATGTAAACATTAGTTAAGATTTATAGAAGACCAAAGCGGCAGCTCCTTTAATTCCGGCTTCATTTTTTAATTTTGCAGGGAAAATATGAATTTTATCTCTAAATGGTTTCATAACTCTCTGTTGAATTGTAGTTTCTATTGAGCGAAATAAAATTTCACCAAATCCGGCAACACCGCCGCCAATGATAACATTTGTAATGTCTATCGCATTTATTACAGATGCAATTCCGTAACCGAGAGAACGACCGGCTTCAACAATAATCGAAATCGCATAATCATCATGCTGTTCAGCTGCTTCGCTAATTAATTTTGGTGAAAGTAACGATTTATCTTTCTTAATCATTTTAGTAATTAAAGAATCGCCATGTTTGTATAAATTTCGTCTTACGTTTTTAATTAAATAATTATTTCCGATATAAGTTTCCACACAACCTTTAGAACCGCATTTGCATTTTCTTCCATTATGGTCAATTGAAACATGCCCAATCTCACCGGCAGCACCATGACTTCCTCGGTAAAGTTTTTTGTTTATTACAATTCCGCCTCCAACTCCTGTACCGAGAGTAACCATTAAAAAATCATCTAATTTTTTGCCTGTTCCGTAAATAAGTTCACCAATTGCAGCAGCATTTGCATCATTTTCAACTTGAACAGAAATATTGGTGTTTTTGGAAATAATTTTACCGAGTGGAACCTTTTCCCATCCGGGAAAATTTGGTGGATTTTCAACCGTACCTTTTTCAGAAATTACAGTACCCGGAGCACCAATGCCAATTCCTTTAATATTTACTTCCGATTTATCCAAAAGTAAATTTATACCTTTCAATATTTGAGAAATTACAGATTCAGGACCTTTTTCTGTTTTGGCAGGAAGTACAATTTTTTTTGTGATTTTACCTTTCTCATTTGCTAAACCAAACTTAATATTTGTTCCGCCGAGGTCAATTCCGATAACATAATTTTCTTTCATAATAGTTATAGTTTTTGATTAACAATTGTAATAATATTTGGCCATTTGAAATCACCGGCAAAAGTTTCAAATGTTGGTTGTGCAATCAGCTTAATCCGAGTGCTTTTTCCGCCCGTGTTACTTGCTTTAAGAATTAGATTTAGAATATCCGAGATAGAATTATTTGATATAAACTTAAAAATATTTATTGTAACTTTTATCGGTATAACTTTGGAGTTACCTGGAGTTGGAATTGCAAGAGGTTTGGCAATATTTCCGCTGACGGCTTCCTTATTATTTAAATAAAGTTTCCACGGAAATGATTTCAGCAATGTAGAATAGGAAGATTTTCCTTCAGATTTATTTCCCGGATTTTTTATTTCAAGATTAATTGTCATAGTTAACGGTATGGATTTTGTTGCAGCCGCTGCAGTTAATTTAATTAAATCAAACGGATTAAAATCTTTTATTTTATTTTTACCGGATAGTGGAATATCAGCAAGTGAAAAATTATTAGCTGATTTAATTTTATATTTCAGATTCGGAATACTACTAATTATTTGCGGTACAGTGCATGAACTTATCGCAACAGAAAAAATAAACAGAAGCACGTAGTATTTCTTTATAAGTTTCACTTTAACTCCATTTTAGATTGTTCAATTTTTTCAATAATCATTTCTGCAATTTTTAAAGCACGCAAACCGTCTTCACCTGAAACAACCGGTTGTTTATGTTCAATAACACAATTAACAAAAAGCTGGAGCTCGTGCTTTAGAGCGTTAATGGGAGCATGCTCAGGTTGCTGATAAAGAACAACCTTCTTTTGTTCGCCTACTCCAAGTTCACCAAATGAAATAAAATCAGTTCCGGTAATTTCCTGTGGAGGAACCAATCTGAAAACTTCTGAAACTCCTGAGTCAAAATCCATAGAAAAGTAACCGTCTTTTTGGAATATTCTCATTTTTCTCATTTTTTTCTGCGATATTCTGCTTGCCGTAACATTTGCAACAGCCCCATTTTCAAATTGGATTCGTGCGTTTGCAATATCTAATTTGTCAGAAGCAACGGCAACACCGCTTGCGTGAACTTCTTTTACTTTGCTTTTTATGAGGCTGAGAATAATATCAATATCGTGTATCATTAAATCAAGTACTACGGCAACATCTGTTCCTCGCGGATTAAATTGTGCGAGTCTGTCTGTTTGAACGAACATCGGTTGTAGGTTATATTTTTCAATTGCAAGTAATGCCGGATTAAATCGTTCTATGTGTCCGACTTGAAAAATCAATTGCTTTTCTTTAGCAATTCTTACCAATTCTTCGGCTTCCGCTATTGTTGCGGTTATCGGTTTTTCAACAATTACATGCTTATTTGCAGCAAAACATTTTTTAACAATCTCATAATGTGCACTTGTAGTAGTTACGACAGAAACGGCATTAACTTCATCAAACATTGCTTCAAGTGTTGAAAATACATTAACAGAGAACTCATTCCCAATGTGAAACGCTCTTTTAGTATCCAAATCATAAATGCCTGAAAATTCACAATTATCAATTTCTTTTAATAATTTAGTATGAAATTTACCAAGATGCCCTGTGCCAATAACACCGATTTTAATTTTATCTTTTCCCATTAATTACAATCCTTTTATATCCAATTATTTTATCGTATTCGCCATCTTCGGTGGTTTTATAATATAAAAAAATGTTGTAAACAGCTCTTCTTTTGAAATTATTTCCCTCTAAATAAAACCAGTCCAAATCTGAAATATCATTCCCGTTATCATTACCGGTAACGTATTGATAATCGTAAATTCCTCTTTTTAACTCGACGGTTATTGTATAAAGATTATCCTTATTCTTCTTCATTTTATAGGAAGGCCAAACCTCCCAATCCGTAAATGCTCCCACAAGAAAAACATCTTTATCAAGTTCTTCGGGAGCACGAAGTGTAAAATTCACATCCATATATTGTGCGTATTCGTTTTTCCAATTTAATAATTTCATCCCGCCAAAAAAATCATTTTGTAGATTTTTATAGAAATTAGATGTTTCAATTCTGTCTAATTGGGCATTAGCAGTTGGCGGTGCAAATCTGTTTTTGTCCATTAAATTGGTCTGCCTGTAACTATTACCCAGGAAAACATCTCTTGCTCCAAAAATAAAATGCCTTGCTCCGTCCCAATCCAAATATCTGTTATCAGTTACTTCTTTTTTAATTACAACGGGAAAATCAAACAAGTGATTTTTTATTATCTCCACATTCTCAACATAATTCGGATAAAGACTATCCGGCAAATTAAATTCAACTTCCATTTCGTAAGCTTTATTTAATTCATTGTTTTCTACAGCAGTGTTTATCAAAGAGCTTTCTCTTACCTTAATATTCAGAGCAACATTGTTTGAAACCACAATAAATTTTCCACCGTCCAAAACTTCGTTGTCATTATCAGTATTCACAATCTCATAAATCCATTTCCCATCGAAAGGAAAATCAATTTGTTCATTTGGAAAGGATCCTTTATAATGATAACGTGCCATTTCTACAGTAGTCGGCAATCGATTTAGCCAAAGATTATTTGCAAAATTACGGAAAGGATTGTTCAAAAATATATTGTCTTCGGGTATCCAATTATTATTGCAGAATTTAAATCTAATTTCAAGCAATGGGGAAGTATCGGAATCAACGTCAAATTCAATTGTTAATTTTAAATTTCGAGGATTTGAGCGGTTAACAATTGGAATTTTAAGTTGATCATCGCCTAAATATGTCTGTAAGGATTTGATTTCAACAAAATCTTGGGAAAAAGTAGTTATGCTACAAAAAAATAGAAAAACAGATAGTATTGCCCTAAAAGTTTTTTTCATTTAGAAAATATCTGCACACTTAATTGAACTAAATGGAACAAAAGTTCTTATAATTTGGTTTTCTCTTATTGTCTCTAAAAGTAAGCCGTCATCATAAATACCAACAAGTTTTCCTGTTTTGAAAACTATCTCGTAAAAATTAGGTCTTTTTTCTTCCTTTTTGTCACTGTAAACGACACCATAATTCTCATAAAGAGTAATATTCAGTGTGTGGTCAATAAATTTGTTCCAATCCATTTTCATATTTTACTCAAGATACTTATTAGATAATAAATTAATATTTCAATTGTAAAGTAGCTAAAATATTTGATATTCTCAATTTTTAGATGGTCAATTTTTGATCACATATGCAATTTATTGTAATGACTAATCTTAGTATATTTAAATTATAGATTAATTGAATAGTTAAGAAATATTTTATGAAATTTTTACTTGTTTTTTTTGGTGCCGGATTTGGCGGGGCTTTTCGCTATTGGATTTCGGCATATTCCAATAGATTGTTTAATCTTTATTTCCCTACGGGAACTTTGGTTGTAAATGTGGTTGGCAGCTTCATAATCGGCTTAGTTATTTTCGGTTTAGATATGCGCGGATTGCTTCGGCCTGAACTGAAATTGCTAATCGCTGTTGGCTTTTGCGGTGGATTTACAACATTTTCCTCATTTTCTCTTGAAACTGTTATGCTTTTGAGAAGTTCGGAATTTTTACTCGCTTTTTTAAATATATTCCTAAATTTTGTTCTAACAATGTCAGGTATTTACTTAGGTTACATAATTACAAGGTGATGCAATGGAAATAAAAGGAGAAGCAAAATTACTACGCATTTTTTTAGGTGAATCAGATAAGTGCGGAGCAGTCAGTCTTTATGAAAAAATTGTTATAGAAGCCAGAAAACAAGAATTGGCCGGTGCAACCGTTTATCGCGGTATTTCGGGTTTCGGGGCGAACAGTGTAATACATAAAGCAAAATTTCTTACAATTTCGGAGGACCTTCCGCTTGTTATTGAGATTGTTGACGAGATTGAAAGAATTGATAAGTTTATTCCCCTTGTTAAGGAAATATTTGAACAGAGTAATAGCGGCGGATTGATTACTATGGAAAAAGCGGAAATTGTTAAACTGATTTCTACTAAAAAAAACGGAAAATAAATAACAAATGTTTTTCTAAACCAAACTTTCCTCTCTTTTTAAGAGAGACTAAAGTGAGTTTTTCTATAAATCAAAATCCGATCTC